>JAJYDC010000083.1 GCA_021777835.1 Bacteroidota bacterium | reverse complement strand
AGCAACGGGAAAGTAAACTTCGGATTTCCACAAATGAGTACAATGAAAATTGACGCAATATCATTTCCGGCAGAGGGATGTGAGTTGTGCAAAAAGGGACTTCAATTAGTCAAACCGGGATCAAAGAAAATACCACACTAACATAGAAGCTTTAGCAAGTTTAAGATAGGAATTATGAACCAAAAAGGATTACACAAGACAGTTGAAGCAATAGCTTCTCAAAAATATTCATCAGAGAAAGAGATGCTGGTTTCGGTATTGAACCAGATAATTGAGCATGAGAATATCAAGGTGACAGGAGGAAGAATTTGGCAGCTTGATGCGGTAGAAGGTGATTATATTTTACTCTATCAAACAGGGAGTCTAGAAAAGATTGATTCTTTATTCCGAGTAAAGATAACCGACTATCCGTTATTTGATATGATTGCAAAAGAAAGAACGGTACTGGGTAATGAAACGAATGAATTTCTACGAGGTATCGGTATCTTTCAATATTCGGCTTCCGGAGTAGGCTCAAAGATTCGAGTTAACGGGAAGTTATATTATGAATACTTATTAGCCTTAAATTCTGATGAGATTGATGAAAACTTACGATTAACATTGAATATTATTGCAACGGCACTTACTTCTCAAATAAATCAGATAAGGTCAATTCATCGTGCAAATACATTGAGAGCTGATATTGATAAAGCGCGGGAACTTCAAAAGAGCATATTGCCAGAGCATGAATATTATTATCATAATTATGCATTGTTCGGAATTACCGACCCAGCAGAGATAGTGGGCGGCGACTTTTTCGATTACCTTGAGATCGGAAAAGACAAGAATTTGCTAGGTGTGACAGTCGGGGATGCTGCAAGTAAAGGTGTAAGCGCTGCAGCTGAAGCAATGTATATCTCAGGTGCTTTAAGGATGGCATGTAATTTTGAAATTAAGATGGCATTACTAATGAAGCGAATGAATTCGCTTGTCAACAAGATATTTGCAGATGATAAATTTGCTTCTCTTTTTTACGGTGAATTATCAACTGACCAAGGCGGATTATTTCTTTATGCAAATGCCGGTCATAATCCTCCGATGTTTTTAAGACAAGATTCTGAAGAAATAATATACCTAAATCCTACAGGTCCGGTCTTAGGACCTACTCCGAATGCTAAATACACAATAGAAAATATTAATTTCAAATTAGGCGATGTATTGGTAATTTTTTCTGACGGGGTTGTTGATTCAACAAATGCTTTATTTGAAGGGTTCGGCGAAAAGAGGATTAGTGAAATTCTGCAGAACAATAAGCATTTGTCGCCGAAGGAAATAACTTATAAACTTTTAGAAGCCTTAATCGCTTTTTCCACAAATGGAAGTTATAGCGACGATAAGACTTTAGTGGTCATTAAAAGAGTGAAATAGACCTAAAATAAAGTGGTATGAAGCGTAATTGCGTAGAAAGATTTTTAATTATTATCATTTATTAGTTTGGAATAAATGCAATGAATAAAGAAGTTATTAAGTCTATAAATCCGGCAAACGATGAAGAGATAAAATCATATCCGGTAATGAATGATCAAGAGATCAGCAAAATAATTTCACTATCGAATGATGATTATCTAAATTGGAAAGAGACGGATTTTTCGGAGCGCTCAATAAGGATGAAAAGAGCCGGACAAATCTTGCGAAAGAATAAAGAAGCTCTTGGCAAGCTTATGACAATTGAAATGGGTAAACCGATTCTTCAATCAGAATCCGAAATAGAAAAATGCGCATGGGTATGTGATTATTTTGCTGAAAACGCAGAAAAGTTTTTGGAAGATGAAATAATTGTAACAGATGCATCGAAAAGCTTTGTAACATACAAGCCTTTAGGAGTAGTTCTTGCAGTGATGCCCTGGAATTTTCCATTTTGGCAAGTATTCAGATTTGCCGCTCCAAATTTAATGGCTGGAAATGCAGGTGTATTAAAGCATTCTTCAAATGTAACAGGGTGTGCATTGGCGATAGAAGATATTTTTAGAGAAGCAGGCTTCCCGGAAAATATTTTTAGAACATTAGTTATTCCTTCCCAAAGGATCAAAGGAGTAATTCAGAATAAAAATATTAAGGCGGTTACAATTACGGGAAGTGTTGCGGCAGGTAAATCAGTCGCGGCGTTAGCAGGAGAAGTTTTAAAGAAAACAGTTCTCGAATTAGGCGGAAGCGATCCTTATCTAGTACTTGAAGACGCAAACCTTGAGCAAGCAGCGGGAACTTGTGTAACATCGAGATTAATAAACGGAGGTCAGAGCTGCATAGCCGCGAAACGATTTATAATTGTAGAAGAAGTTTATAAGGAATTCGAAGGGATTTTTATTCAGAAGATGAAGAATAAGAAGATGGGCGATCCACTGGATACGGCAAATGATTTAGGACCGCAAGCACGTACAGATCTTAGAAATGAATTGCACGAACAAGTTCAAAGAAGCATCAACCAAGGCGCTAAACTATTGCTTGGCGGATTTATTCCTGATATGAAGGGAGCATATTATCCACCAACAATTTTAGCAGAAATTAAACCGGGAATGCCGGCATACGATGAGGAACTTTTCGGACCAGTTGCTGCACTAATAAAGGTAAAAAATGAGGAAGAAGGTATAAGAATAGCTAATGATTCAGAATTTGGACTAGGTGCAGCAGTTTTTACATCCGACTTAAAGCGTGGTGAGAAAATTGCTAAGGAAAAAATTAATTCAGGTAGTTGTTTCGTAAATGACTTTGTTAAATCAGACCCGAGACTTCCGTTCGGAGGGATAAAAGAATCAGGTTATGGTAGAGAATTGTCTTCTTTTGGGATAAAAGAGTTTATGAATATTAAGACAGTATATTTAAAATGATCTTAATATCAAAGAATTAGGAGTGTAAGGGAGAATTGAAGAATTATAAATTACTAATTCAATATGACGGAACAAATTATTCGGGCTGGCAAATACAAAGAAATGCAGACACTGTCCAACAAAAGATATCTGATTCATTGCGAACTATTTTAAGGGAGGAAGTAAATTTAATAGGATCAGGCAGGACTGACGCGGGAGTTCATGCTATAGGTCAAATTGCGAATTTCAGATCGGAACAAAATATTGATTTATATAGGTTTAAGCATTCGCTTAATTCAGTTCTACCATCAGATATTTCAATAATAAAAATCGAAGAGGTTGATGAACTATTCCATTCAAGATTTGATGCAAAGAAGAGGAATTATTTATATCTAATTTCAAAAATAAAATCTCCGTTTTATAATAGGTATTCTTATTTCTATCATAATGAAATACAATGCGAGAAATTAAATATACTTAGTAAGGTACTAATTAGAAAAGCAGATTTTTCTTCTTTCTCAAGAAAAGACAGTGACACGGAAAATAAAATATGCAATATTTACAATGTAGGTTGGAAAGAATTAAAAGAGTTGATAATTTTTAGAATAGAAGCGGATAGATTTCTACATGGAATGGTAAGAACTGTCATTGGGACATTATTAAATGCAGTAAAAAACAACTTCGATGAAAATTACATTGAAGATATTATAATGAAGACGGACAGAGAGGCTGCGGGTGAGGCAGTTCCAGCGAAAGGATTATTTCTTATGAAAGTAAAGTACTGATATGATAGACCTAAGCAAAAAGACTGTGTTAATAACAGGCGGCTCTCGAGGAATTGGTTCTGCATGTGTAAAATTATTTGCAAAATCGAAAGCGGATGTAGCCTTTACATACACTTCAAATCAAATAGCGGCAAATAAACTAATAGAAGAAGTTGCTTCAATAAGTAAAATAAAATCTTATAGGGTTGACCTAATTTCCGAGCATGAAATAGAAAGTTCAGTTAAAGAAATAATTTCGGATTTTGGTAGAGTAGATATCCTAGTAAACAATGCCGGAATATGGAAATTTGGCAAAGCAGAGGAATTGACTCTAAAAGAATGGGATGAGACTATTAGGGTAAATCTTACCGGAACATTTTTATTTACAAAAGAAGTGATTCCAAAGATGAAAGAGAATAAATTCGGCAGGATAATTAATATAAGCTCAACAGCTGGGCAAAGAGGAGAACCTTTTTATTCTCATTATGCTTCGTCTAAAGGTGGAGTTATAGCCTTGACGAAGTCTCTAGCAGCAGAACTTGGTGAGTACAATATCAATGTTAATTGTATTGCCCCAGGTTGGGTAATTACGGATATG
>JAJYDC010000002.1:132087-217809 GCA_021777835.1 Bacteroidota bacterium | reverse complement strand
GAAGTTTTACATCCTTCTCAGTTAAATGATTATTGCTATGAAAATTATAATGAGGCAACCATAAAGGGATAGCTGCTTTAAGTCTTTCAGCACAAGCAAGATTGGTAAGTACCCAAAGATCTTTTAGGAAATCAATTATAGCTTTGCTATAGTATTTCTTAGGTCTGCCTTTTTTTTTGATATGTTCAGTTAAATCTTTTGAAATAACTCTGATGGCATATTTTCTGTTAAAGCTGCATATGGCACAAAGTTCATCAAGAATAAGTGACTTTTCAGCCCTTGTTGCTAAAAAGTAACGCTTCCTGATTTCAATAAGATATTCTTTTTTGGATAAATTGCTCATAGATAACCTTCTAAATTTTGGGTTACCTATATTATGACCTAACGACTTTTTTACAAGTCTACTTCGGTTACCTTATTTTTGATCCAATGCGTTCATTAGTACTTATGTTAATTATTGAAAATCAATTTGGACATATGATTACCTTTGATTCTAAATGATCATAAATAAGGGATTAAAATAATTATTTAATTAGATAATTTGATAGACATTTCTTGCAAGAAGTAGAAAAAGGAAATTGGTTCTAAAGCAAGATATTGAAACCAAATGCAGTTTTTATTTAGTGACCCGCGGTTATTTGCCCTTAATTGATACTTTTCACCTCCATTTCGTTTGTTTAAATTTGTAACTGGATTAATTCTTTAAACGGGAAAATTATATTAAGAGATAATTATGAGAACAAAAGAAAAGATTTTAATAGTTGACAATAGGAAGGAAGTGAGGGAGTCACTTTCAAGTTTGCTAAATGGAAAAGGTTATACTGTTGATACAGCAGAAAACGGTGAAAGTACATTAAAGAAATTTACAGAAGTACAATTTGATTTATTATTGATTGATTTGAATATACCCTCCATGAAAGACTTCGGTTTACTTTCGAAAATTAAATCAATGCAAAATGATACCGTAGTAATTCTGACCACAGAATATGCATCGGTACCTACAGCTATATCAGCTCTTAAAAATGGGGCTGACTGCTATCTGACCAAGCCTATCAATCCAGAAGAACTTGCTCATCTTGTTCAAAAGGCAATTGAACAAAAGGCGTTACGAATAGAAAACAAACAGTTAAGGGAAAATATTGATGAAATAATAAAGCCAGATAGGTTGATTTGCGAGAGCTATCAATTAAGAAAAATTTATGATAGTATTCATAAGGTTGCACCAACTGATTCAATTGTTATGATTCGGGGCGAAAGCGGCACCGGTAAGGATTTAGTAGCAAAAGCAATACACATAAACAGCAAAAGAAAGTATTACCCATTTGTGCAAGTTAGTTGCGGTGCATTAAGAGAATCTCTTTTAGAGTGTGAACTATTCGGTCAGGAAAAAGGGTCTGCTGCAGGCGCACAATACGACCGAAAAGGTAAGATTGAGATGGCTGAAGGAGGGACTATTTTTCTTGATGAGATAAGTTCTATTTCATTGAAGATACAATTAGAGCTATTACATTTTATTGAGTCAAAACAATATACACGTGTTGGCGGCGATATAATGGTTAATAGCAACGTACGCATTATAACCGCAACACATGAACGGCTTGAAGAATTAGTTAAGGATGGAAAATTTCGAGAGGATCTTTATTATAAATTAAATGTTTATCCAATTCTTATTCCCCCGCTTAGAGAAAGAAAAGAGGACATTCATATTCTAGTAGATTTCTTTATTAAGAAATTCTCAACAGCTATGAATAAGCCTTTTAAAATTGTTTCAAAGGAGGCCATGGAATTTCTTATTAATTACGAATGGCCAGGGAATGTAAGAGAATTAGAAAATGCAATCGAGCGTGCGGTTGTAGTTGGAAAGTCAAACAAAATTATTGTAGAAGATCTACCGTTTCACGTATCAGCAATGAATTTTATTGATGACAATGGCTGCAAGAGTATTTGGGCTATAGAGAAAAAGCATATTCTTAATATTTTAAATGAAAATCATTGGAATATATCCAAGAGTGCTTCTATCCTTGAGATTGACAGGGTAACGCTATACAACAAAATAAGTAAGTATGGTCTACGAAAGTAATTTTATTGATGGACCTTTATTTGCGTAATTAATTACGTAAGTAAACTTTTAGCTTGGAATTATTACTGCTAAATTAAATATGGACGAATGATTATAGGAATAATTCAAAATTATTCCGAAGAGCGAAAAAGAAATATAAAAGATACTCAAAAATTAGTGAATTTGATTTTTCTGGTAATTAAGAAAAAACAGAGGAAATTTGGTTTACATTAATCAACCGTTTGTATTTGTAAATCATTTTATTATAATTACTTATAGAACCATTTCTGTAATTATTGACTTGACTTTAAATTTTAACAATCTATCTTATCACATGGAAATACTTTTCGTTTATTCAATTACTTAATGTAATTCATTTTACTCTTAATGCTGAAAGAATGCATTTGTTTCATGTAATTGTTTTCAAATTTTGTGTTGTAGCACAAACAATCCAAATACATTCTACCTAATATTTTTTTCTTTCCGGCAGAAGCTTTAGCTCTTTGAAATAAAATTCAAAAAGGGATAAAGCACAAAATTAATTAATAAGTACTTTTTATTAAACAAAATGTGTGAGAAATACTGTCTTCAATAAAAATCTTCTAGGAGGACCTATGAAAAGGAATATTTTCACAATATTGTTTTTTGCTTTCTCAATTCTTCTTGTAGATTGTTATGAACACCCAGTTGAGCCATCCAAAGACCAATCGATTATTCACAAATACGGGAGCGGGGGCGGAGGTGGCGGACATACAGAGACTTTAGTAAATAATCTTTCTTTTCCTGCTCTTTTAGCTTCGGATTATTCGTTGACTAAATTACCTAGTAATAGCTTTTTAAAAATCTATGTTGGCGATTATCCAGGATTAACAGCATCGGAGATAGCTGCTTTAACAACAACCGGACCTTGGTATCCTCAAAAGACGGAAGGAAATTATTGGCAAGCCGATTATGCCTCGCTGGGGTCTAATTTTGTATCATTTGTTGATTGGGGTGATAATATTGAGTCAATGAACCCTGTGCTTAATAGACCTTTTAGATTAGAGGTAGTACTGTTCGCAGCCGTGTCCTCTATGACGGCCTACAATATGGCATTGCTTGAATACCCAAGTTCACTAAATGAGCTTCAAGGAACTAATACGACCACATATTTAAGCAATTGGGCAACAGTAGCTACTAATAGTGCTAAACTAGTAATTCAAAAATTCCCATTAAATCCACCAGTTGAACCGGTATGGAATGTTAACGGATATTGGGAAGGTTTAGAAACTCCAAGTAACATTAGTTTTGCTATGGAATTAAACATTGCCGGGAAACTAATATATGGAGCTTCTGAAGGAGGGTGGAAACCAACTGAAATTGGGAATTATCGAATAACATTTTATACTCCGAGTAATATGGTAGACCTGAGCCATGCTATAATCGATAATTATGCAAATTATATAAGTCCTTCGACAATAGCAGTTTCAGCAGCTTCTTCAGAGGGAGCCGGTTTCCCAATTGTGGATGTTAATAATAACCTTACGTACGTTGATGTAAAAGTAGTTACTAGCGGCGGAGGCGGAGGGAAAAAAGGAAAGTAATTAACTTAATTATTTAATAAAAGGGATAGAATTAATTTCTATCCCTTTTAAATTCATATTTAAAAACAGCCAATGCCCTATAGCGTATATTAATAAAGTAAATTGTCTGCATCCACGCAAGTTAGGATATTAGAACTTGTCATAAATCGATACATTAATTTTTCTTTATTTATTAAAGTTTAGATAATACCAATCCATTAAATCTATAGGAGAAAAAAAGAATATAATATTTTAATTCAATAACTAACTAACCAATTGGAAGCATAATTCTGCCAAGGTCCTCACCTCAAAAGATTATTAGACAAATAAGTAATTATGAAAGCGAAGATTTAAGCTGACAAAGATTTGTTCAGGAGTTCTTATATTAAATATTAGCAATTCTTTATTTGCTAGCAAGCAATTACTGATGCTCAATTATAAAACACCGCGGGACTTATTTTTTGCAATTATTTTGAATGAGTATAAATTATTAAAAATAAAAAGAAGAATTTATAAATAAGACTAATGATAAAGTTGGAATTTAATTATAAATTTGCATAATGACACAAGAAAACATTCTACAACTTCCGATTGAAGAAGCCCCATTTTGTATTATAGACGTAGAGACAACCGGCTTGTCACCTGCGCGAAATGGAATTATTGAAATTGCAATGGTTAAGGTTTCTAATTTTAAAATAGTTGATCAATATAATTCACTTATTAATCCCGGAAAAGAAATCCCTTATTTCATAACACAATTAACTGGAATAGCAACTGATGATGTTTTCAGTGCACCATTTTTTGAAGATATAGTCGACGAAGTAACCGATTTTGCCTCGGAAGAAATACTTGCAGGACACAATTTTTCTTTTGACCTAAGTTTTCTCAGAAAGGAATACCGTTATTGCGGACGAGATTTCCTGCCTAACTTGAATTTTTGTACTTTAAAAATTGCACGCCGTCTTTATCCGTTTCTACGAAGCAAATCATTAGGGACAGTTGCAGGTCATTTGAAACTTAAGAATTCGAATTCTCACCGGGCACTGGGAGATGCAGAAGTTACAGCACGTGCCTTTATTAAAATGGCAAAAGAACTGCAGGCTAATTTTAATATCCAAACTGTTAATGATATTATAAACTTCCAGAAATTTCCTAAAGGGTTACAATTTCAAAGCACCAAAATTAAAAAGAGACTTGGTGAAGATGTATCTACCTTGCCTGACGCACCCGGTATTTATTACTTTCTAAATTCTCGTGATGAGATTATTTATATAGGGAAAGCAAAGTCATTAAAGAACAGGGTAAAATCATACTTCTCAAGCACTGCTCCAAGGAAAGCTAAGAAAATTGTGCAGCAAGGTGCAAGGTTAAAAATAGAGATTACTAACTCGGAGCTTACAGCCTTACTAGCAGAAGCAGAATCAATTAAGCTATTAAAGCCTAAGCATAATACTTTATTAAAAGAATACGGCGATAAATATTTCCTTAGGATAAATGTTTCAAATACTTTTCCGGTCCCTGAAATATGCAACTATTTTGATTTTGACGGTAATGATTACTTTGGGTTATTTATATCTCGAAAGAAAGCAGCTTCTGTTCTGGATATGATAAACAGGACTTTCTCCTTGCGTGAATGTACTGATGCAGAATTTTCTAAAGGCAGAAAATGTTTTCTTGCAGAAATCGATAGGTGTACAGCACCATGCGTTAATAAAGAAAAGTCAGTTTATGAGGGAGAGTTAGATAAAGTGTATGAATTTCTTTATGGAAAGAGTCAATTTGCACTTAACCGGCTCTTAAATAAAATGAAAGAATATTCTAACGAACTAAAATATGAAAAGGCAGCAGAAGTTAAAGAGCTTGTTGATTTAATTTTATCCCAGACTCATAAGTCTTCACTTCTCTCTGAGCCTGTTAACCTTGCAAATGTGTTGTTTGAAATAGTAGAAGGCAATAATCACGATTATATTTTAATGCTTACCGGAAAAATATACATTAAGAAAAATGTCATTAAAGGAAAAGATAATTTTGAAGAAGCCCTTGATGACTATTTTGAGATGACAATTAACAGGAAGATAATGCCGGATGAAGAAGATCTTGAGAAAATTAAAATCACATTGAATTGGCTGGTAAAGAATAGAAATAAAGTTAGAGTTTTTTACTTAAAAGAGTATACAAGCAAACAAGATCTTTATTCAAAATTGAGCAGCTTTAATAATACTGCGGATATTCCGGAGGATACATATTTTGATATGAAATTCTTAATCAACAAATTCAATCAGGCAAAAGAAGAAGTTTACGATAATTTATAGGAAATAAATGAGATTGAAAGTATTGTATAAAGTAATTTTATAAATAAGCAGACATAAAATTAAAATGCCGGATTGACTCCGGCATTTTCACAGTACTCTTAGGATTGCTAACTTAGCCTAATAATACTGTTTTCCTCCGACTATTGACATGCATGAAGAATCTCATCGGTACTTAGAGGTTTCTAATTTGAGGCAACTAATAATTTCTTTTCTAACTGTTCTGAAATTTGCTTGAAAATATACTCATGATCATATGTATCATGAATCGGTTTTAGCTTAATATTTGATCCATAAGTCAGATATATTAATGCTAAATGAGCTTTGAATCTTATTGATGGATTATCATCCGACTGTGCAACCATATTTAATGCTTTTATAATTTTACTATAATTTTCATCGGGAAAGTAGTTCTTTACCAGTACGATATTATAAATTGTTGATTCAACGACTCCCGGAACAGACAAGTTCAAAGAACTTGGGAACACTTGCAAAGCGTTTTCAATCATCTTCCTTCTTAAAACACTGGATTTTTGTTCGCCGAAATTAGGTGCTGTAAAAATCAATACAGTAAATGCAACTAAAACCAAACTAAATACAACCTTTTTCATATTTACTCCTAACCTATTTGTTAATAAATACTGAAGAGTATAACTCAAAGGATATGCCATCTTGAAGAATATTGTATAGACTCTTACCAAATAATCACTTAGCCGTTAGAACGAATTTATTTAATGCATTCGAACCAGTGCCACAAAATTGCAAACGGATACATAGATAGTAATATAAGCCTTTATATTTTATATGTTTAAGTATAAATGAAAGAATGTGGCAAATGGTAAAAATGTGGCATCTATTTATCTAGATAAGTCATTGTGGATTTTATGATTGCGACTTTTAGTTAACTTACATCTCTGATTTCAGATCATTGTCGTCAGCTCTTCTTAGGCGATTATTTAACGCACGTCTCGACATCCCGAGCAGTTCAGCGGCAATAGTTTGATTTCCCCTGGCTCTTTTTAGTGCCTCAGCAATTAAGGAGTCTTCCGTCTCTTTTAATGTAGGAAATCTACCGGGAAAATTAATTAGCTCATCCTTCTGTCCTTTTGAAACAACTGAATTAAATGAAGTTGTATTTCTATCCTGATTATAATCCATTATTTTCTTTCTGATAGATTCAAGAGAAAGTATCCCGGAATTATGTAGACTTATTGCATCGAAAATCATTCCTTCAAGTTCTCTTACATTTCCCGGGAAGGGATAATTACTAAGCAAAGTATATAATTCTTTGGGAACAGCAGGACGCTTCTTGCCAAGTAAATTAGATGCCTTAGTAATAAAATGATCTACCAGGTAAGGCAGATCAATTTTTCTTTCTCTTAGAGGCGGTATGACTATATGATGAGACTTTAATCTGTAATAAAGATCCTGCCTAAATGTATTCCCCGCCTGCATAGCTTTAATATCACGGTGAGTAGCAACAATTATTCTTGCATCGGATAATTTTGCGACATCGGATCCTAACGGATAATACTGACCGTCTTGTAAAAGTCTTAGTAATTTTACTTGAGATTCAATGCTTAAGTCTCCAATTTCATCCAAAAAAAGCGTTCCGTTTTCGGCTTTTTCAATTAAGCCTTTCCTATCAATTTCGGCACCTGTAAAGGCTCCTTTTTTATGACCGAACAATGTGTCTGAGAAGAAGTTATCGTCCAAACCTGCAACGTTTACCGATATTAACTCGCCTTTTCTATCACTTACCCGGTGGATTGATTTAGCAAAGAGTTCCTTCCCTGTACCCGTTTCCCCGGTAATAAGTACAGGCAGATTTGTTTTTGCAATTGCTTCAATATATTTGAAAATTGACTGCATTACACTGCAGTGTGTGACAATTTCATTGAAAGCTTCCGGATGCTCAATATTTTCTTTAAGAAGCGATTGTTTTAGCATTTCGTTTTCACTTCTAATTTCAGTAAGCTCAAGACCTCTTTTTATTGTAGTGACAAGACGAGTATCATCAATTGGTTTAACTACGTAATCAAATGCCCCTTCCTTCATACAATACACTGCACTATCGACATTATTAATTGCAGATATAACAATAACAGGGATCTCAGGAAATTTATTTACTATAGCGGGAATTAAGTCAACACCTGATAAATACGGCATATTTATATCAAGCACTACTAGGGAAAAGGATTTGCTTGATAATAGCTCCATTACTTCGCGGCTGTCCCTGCAAGTTTCAATATTTTTTATTCCATTGGAGGACAAGGTTAATTCAGCGCTTAACAGAAAGTGCTCTTCGTCGTCAACTAAGAGGATTGGGTTAACAGGAAAAATATTTGCGTTCATATCATTTTCTCTAAATAAAATTTTCATCTATTGAAACTGGAAAAGATGCTCTTGCCATAGTTCCAGTGCCCGGTTCGCTTTTTAGGATTAGACTTCCGTTGTGACTTTTAATAATATTATAAGACACAGAAAGCCCTAGACCTGTTCCCCCCATATTTCTTTTAGTGGTAAAAAAAGGATCTAATATATACTTCAAGTCCCGTTCTTCAATACCCGATCCTTGATCTTCTATTTTAATTCTTACCTTTCTTCTTTCCTCATTAAAATAAGTCGATACTTTTATTTCGTCTGAATCTTTCCTTAAGGATTGGCAGGCATTAGTGATTAAATTAATCACCACCTGCTCAATTTGCTGAGCATTGCCTTTAATTAGAGGTAGATTCTTGCCATAATAAACTTTAAAGTTTGCTGTTGATTTCCTAATTAAGTTTCCGGTAATAAGAATTGCAATTTCTACCACTTTATTTATATCTACCTGTTCGTTGAGATTTCCGCTGTCAGCTTTTGCATATTCAGTCAAACTTTTAGTAATATTTTTAATTCGTTCCGAGCCGGCTAAAATTCCCTCAATTGATTGAGATATTTTGTCCTTCGACCTACTATACAGCATACCAGCGATTACAAAGTCACCATTTTCTTTATAATATTCATCAAGCACAGGAGTTGCGTCTCTCCATATCTTTGAAAAAAGCTGGGCATTTAGTAGAATAAAATTATTTGGATTATTTATTTCATGAGCTATACCTGACACAAGGATTCCTAGAGAAGCCATTTTGTCCGCTTGCTTCAACTGCCGGCTCCTTATTTTTGCCGCAAACTCCGCTTTTTTCAATTTTGTAATATCATTTATTAAACCATCATAGGCAATGGGTGAACCAGATTCATCTTTAGTAACCACTATTTTATTCTTAACCCATCTTACTGAACCATCGCTATGAATAATTCTGTGTTCAAGAGGTTCTACTTCTAAACCGGACAACGCTAATTTTGCCTGTTCTAATACTTTCTGGCGATCTTTGCTGTGCACCATTCTATACCACAATTCAGGGTCTTTCCTGTAATCATCCGAAGTATATCCTGTTACCGATACGCATCCAGGACCGTGAAAAGTATTTACTGCAACTCCGTCTTTGATTGTGACTGTGTAAATATAGTCTGTTAAATAATTAATTAATTTTTCTAATCTTTGTTCTAGTTCCATGTCGTCCTGTAAAATATTTTTAAATATAATAATCTTTTAGATACGAGGGAAAGGATTTGATCATCCTGATTGCCAAAATAATTTATTACAGGAGGAAAATATATTTTTACAGAAAATCTCATTTTATCAACTTCATCTCTGAAGCCACTAGCGGCATAATTTTGCTTCTACAGGCATATTAAATGTTATGGGATTATTATTGATTTGAATTCTGCACAGAGGTAGCCGTCAAGTATTGCAGAGCAATATTTAACTTGCATAGACCTGGGGAAGTTAAAAGCGATAGAGTTGAATCGGTTTATATTTCTCTAGATTATCTTATCCAATTTTAAATTTTTAAATATCGGCAAAAAGGATTTAATGTTTTATTCTACCTTTCTTAGGTAAATCGAGAACCCTATCTCAGATTCATTAATAACAAATTCCTTAAATTCTGACATTGAGATAAATGTTTCAAATTCCCTTTTTGTATAAGCGCCATTTCTCTGTATAGAACGAGCAAGAAATGCGTTTAAGCCTTTTAACCCCATATTCTTAACAAGTGTTTGCATTACCTGCTTTGAAGCATTTCTATTCAAATCCATAATCAGAGCTGTACTACCTGGTTTTAGTACTCTGTACATTTCGTTTAATGCCTTAATTGGTTCTTTAAAATTCTTAAATGCAAGTACACAAATGATAAAATTGAACATGTTCTCTTCAAAAGGCATGTTCGATACATTACTCTGAAGGAAGTCAATTTTTACTCCGGCTTCTCTTGCGTTTCCTGTAGCGATTTCAACTAAGTCAGCACTTATATCTATGCCGCTTATTTTATAATTCCCTAACTTCGAAAGTTCAATTGAAAGATACCCTGGCCCTGCTGCTACCTCTAGTACAGAATCCCCATTCTTGATATGACTGGCTACTTCTTTTGCCTCTTTCTTTATTTCATCAATTCGATGTTCGCGAGTATTGTAATCGTACATCTTTGCTTGGGCGCCTTCAATTGCCAAATCTTTATAGCGCCTGAAATATTTCATCATAACATCAATTCTTCTATATTATTTATTTTAAATGAGTTATATATTTATTGATAACTCACCACAATTTCATCAATTAAAATAATCATGCTAGCAATATATTAAAATATTTATTCGGTAAAACATCAATACTTATCGGTAAATTATTATTGAAAGATATAATTTATGAAAGGCGATACTAAACTTTATTTAAGCTTATCCTAAGAAAATAATGCATCTTTGAAACACTTACTATGTTGTTTTACAATATTAAAATACTATTCCTACCTGAGTATAAACATTATTAAAATTAGTTTTTATGCTTGAATATTTAGCAAAGCTGACATAGCGGTATCTCACATCAAAAACAATTAGATAATAATAAAATGAAAATCCTACAGTCATATTAAAGGTAGTTACTGGAATCATTCCGTATTCATCATACGGGTCACTAATTAAAGAATTTTTATCTAATTGCTTATAATTCACATCTGTCGCGCCAATGCCAACCGATGGACCGACAAATAATTCGATAGATGTTTTTTTACTTAATTGCAGATGATATTCCGGAAGTAAGTCTATTGTAATAAAGTTAAACATATATTTTTCATCAAATACGGCATAATCAAGTCCATTCCAGTTGGCGGCAGAGGTATTTACGACATAATTAATTTTCCTCCCTGGATTATAGTAATGAAGCTTAGTATAGTCGGCTTCCAATCTTAGTAAAATTGCACTTTGGTAGAATGAATAGAGATTTATTCCAGTATATAATCCGAACGTATAGTCCAATGACTTCGTAAAAGAACCGGTATTATTAGTAAAGGAATTCCTTAACTCTATCCCGTATATCTCTCCTATTTTTATTTTACTTTGGCATAACATTATAGAATTTGACAAGGCAAATAGAGTAATTGACAAAATAATTTTCTGCATATTTATTTTCATAATATTTTAACAACCTACCATTTTGCCGATAAGCCGCAGCTTAGAAAAGCAATGCAGTTCAGCATAAAATATTTAATATTTTATGCAACTTACCATAATGGAACAATTTTGGACGAGGACAAATATATGGAAAACCTAATCCAATTGTTTCTCAACTGCCGAATGGAAATACACTACGCATTGTGCCAGGATTAATGTTGCCATAGCTAGATGATAAATAAGTTTTTTGGTCAAAGCATAAATACCCATAGACATCAGATATTCTTTATGGATAATTCAACTAAAGAATATATAACCAATATTATTGCTTTATCATTTTACCACTTAACCTATTTATTATAATATCTTTATTTTGTATAATTTCAATTGATTTTTATTATGACCCCAAACGACAGTCTAATTAGATTAGAACAAGTGCTGAAGGTCAAAGAATAATTTAATTTTTCAAAGTTTTATTAATATTTCAGATTATGAATGATATCTTTACAATACTTTTAATAACTCAATAAATATATTATGGAAAAGCAAACAATACTCTCATGGAATGTTAACGGGATTAGAGCAATTCATAAAAAAGGTTTCCTTGATTGGCTGGCTAAAGTTAATCCGGATATTCTATGCCTTCAAGAAACTAAAGCCCATAAGGAACAGTTAACAGAGGAACTAATAAATGTAAACAATTACCATTCATATTTTTGCTCCGGGGAGAGAAAAGGATACAGCGGTGTAGCAATATATACAAAGAAGGAGCCTCTTAGCATTAAGATGGGTTTTGGTATTGAGAAGTTTGATAATGAAGGCAGAATTTTAATAGCGGAATATCCTGATTTTACGTTATTTAATATCTATTACCCTAACGGCAAAGCCAGTCCGGAAAGGTTAAGATTTAAAATGGAATTCTATGACGCTTTTCTTGACTACGTTAATAAATTAAAACAAGATGGCGTAAAAATAATTATTTGCGGAGATGTAAACACCGCACACAAAGAAATTGACTTAGCACGCCCTAAAGAGAACTCCAAAGTTTCCGGATTTCTTCCCGAAGAAAGAGCATGGCTTGATAAATTTATAAATAGCGGATTTGTTGATACATTCAGAATATTCAACCAGGAGCCCGATAATTACACATGGTGGGATCAAGTTACCCGGGCACGTGAAAGAAATGTAGGTTGGCGTATTGATTATTTCTTTGCATCCGAAAATGCTAAAAACGATATTAAAGGCGCCTTTATATTAAGCGATGTAATGGGATCAGACCACTGCCCTATAGGAATTGAAAAGGTTGTTAATTCTAAAAAATAATTTACTTATAAAATAAATCTACTCATATCTTAAAGCCTCAATCGGATCAAGGCTAGCTGCTTTGTAGGCTGGATAAGTTCCAAAGATGACTCCGACAACTACACAGGTGAGCATTCCAATTATTACCCAGTCGACGGGGATTACAGCTTTTGCATTTAACTGACCGCCTGCAATAATACCGACCGTCACTCCAAGTATAATTCCTATTATACCTCCTATTAAAGATAAAGTCACAGCTTCAAATAAAAATTGCATTAGTATATCAATCTTTTTTGCACCAATAGCTTTTCTAATTCCAATTTCTCTTGTCCTTTCCGAAACTGAGACAAGCATAATATTCATTATACCCACACCGGCAGCTATTAGCGCTATAAAAGAAACTACCATTGCGCCGACTTTGATTCCTCCCGTGATATCATTTATCTGAGACATTATTGATTCATTACTATAAATATCAAAATCATTATCAACTCCGGGCTGAATTTTTCTAATTGCTCTCATATATCCGATGGCAGCTTCCATCGCAGGCTGGTAATCTTGCTGCCCGTATGTCATCACGGTTATATCAACGCTTTGCCTTTTTTTTCCGTAATATGACAAAAAAGTGGTAAGAGGAATAATAACTAAATTATCCATGCTTTGACCGAACAACTGAGGCTGCCTTTCCATAACCCCAATAATTCGCATCGGTTTACCATCAACACGAATCACCTGCCCGACAGGATCAATATTTGTGAATAATTTATCGACTACATCCATTCCTACTATGCAAACTTGGTTAGAATATTTTACATCAAACTGCCGAATCTCCCTGCCTTTCTGAATGCCGATATTATATGTATAAAACGCATCAACGGTCCCACCAATTATGTTAATGTTCGGATTTGTTTCTTTTCCGTAAAATTTTATTATTTTATTATTTTCAAAAAGAATGGCTCCGACATACTTTACATTCTTCATTAAATTTTCAAAGCGATAGTAGTCCTCAACTGTAATATCCTTCCGGTTACGGTATTTTAGCCATGCCTCATGCCCGCCTGTTTGAACTGCCGGAAATTTTTGTATTCGAAAAGTATTTTTATTTAACATTGCAACACTATCCTGAATAGTAGATTGCAGCATTGAAATAATTGTCATTATTACGATAATTGAAAAAATACCAACGACTACCCCGAGGATTGTTAGAAAGGTTCTTAATCGATTTGTTTTAAGCGAACCAAGAGAAACTGAAACAACTTCAGTAAATTTCATAGCCTTCCCACTTTTTTTGGTCAAATATAAAAACTGAGCTTTATAAGACCTTATGAAATTAAGCGCAAGGAATCTTAGCGATTATTCATATCTGAGTGCTTCTATAGGATCCATATTTGCTGCTTTATAAGCCGGATATGTCCCAAAAATAACTCCCACAAGAATACAGAGTGAAAAGCCTATTAATACCCAGTCAATTGGAATAGCCATTTGTGCGTTAAGCTGGGATCCGGCTAGATTACCAACTCCTACTCCCAGCACAATTCCAATAAACCCTCCTATCAAACAAAGCGTAATTGCTTCAATAAGAAACTGAGAAAGGATTGTATTTCTTCTAGCACCAATTGCTTTTCTAATTCCAATTTCTCTAGTACGTTCCGTAACTGATACAAGCATAATATTCATTATACCTACACCTGCTGCAATGAGTGCAATAATAGAGACTGCCATTGCACCGATTTTTACTCCGCCAGTAATGTTATTTATCTGACCTATTATAGAGTCATTACTGTAAATATCAAAATCATTTTCTTTTCCTGGTTCAACTTTTCGGATTGTTCTCATATACCCAATGGAAGCATCCATAACGTTATTATAATCGGCATCGCTATAAGACATAACTGTAATATTTATACTCTTTCCGTACTTACCGTATTTTGATTCAAAAGTAGTAATGGGCATAATAATAAAGCTATCATGACTTGAGCCGAATAAAGACGGCTGTTTATCTAGTACACCAATAACGCGCAAAGGCAATCCATCAACCCGGATATATTGACCTACTGGATCGATATTTGGAAATAATTTATCAACAATATCCTGTCCGATATCGCAAACATCATTAGAATAATTTACATCAATATCGCGTACTTCCCTGCCCTCTGTGGTCGACCAATTGTTAGTCTTAAATGCTTCAGAAGTAATTCCTGCAACTTGAATATTAGGATTAGTCTCTTTGCTTCCGAATTTAACAACTTTACCTCCTTGCCATTGTTCAGCCCCCACGTATTGGGCTTCCTTAAGCATACTTTTAAGCCGGTAATAATCATCAAGGGTAATGTCTTTTCTGTTTCTATATTTCAACCATGCACCGGGACCACCAGACATAATTGCCGGAAATTTTTGAATCTGAAATGTATTTTGCGATAGCTGTGAGAATCCATTCTGTATACTATTCTGAAGCATTGTAATAACAGTCATTATTACAATTATTGAAAATATTCCCACAACAACGCCTAATATTGTAAGCATCGTTCTTAACTTATTCCCTTTAATTGATTGAAGGGAAATGCCAATAGTTTCTGTTAGTTTCATTTATTCAAACCTCAAAGCTTCTACCGGGTCCATTTTAGCTGCCGTATAAGCAGGGGCAAACCCTGATATTAGTCCAGTAATTAATGAGACAACAATTGCCAAAATAACAGCGCTATATTGGACTGACGTCGGTATAAATTGATTAACGAGAAAACTTAATAATATTGCCGCAATAAGTCCTACAATTCCACCCACTAAACATATAATCGATGATTCCAATAAAAATTGTGCAAGTATTGCACTTTTCCTTGCTCCTATTGCTTTTCTTAATCCAATTTCCTTGGTCCTTTCGCGTACAGATACAAACATTATATTCATAATCCCTATTGCACCTACAAAAAGCGACAGTCCTGTAATAAATAAACCAGCAATTTGAATAACACCGACTACCTTATTGTAATTGTCGATTAAAGCTTCCTGCTGATTGATTGAAAAATCATCCGGCTGATTAAAACTCAACCCCCTTACTTTTCTAAAAATTCCGTCTGCTTCTTCTTTTGTATCTTCAATCATTGCGGGGCTCGCAGCGCGGACATTTATTGTTATACTTTGATGACGCTCATCCAGAAAATATTTAAATATTGTTCCAATTGGAACATATACCTGGTTATCGGGATTAAAGCTTCCTAGTATAAAACTTCCCTGCACTGAAAGCACGCCGACAACACGATAAGAAACCGGTCCAATTTTAACATCATTTCCTACTGCATTCCCATTTGGGAATAAAGTCTTAGCTACAGTATTACCAAGAACCGCAACATTTCTAGCGCCATTACTTTCTATCTCTGTAAAGAATCGCCCTTGATCAAAAGTGAAATTAGTTGTCTTAACATAATCAGCATCTGAGCCTGTAACGAAAACACTATTAACAGAATTGTTTTTATATTTTATGTTTTGGTTCGTTGCTGTTGTCGGAGCTACTGCAAGCGGAAGCTTTGCCATTTCCTTATATTTTTCAAATTCTTCCATTGTTATTTGACGACGGTTCCTCATTTTCCACCAATCTGTATTAGAGAACCATTGCCATTTTGAAATATATAATACATCAGAGCCTAGCGCACTAATACCTTTTTGAAATGAATTGTCTATTCCTTTAATAGCAGTGGTCATTAATACAACTACCGTAATTCCGATAAAGATACCGAGCATTGTAAGAGCGGACCGTATCTTATTTGCCCTGATTGCTCTTAGTGCAATCATAAAGCTTTCCCTTATTTCAAACGATAAGAAAGCCAGCTTTGACATATTTTATTTCCATTAATTAAATTTCAAAATTATTCTAAATGAAACAGCAAACTCAAATCTTTAGCTCACTGCAGGATGAAGTTTTGGAATATACCGATTTGCCACAGGAGCATCAGATTCAATTAATCCATCCTTAATCCTGATTATTCTTGCAGCATGCTCAGCAATATATTCTTCGTGAGTCACAAGAATAATAGTATTACCTTTTTCATAAATTTCATTAAATAATAACATAATCTCCTCGCCTGTTTTAGAATCGAGGTTACCTGTCGGTTCATCTGCAAGGATAATTGAAGGTCTTGTCACCAATGCGCGCGCAACTGCCACACGCTGTCTTTGACCACCCGAAAGTTCATTCGGTTTATGGTGCATTCTTTCCTTTAATCCTACATCTATTAATGCTTGCTCTGCCCGCTCTTTTCTTTCGGCAGAAGGAATGCCGGCATAAATCAAAGGAAGTTCAACATTGTGGAGTGCATCGGAGCGCGACAAAAGGTTAAAGGTCTGAAAAACAAACCCTATTTCCTTATTTCTAATTTTTGCTAGATCATTGTCAGACATTTCACTAACACTAACTCCCGTAAATTCATATTTGCCTGTAGTAGGAGTGTCAAGACATCCTAGCATATTCATAAGAGTAGATTTGCCTGAACCGGATGGGCCCATTATAGCTACGTATTCATGCTTATCTATGTTCAATGATACGTCTCTTAGTGCATGAACTTCTTCAGTGCCCACTTGATAAACTTTAGCAATATGTTCAATATTTATTATGTTCATCTCTTCTTCCAAGCTTAAGTATTATTGATTAGAATACATCTTACTTTTACTCTCTACTTTTACATCTGATCCATCATGTAAATCTGTAGATATTGCCTTATAACTTCCCGTAACTACTTCTTGATCTTTCTTTAATCCGTCCGTTATCTGGATATAATTATCGTCGCTAATACCGGTCTTTACATTAACGGCCTTTGCCTTGTTTTTATTTACTACAAATACAAGTTCCTGAATTTTATTATTGCTTTCCTTTTTCTTTGCCTGAGAGTCCTGGCCGCCATTCTGTGATTGTTTCGATTCAAACATGTTGCTTCTTGCTGTTACACTTTGAATCGGTACGCTAAGAACGTTATGCAATGTTTTTGTTTCAATACTTGCATTACATGACATGCCCGGTCTGAATTTATCATCAAAATCAAGGAATTTCAATTTAACTTCAAAATTAACTACTTGATCTTGTGTACTTGTACCTGTGGTTTGAGCGCTATTTCCTATTTGATAAACTATTCCTTTGAATACTTTATCACCAAATGCATCTATTTTAATTCTAGCTGTATCACCGGGAGAAACTAATACTACATCATTTTCATCTACATCAACTACGGCAAGCATACTTTTCAGATCAGAAACGGTCATTACGTTTGTACCTTGACTAAAACCGCTTCCTAATACTCTTTCTCCTAGCTCTACATTTAATTGACTAACTGTACCCGTCATCGGAGAATAAATAGTTGTTTTACTTAATTGATCTAACTGCACCTTTAAGGCAGCTTGCATTTGTGCAATTTGAGCCTGCGCGCCTTCTAATGCACCTTTAGCTGAAAGATATGTGCTTTTTGCAGTTTCAAGATCAGAATCACTTGCTAGATTTTTCTCGCGCAACTGCTTAGTCCTGTTATAATCAGACGTAACTTTATCAAGCTGCGCTTTATCCATAGAAAGAGTAGCCTTCGCAGAATTTAGACTTGCTTCGGATTGCTGAACTTGAGCGCGATAAGCATCGGACTTAATTTTAATTAGTAGCTGCCCTTTCTTAACGAAATCACCTTCCTTAACAGGGAGCTCAACTATTTCACCAGTTACTTCAGGTGTAATTACTACTTTGAATTCAGGGTCAAGTGTACCTGTAGCTGTTACACTTTGGGTAATAGTTCTTATAGATGCTTTTTCTATCTGAACTGGAACTATCTCGTCTCTTTTTCCTCCTAAGAATGCTATCAAAGCAAGTGCTATTACCAATACTCCGATAGTGGAAAAGATAATTACTTTCTTTTTAGATTTTTTTTGTTTTCCATTTGCCATGTGAAATATTCTCCTAAATTAAATTTTTATTCATACTGCTTGTAGTTAAGTACGCCCAGATAATATTTGAGCTGCTGATTTAGTACTATATATTGAAATTCGGCATTAATTAAACTTGTTTGAGCATTTGTATAATTTGAATTAGCTACTAAAACATCAAGCAGTGTTCCTGAGCCTAAAGTATATTTTTCCTGTGTAATTTTTTGGTTCTCACCGGCAGAGGCAACATTTCTCTTATTGACCTCTAAACTTTTTTCGGCAGCCTGAATATTTAAGTAGGTCTGCTGCAAATTTTGTTTTATCGTTCTTCTAAGATCATCAAGGTTTATTTGTTTATTCATTGCGTTTACTTCAGCAGCTTGAACCTGATTGTCTATGCTGAAACCCGAAAAAATCGGGATGCTCAAAGTTAAGCTAGCAGAATATGTTCTGGATTTCGATAAATTGGATAGCTGATTAGCAAACATATTATAACCAAAATTACTGGATAGGCGCGGGAAATAATTTCCTTGTGCCATAGTAATGCTATTCTCTGCACTTTCGAAATCTAAAGCGGCACTTTTGTAATCATCTCTTGACACCAAGGCTTGTTTAACGAGTTCATCAATATTCCCGAATTGATTAGAGAGATCTGAATTTAGCACATGCTCTTCTTGGGTCGTAAGTGAATCAGCAAAAGTATAATTGCTAAGAACATCAAGACCTAAATAATATAGCAAATTACTTTTAGAAATCTCTAAATTGTTCTTTGTCTGAATTAAATCAAGCTCAGCATTACCTTCCTGAACTTGCTGTGCGTAAACGTCTGCTATAGTTACTGCGCCAAGTTTATTCTTCTCAACGATTGTTTCTAAGTTCTGTTTGTTCCACTTTACATTGTCTTCCTTGACTTTTAATAGCTCTTGATTGTTAACAACCGCATAATATAAACTTATGGTTTGAAATACTATATTCTGTTTTAAGTTTTCTAACTGAAGTCTAGCAGATTCAAGTTGTTTTTTACTTTGCGAAACAGCAGCATAATTGGAAAGACCGTCGAATAATGTCCAGGAAGCATTAACTCCGGCAGAATAATTATAAGTATCAGTCGTAGAGCTAGGAGTTGCCGGAAGATTTATTGTAAAACCCTGAAATGTGTATGTTCGACCGCTTGTCCCGGGCTGAATTGACCTATTCCATCCATATGTGCCTTGAGCATCAACTGTAGGAAGTAAGGCTCCCCAGGAAGCTCGGTAATTTGACTCCGAGGATTTTAAGTTATTAAGAGATGCCTGTAAAGTAGTATTCCTATGAAGTGCTATATTAACAGCCTTGTCCAGCGTTAATTCCGTCTGCCCGTATGTAACTACCGATAAGACAAAAAAGGCTAATATGAATTTATGGATGATGCGCATATTGAGCTCCAAATATTATGTAATTTTTTATCCTTATTTCAATCTAGAAGTTGAACTATTCAAACTGATATTCAATTTTAAACACAAAAATACAATATAGTTAAGCAGTTAAAAAGCTATATTTATAGACGGTCAGATAAATACTTGTACGGCAAATAAGCTAAATTAAAGTTATGGCAGAGGTTAAGATATTTGTATACAATCGTTTATAATTCGTAATCGCTTTCCATTTACCATCCTCTTTTGCTTAGGCTAGATCATATAGTATATCTTCGCATAGACGGTAAATTAAATATATTGTCCAAAATGGATAATCGTGCTATTGTTAGAAATTTTGTTTTATGAATAAAGGAACGGATAGGTTATCTTTGATTTTGCCTGTTGAAATTCCCGTTTAATCCTTCTTTTTCAATTTAAGAATTTATCCTTTATGGATAACAAATATTGAAATGCTTCTTCGTAATTGTTCCGAATTTTTCCGTCAAGAATGGCATCTTCAATTGCCGCTTTAATTTCTCCAACCTTTTTTGAGGGCTTCAAATGGCATATCTCCATAATTACTTCTCCTCTAACCGGAGATTGAAATGCGCGTAATTTATCCTTTTCTTCAACTTCCAGTACTTTTTTCATGACGCGCTCGTAATTTCCTAAATACTTCGATACTTTACCGGGGTTTTTGCTTGTTATGTCTGCCCTGCAAAGTGTAATCAAATCTTCTAAATCTTCGCCGGCATAAACAATAAGTCTTCTTATTGCACTGTCAGTTACTTCTTCTTTAGCCAGTGCAATAGGACGAAGATGAAGTCTGATTAGTTTTTCAATATAGTCCATTTTGGTAAATGGAAGTTTGTATTTGGTAAAGATATTCTTCATCATCCTGGCACCAAGTTCTTCATGCCCATGAAATGTCCATCCGATATCTTCTACGAACCTCTTTGTCTGCGGTTTAGCAATATCATGAACTAGTGCTGCAAACCTTAACCAAACATTCTCTGTAGCCTTTGAAATATTATCAACCACCTGACAGGTGTGTAGGAATACATCTTTATGATGAAAATCATTTCTTTGGTCTACCCCAGATAAATTCGCAATTTCAGGAAATATTATTTCCATTACTCCTGAAAAGAAAAGCAACTTAAGTCCTACTGAGGGTACTGGCGAAGCTAGAATTTTGAAAAATTCATCTGTTATTCTTTCTTGAGAAATAATTCTCAGCCTTTCTCTTAACTTTCGGGCTGCTTCGTTAATATCTTCAACAACTGAGAAATCTAATTGCGAAGCAAAACGGTAAGCTCGCATAATTCTTAATGGATCATCGTTAAACGTAATTTCTGGATCCATTGGAGTTTTTATTATCTTATTCTTGATATCAGACAACCCATCGTAAGGGTCGATTAAATCTCCGAAAGTCTTTTCGTTTAATGAAATTGTTAAAGTATTTATTGTAAAATCGCGACGCTGAATATCTTCTTCGAAAGTACCTGTACTTACTACAGGGTTACGACTGCTCTTGCTATATGATTCTTTACGAGAACCGACGAATTCGAAATCGAAATCTTCAAATTTAAAATGTGCAGTCCCGAAATTCTTAAATATTGTTACTTTGCTCACCCCAAGATCCTTCGCTAATCCCGAAGCAAATTCTGCTCCGTCACCAATCACAAGGAAATCAATTTCATTTCTCGCGCGATTCAATATTAGATCCCGTACGTAACCTCCTACAATAAAGACTTGGACTTTCCTTTTGTCCGCTAATTTGGAAACGCTGATAATAAATTGATATTTTGATAAGGCTTTAGTAAAATTCATTTAGATAAATAGTTTAATATATCGATGTATAAATGTTAAAATTTTGTGTGTGCTAAAATATAAGATGAGTGTGAATTACACCAGTTTATTTTATTTATATTTTCGTTTAAAAATATGTTGAAGTCAGGGTCATCATTATATTTCAACGCAAGAGTCGCAGTCTTTTGAGCGTTTTGAAAATCTAGGTGCTCGAACATAAAGTCTGATATTTTATATAGTGCATAACTGCTTTCAATATTACTCGCGAAAAAAGGCTTTGAAAATACTTGTTTTATTATTGTATAGCTAATATTAAAATATTTTGCAAGATCAATGAACGGCGGTATAGACGAATAATCGTATTTTGTTTCATTAAGATCTCTCAAAATAATAAATCGGTCATAATTATTTCCTGCTATATAAGTTTTTAACAATGAGTCACTATTCATCAAGCTGATCCTTAAGTTCGAAAGACTAACGTATCTTCTATTCGGATTTTGTTCAAGCAATGCTTGGTATAATGAATCCGCTTCAGATTCGTTCGATGTAAGTACGTCGACATCTGCTAATTTTAATTCAATACCATAATAATATGAAGTATTCTTAAATTCGCTAATTTTCTTTCGTAAAAGACCTGCTGCTTGAAGAAATTTATTTTCTTTTACCAGACAATCTGTTAACCCGGTTAAGCCTGAGTAGTTATTAGTCAAGTTTTGTACATCAGTAAATAGTTTTTCTGCTTTTGTGTACTCTTGACTATTATAATATCCCCATGCTTTTGCTAATATGTTAGCCACATATCTTGGACAAACTTTATAAAATATTGACTTCCATCCAAAATAATAACTAGCCTTGTTTGAATTTAAGTTTAATTTCAAACTGTCCAGATATTGATAGTATAGATGTACTGTATTCTTAATTTCTGTTCCATAGACTTTTTTAAAATTATTAGTTGCATAGAAGTTTTCAAATTTTTTTATACCGTAATTAGAGATTAAGTATTTCGAAAATGAGCCGGCATAAACATACGATAGTGAAGATGTTTGAGTATAAAAACTGAATCCACGGTACAATTCGGGTAAATTTATTCTATAGGATTCTCTATATGCTAAGGCAGCCATATAGTCAATTGAATGTTCATCATAATACGGATCTCCGGCGACTGCTGCTCCTTCTATAAGTGCAGGATTCATCCCGCCCGCTATCTTAAATATTCCCCTTCCAAACTTTGAAGTAAAACAATGTGCTATTTCATGCCTTAACGTTTCACCATAATCGCTCAAAGAAGTGAAAGTACATCTAAGCCAGGGCTTTGCAATATCTGCATTGGCTGAGCCAATTAATACTTTTTTCTGTGCGTTATCATAAAAAATATATGAATTGATTCTATGTGTCATCTTAAAGCCAAAGAACTTTGATAATTCCGCATAATAATATTCGTGGCTTAAACATACAGCATTAAGAAGGTCAGGATTTATTTGCTCAGAGAAGTGAATAACGAAATGTTGTGTCACTACTTCGTTTTTCAATGCATTATTGAGTTTACCGAAATTAGTAGAAAAATTAAATGCCGGAGATACGAAAAGAAAAACAACCGAAATTATTAGAGCAGTTACCATAAGTAAATAACTTCTTAATTTACTAACGGATATGCCTTTATTAATTAAAAGGATATATAAGGTACCAAAGAAAATTGTGTTCAATAAACGGTAAATAATTAAAGAACTGCCAACGTCCAAACCCTCGTCGTAAATAGTGCCCGGGAAAAAACCGAATATTGCATTATAAAAATAAATTTGGGGATTAAAGTAGAATTCAAAAAACGGAATGGACAGTATAGCAATGTACAATAAGATGAAGATTGGAACTGGGAATCTCTTATTTAGATTTAGCGATATTAAACCCAACGAAGCTCCGACAATTATTGAAGGAATTGTAAGCACAGTATAAAATAAAAGACCATCGCAAATTGAACAACTAATTGAAAAGATTGAATGAGTAATTGAAATTAAAAGAGGTAATAGTATAAACGACAAAAAGCCAACAGTAAGATATCTTATCAAGACTTTTTTATTTCCATTATTTCCAAATCTCTTATAAACCCGGATAAGATAAAGTGCCGATAAAAGGCTCAATAAGATAGAATTAGCAGCAGAATACTCGTATCCCAAGACGTTTGTCAGGGGGATAAACTGTAGGAATAAATTTATTAGGAAGATTAAGAGTAAATAAATTGAAAGATAATCGTATACGGTAAATATTTTTTTAATATACGCCACAATTAATATTCACTGCCTTTAACACGCTGAATGTCTGCACCGAGGAGACAAAGTTTTTCTTCAATTTTTTGATAACCCCTATCAAGGTGATATACTCTTAATACTTCTGTAGAACCCTCAGCTGCTAGCCCAGCTAATACTAAGCATGCACTAGCTCTTAGATCAGTGGACATGACTTTTGCAGCTTTTAATTTGCTTACGCCCTTAATAACTGCACTGTTGTCATTAACATTAATATTTGCACCAAGCCTTAATAGTTCAGGAACATGTTTAAATCTATCAAGGTATATAGTGTCGGTTACTGTAGAAGTTCCACTTGCTATTGCCATATATGCAGTCCATTGTGCTTGCATATCAGTCGGAAATCCAGGATATATTGCAGTTGTAATATCAACCGAATTAATTTCATTAGATTCTGCATCAAGCGAAAGCGAATTACCTTCGATTTTAATCTTGCACCCGCTGTCTTCTAGCTTTGATAGGACAGAATTAATTAATTTAGACGGAAAATTAGTTAGGGTCACCGATCCGTTTGTAATTGCTCCGGCAATAAGCATTGTCCCGGCTTCAATTCTATCCGGAATTGTTTCAATTTCAGCAGGATGAAGATCGTCAACACCTTCTACTTCTAAAGTTGAAGTCCCGATGCCGTTTATTTTGGCGCCCATTTTAAGCAGAAACTCAGCAAGATTTGTTATTTCCGGTTCCAACGCAGCGTTATTTAACACCGTAGTCCCTTTAGCTAAAGTAGCAGCCATCAATATATTTCCGGTTGCGCCTACTGAAGAAATATCAAAGTTGATTCTTGCACCGGATAGTCTATTTGATTTCGCAATAATGTATCCCTCTACTAGATCAATCTCAGCCCCTAATTTCTTTAGTCCTTCTAAATGTAAATTAATAGGACGAGGTCCCCATGCGCATCCTCCGGGCAAAGATACTTTTGCCATACCATATTTAGTAAGTAAAGGACCAAGCACATAAACAGATGCTCTCATTTTTTTTACATGTTCATAAGGTGCATCCTGGCTGGTAATATTCTTTGTGTCCAACTTCATTAAATGATTTTCAAATGAGCTCTCAACACCAAGATGATTCAGCAATTTCATCATCGTGTACACATCATTTAACTCAGGTGTATTATATAGTGTAGACTTTCCGGATGCTAGCAAACATGCCGGCATTAAAGCTAGCGAGGCATTCTTTGCGCCGCTTATTTCGATACTCCCTGATAATTTTTTACCGCCTTCAATTACAAATTTATCCAATTATTTGTCTCGCTATTTTAATATTATTTTACCGAAAGATTCTTCAACCGGTTATTTTGAATTAGTTAATATTGTCCCGTTTTCCCCGGATATATATACTTTTTTTGATGGTGTTTCTGTAATAGACAGCAGCGAAGCATAAGTAGCACTGGGACTTACTTTCCAATTTTTTCCCGCGTCTAAAGAAGTCAAGACTTCACCTTTTCCTCCCAATATTATCCCGTCTTCTTTATTAAAAAATTTGACTGCATATAATCCCGAAGAAGTGCCAGAATTAATAATTTTCCAATCTTCTCCTGCATCGTTTGTTCTTGCAATTACTCCCGAGCCTCCGACGATAACCCCGGATTTGCTATCAAAAAATTTTATGTCTTTAAGATATTGATCTGAAAATTTTTTAATCTCCGACCAATCGTTTCCTGAGTCAGTTGTTTTAAGCACCTCTCCGTTCCAACCGACAATAAAACCTGTATTATTATCAACAAAGCTTATGCTATATAACAGCTCTTGAGTAGGCGAATTGACCTGGTACCATGAAATACCGCCGTCATTTGTTTTAAAGATAGTACCCTTGGCGCCTACAATAAATCCGGTTTTCATATCCCCAAGAAAATATATTTTAAATAATGATTCAGTTGAGGGAAGATTTATCCTTTGCCAAGTTTTCCCGGTGTCCACCGAACTTAGGAGAATTCCTTCAGAGCCAACAATAAATCCCCGTGTGGCTCCTAAGAAGTCTATATCATATAGGTCAATGCCTGATGAATCGATTAGCGTTTTCCAATCCCTGCCTCCATTTTCAGTATATATTACTACCCCCTTGTTACCGCACGCAAAACCGGTTGAATCACTTAAAAAGTAAATTGAGTTAAGGCTATTAGAGACATTGGAAGGCAGCACTTTCCATGATGATTTCAATAACTGGCTTGCTTCATAGCTCGTCGGATTTGTAGCATTTAAGGTCTTATTCTGCGAACCTTGCCAGAACTGAAAAACTGTAATATAGACAAAGTAAAGCAGTCCGCCTAGTATGCAAAAGAATAAGAATGCATATGCATAAAATTTAATTTTAAGAAAAGAGCTTTCCTTCTTTTGTACTTTCTTTTCTGCAACAGTTTTCTTTTTTGATTCAGTAGTGAAAAGTTTCAACAATAAATTATTAACATCCTCCAAAAATTCTTCGCTTGTATGATATCGCTTAGCTGTTGACTTATTGAGAGCTTTAGATATTATTACATCAACCTCTGAAGGAATGTTTGCTATCTGTCCTGAAAGCTTCTGCGGGTTCTTTTTAAGATGCGCCTCCATAATTTCAAATTCAGTGCCTGAATCAAACGGCGTAGATCCTGTCAGCATTTCGTAAAAAGTAATACCAATCGAATAAATATCGCTTTGATTTGTAGGCTCAAGCGCTTTAATTTGTTCCGGACTCATATAAAGTATTGTACCGATCTTTGTCCCGGTTTTTGTAATTCCCTTTGACTCATTAATAGACTTTGAAATCCCGAAGTCCATTATTTTGACAATACCTTCTCTGCTTAGTATAATATTGGATGGCTTTAAGTCTCTGTGCACGAATCCTTTCGAATGCGCATAACCGGAACCTGTTAATATCTGCTGAAGTATCTGCAAAGCATCTTTAATATCCAATTTACCTTTTCGTTGGATATAATGTTCCAAAGTTTCGCCATCTACGAATTCCATCACAATGCCAAGCATATTGTTTTCATCTGTAAAACCATATACCGGAACTATGTTAGGGTGAGTAAGCTTAGCTTGATTCTTTGCTTCTCTCTTAAATCTGGCTATAAATTGCGGATTGTTTGTCGCTTCCCTGCTTAATATTTTTAAAGCTACGTATCTCTCAAGTTTAATATCAAAAGCTTTGTACACGACACCCATGCCGCCTTCACCGAGGATTGAATCTATTTTATAATGATCTATCGTTCTGCCGATCATTTATAAAACCTTTGAGATAATAATAAAGGAAAAATTATCCGGTGCTCCGCGCTCCTCTATTAAGTCAGCTAAAGTCTTTGATACAGATTTTAAATCATTTTCTGATAATATATTTTGAAGTTCTTCATCTTTTATTACAGTAGTAACTCCGTCGGAACAAAGAAAAAATTTCACGTCATCAGTTGCATTTATTTTCTGCTTACTTAAATCAATTTCAACATTATCATTATCACCCAAGGCTCGCATTATAATATTTTTATTTGGATGGTTTTCTGCTTCCTTCATTGTAAGGTAGCCTTCGTCAACAAGTTTCTGTACAAGCGAGTGATCTTTTGTTAATTGTTTTAATTTTGAATTCTTTAGAAGATAGATTCTTGAGTCGCCAATATGCCCCCAGAAAGCGGTATCGTCTTTTAAGTAAAGCACTTCAGCGGTTGTAGCCATTCCCTTTAAATCAAAGTCGGCGTTTGCATTCTTAATTATTGCATTATTTGACTCAATAATTGCTTGTTTAATTTTCGAAAGACTATCGGTGTTGTCTTCTTCAGAAAAGATATTCCTTACTGTTTCGATAGTTAATTGCGAAGCGACTTCACCGGCTTTGTTTCCCCCTAATCCGTCACACAGAATAGCAAGAATCCCGTTGTCAATTTCAAAAACGCCTACTGCGTCTTCATTATCTAATCTTTTTAAACCTATTTTTGAGAGAGACAAATGAATGTATTTCATGAACTCACTAAACTTGTGTTCAAATATGTTTTTAAGCTGTTAATATGCAAAGCAAAGATAATTACAATAATTTTTAAAATCTTCATTTTTATTTGTTTGACAATTAACAATAAATATTAAACCCTAATTATTATTCTTTCATTCAGTCCATATTTTGAAAATGACTGGAATAACATAATCACTTCATATAATTATTTGTAAACTAATAATTTATAATAATATTTCATACAATATCAATCACCTGTCAAACAAAAGCAAAATATTTATTGACTATTGAAATCCAGATCATTCACTCACTTTACCTCGTTTGTACATGCTACTAACTACTTAATGCTTACTATCTACAATCGACCCCTCCATGTGAATTCTATCACGGTTATAATTTGTTTATTAAATCTGAATATTTTATTTTTCGACTGTTTAACTGAAACAGTCGTATGGTATAAAGGACGAAATACAATGGCAGAGCAATTATCAACCGAAAAACATGATATGATTTTAGGAGCCGCGAGGAAACGTTTTGCATATTATGGTTTTTCAAAAGTAACTATGGACGAAATTGCCGCAGATGTCGGCATGGGTAAAGCTTCACTCTATTATTATTTCCCTACAAAGGATAGCCTATACCATGAAGTTATAAAGCACGAAGCGGAACAATTCTTCAGCGGTATAAATTCAATGTTAACTGAAAAAATTCCAGCCTGCAAAATGTTTAGATCTTATGCAGGCAAAAGGCTAGAGCATTTTAAGACACTGGTGAATTTACGCGCACTTAGCTTACAGCAGTCCGCAGAGACTAAAGCTTCATCTCTTGAACTCTTCAAAGATTTTCACAAGCATGAAGTTGAAATCCTTCAGCATATTCTTCAAATCGGGAAAAAGAACGGTGAGTTTTCAGTTTCAAATCCTCAACAAACTGCTGAGGTAATACTGCAAATGTTCTACGGATCGCGTGCTTGGTTCCTTAAGATTAAGGAAAACAGCCTTGACGAAGAAGCATATGTTGAAATGGAATCTTCAATGAAATCAATGATAGAAATTATAATAAATGGTATTACAATAAGAAAGTAACAAGGAATAAGTAATGGAAGCCAAAGACATTGTTAAAGAAAAAATAAATAAGGAATCTCAAATGCCCATGAATGCACAATCAAACGGAAATGGAGATGAAGATATTAACGAAGTACCGCTTTTTAAGAAAAAGAGAATCATCATACCTCTTTTCATAATAATTGTAGCGCTGGTAATTGCAGGCTATTATTGGTATATGAATATGCAGGATTATGTTTCAACTGATGATGCGTATATCGATGCTAACAATGTATCTATTAGCACGAAAATGCTGGGGAGAATTGATACTCTTGGAACTGATGAAGGCGACACTGTATCAACCGGTCAGTTGTTAGTAAAATTAGACCCTAGCGACCTCAAAGCGCAGGAAGCATATGCTAAAGCCGGGCTTGATCTTGCACAAAAAAGTATCCCTCTTGCTCAAGTAAATGTTAGTCGCGCAGAAGAAGACTATAACAGAGCTTTAGTCCAATATAAAGGAGGTATTATCACAAAAGAACAATTTGATCATTCTCAAAAATCTTTGGATGCAGCAAAAGCAGAATATAATATTGAGGTCTCAAAAATCTCCTCTGCAAAGAGTCAGATTGGCGTAATTGAATCTCAATTAAAAAACACCTCTGTTACTTCTCCGATAAACGGAGTTGTTGCAAAACGATGGGTTTTAACCGGAGATGTAGTTCAACCTGGACAGCCGATATTTACTATTTATGACGTAAAGAATATTTGGGTTACAGCTGACCTTGAAGAAACAAAACTTGGACATATCCATCTAAACGATCCGGTAGAAATTTCAGTAGATAGTTATCCGGATGTTAAATTCCATGGAAAGATTTTTGAAATTGGAAATTATACGGCCTCTGAATTTTCTCTTATTCCGCCTAACAATGCTTCAGGCAATTTCACTAAAGTGACACAGCGCGTACCAATAAAAATTTCTGTAGACGACCCCCAAGGGAAAAATGGTAATAAGTTAATACTAAGACCTGGAATGTCTGTTGAAATTTCAGTAAAGGTGAAATAATAAATGTTAGGATTTGGAAATAAATCAATGAGAGGACGCGTAGTCAATAGTATCTCCTCTCTGCACCATGAACATCCGTCATATAAGTGGTGGGTGCTTGCAAACGTAATGATCGGTACGTTTATGGCCGTCCTTGATGCGACAATTGTTGACGTTGCTCTGGCAAAAATAATGGCCACATTCGGAATTTCTATTGATCAAGTTAAATGGGTTGCAACTGCTTATCTACTTGTGCTCGCAGTTATGCTGCCGACCTCAGGATGGATTGCAGATCATTTGGGTTACAAACGTACTTATACTTTAGCTCTTTCACTATTTACCTTCGGTTCCCTGCTTTGCTCAGTTTCCTGGAACGAAACTGCACTTATTTTATTCAGAATAGTTCAAGGCGCAGGTGCGGGATTGTTGATGCCTGTCGGAATGGCTATAGTAACAAGGGAATTCCCTCCGGAAAAGCGAGGTGTTGCTCTTGGCTTCTGGTCAATTGCTGCTGCCGCTTCCGTATCCCTTGGACCTATGCTGGGCGGTTATCTAATTGATAATTTTGCATGGCATGCGATTTTTGATATTAACGTTCCTATTGGAATTATCGGAGTTCTAGCAACTATTATTATTCAGCGTGAATATAAAACGAAGAAGAAAGAACCCTTTGATGTTGCCGGGTTTATTGCTGTATCAACATTTTTGTCTTTCCTTCTAATTGCTCTGTCCGACGGCGATGCTGCATGGAATACCGGAGGTTGGACTTCTACGTTCATATTATCATGTTTTGCTTTATCCTTCATAGGATTAGTATTCTTTCTGATAATCGATTTAAGCATTAAACACCCGTTAATAGATCTCCGGTTGTTGAAAAACTTTAACTTTGGAATGGCTAATCTTGTATTATTTGTCTTCGGAATGGGAATGTTCGGCAGCACATTCATATTACCTTTGTATGTACAAAATGGATTGGGACGAACTGCTTTTCAAGCAGGCTCCTTATTTCTTCCGATTGGAATTATACAGGGTTTGGTCTCCCCTATTGCCGGAAATTTTGCTGATAGGATAAATCCCAAAATCCCGGCGCTTATCGGAATTTCTCTATTGGCGTTAAGTCTCTTTGTCAATCGCTATCTGTCATTATTTTCTGAAACTTCGTCAATAATGGTATCTTTATATCTGCGCGGACTTGGTATGGGTATGATTTTTACTCCTCTAAGTACAATAGCACTGTCTGACATTCCTAGAGACCGTATGGCACAAGCCTCTGGACTTTTTAATGTTCTACGCCAAATCGGCGGAAGCTTTGGTGTCGCAATTATGGGCACTTTATTAACAGATAGAACAATATTCCATACGTCACTTTATGGTGAAGCAATTAGTAAATATTCTCCCGTAACTAAAAATATAATTATGGGATTATCAAGGTTCTCACAGCAAACTGTCGGAGGTAATGCAGCAATTTCGGCGGCCAGGGCTAATGCTCTTCTCGTTTATAATTTAAGTCAACAGGCTTTTGTTTCTTCTGTTGATGATGACTTTTTCATTGCTTCAATGATAACTATTATTTGCGTTATTCCGATACTGTTCTTGCGTTACAAAAAGAAAAAAGACCCGGGCGAAAAGATAGTGACATTGGAATAATATAATTCCGCATTATTGACATTTTTTTAAGACTCAGTTAATAACTTATTTTATTGGTGTAAAAATGAAATTTTATTTTAATCTTTTATTGTCTCTAATATTTATTTTCATATCAGGATTAACATCTGCACAAATCCATCCAACAGATTCACTTACGGTTGAAGAAGCTATCCACATGGTTCTTGCAAATAACCCCGCTATTCAACAGCAGATACATTTAATAACTGCTTCAAAAGCAAAAGTAGATGAGAGTAAAAGCTCACTTTATCCGAATGCTGGAATTTCTTTGAATTATGCCCGGCTTGGACCTTTGGCCTCTATTAATTTTCCCGGTTTAGGAAATTTCGATATGTTTCCAGCCAATAATTTTGATGAGCATGTAGGGGTTAGCGCAACTATTTATGATTTTGACAAACGGCAGAAAGATATCGACTTCGCCAACTCTCAAGTGGCTGGTTATAAGGATAGATTAGAACTTGTCAAACAAGATTTAGCTTATAGGACTGCTCAAACCTTTTATACAATCCTTTTTCTTAAGCAAAGTATTAAAGTTCAAAATGAAGCAATAAATACTTTGATAGAACATATAGCTTTAATAAAGAAAAAAGTAGAGGCAGGCACTGCTACTTCATTTGATGTCCTTACGACAAAAGTACATCTTTCCTCCGCTGAAGAAGAGAAAATAAACCTTGAAAATTCTCTAGCAAATTCTGAAATTAACTTGAGACAACTTCTTGGAATACCATCTAATGAAATTATCGAACCGGTAGGTGAATTTAGCGAGTCCCCCGTTCAATATAATGTCGACTCATTAATAAATCTTGCAATTCAAAACAGATATGAGATTAAATCCGCAAACGACCAAATTGCTTCTGAAAAGGCTCATGATAATGTTGTATCAGCAATGTATAATCCGACAATTAATATTGCAGCCACTTATGGACTAAAGAACGGATACATACCTAATTTGAACGCTTGGAGAGGAAATTACATGGCTGCAGTAAATGTGGATATTCCTCTTTCAGGTGTTATTCCCTATTTTGGCGGATATCGCGAAGAAAAAATGCACCAAGAATCTTCTGCCAATATTCAAGCTGCAGATTCTTATAAGAGTGATGTCATTCTAAAAGTAAAAACTGACGTACAAAAAGGTATCTCTGATCTGCGCTCAAGTATGGATAAATTTAATACAACTGATGCTGCGGTTCAACAAGCAGACACTGCATTAAGTCAGGCTAAAATTAGATATGAAGCTGGAACTGTTACAAACCTAGACTTGCTCGATGCTGAGACATCGCTTTCACAGGCAAAACTAATGAGGCTTGAAGCGCTTTACAGATATGTTATAGGCAGATACGAACTACTCCAAGCCATTGGAGAAAAAGTCTGGTAGATTAAATTTTAATTAAGTTTTATTCCAATAAATTGCCTGCCTAACAATTTAGGCAGGCATCCCATCTAAGATGTCATTCAATCTCAAATTCTTTTAGCCCAAAATCTAAAAAGGTAAATGGCTTTATTTATTCCAAAAACAATTAGGCATACCTTAATCACCTCAATATGTTTTAATCCGCTGCCAATACTTTGTGAGCCTTCAAGCTGTCAGGTATGCAATGAAATCCCCTTTCCTGAATTTAGGTAAAATCATTTACCCTTAATTAAAAATTATTTTTTCCGATAATGATACAAAAACAAATAAAAATGCTTAACGATCAAGATAAAATAAAGTGGTTTGATTTAGCCGTCAGATTTCAGATAGACGGCATGATATTCCTAACGATGAAATCAAGGAAAAATGAAATCGGTTCCTGGGTAATCGAAGATATAGCCAGCCAAAAAGTACTAAACTCCAATTTAGAATGGGAAGACGAAATACCCCTAGCACAAAGAGATCAATCCTACATGATAAGAACAAGGTTTGAATTTGACGCCGCGGTTGCTATGTACGAACAGTACAAAATGTTTGCTCAATAATTTTAGATCAAAGAAAACTTATCAAAACAGCAATATTCAGAATTAAGTATATTTTATATTGGCCTGTCTTTTATATTTAAAAGATTGGTAGCATCTGCCCGAATATCATAAATATAAGAAAATCCCAGCAACGCTTTTTCTTAAATATTTTAGCTCACCATTCTGTATTCATTAATTTCTTTTGCTTTTTAATAAGAATTAAAAATCATTTCCCGAATTACACATTAATTTGCTTTGTTCTAACAATTTTTTATCTTGCATCATAGATTATTTATTTTGTATTTTGAAGTTTTATGATTCGTTTTCTGTCTTTCTACATGCCCATATCAGGAAATTCAATATTTTTTATGTCTGCCATTTTGGACAATTTGTCTTTTAAAAACCTCTCATTTCTCCAACGATGTTGTCAGCGAGAAGGTTAGCACAGATTATTTTAAATCTTTGAAAATTACTAGTTAATCCTTTAATTTGAATTGACAGTAATTCATTTTTCAAGGAATCTATGAAGAATAAAAAGTTTGTTATTATCGATGCAATGGCTCTTACTTATAAGGCATACTTTGCTTTTATAAATCGACCGCTCATTTCTTCTAAGGGGGAACCAACTTCGGCTGTGTTTGGTTTTGTTAATCAGCTTCTAAAAATTCTGGAGGATACTAAACCTGATTTTATTGCCGTAGCTTTTGATTCTAAAGAAAAAACTTTCCGTCATGATAAATATGAAAATTATAAATCATCCCGTTCTGCAATGCCTGACGATATGATCCCTCAGATCGATCGCATTAAGCAGATTATTCAGGCTCTTAAAATTCCTATTTATATATTACCTAAATATGAAGCTGATGATATTATCGGTACTGCAGTCTTGCGGGCAGAGAACCTAGGGCTTCAATCGTTCGTCATTACGCCCGATAAAGATTTCAATCAAATGGTTACGGATAAGGTTAGAGTAATTAAGCCGGGTAAAACAACTGACGAAAATGTAGTCTATGACGTTGCAAAAGTAAAAGAAGAGTTTGGCTTCGAACCTAAACAAATGATTGATTATCTTGCTCTTATCGGAGATGCTTCGGACGATATTCCCGGTGTAAAAGGTATTGGACCTAAGGGCGCTATTCCTCTTATTCAGAAATATGGCTCTGTAGAGGAGATTTATAATCATATAGGTGAAATAGACAAAGCCGGGATTAAAGCAAAACTTATTGAGGGAAAAGAAAGCGCATTTATGTCTAAAGACCTTGCTACTATTCACTGCGAGGTTCCTCTAGATATGAATTTTGATGAGGCAAAGTTTCAAACACCAGATTATGATACTCTAAGACAAGTATTTATTGATCTTGAATTCAAAAATTTGTATAGTAGACTTCTAACAATTTACGGAAATAATACAAAGAGTGAGCCTATTAGTGACTTAAATCCAGAGGCTTCCACTTTTGATAAGTCAAAGTCGAACTACAAGTTAATTACCGGCTTAGACGAAGCTAAAAAGCTTGCCGCAGCTTTGAAGAAGGTTGAATTGTTTGTTTTCGATACTGAAACTGATTCATTGGATATTTTGAATATCCACCTTGCAGGCGTTTCTTTTTCGACTAAACAAGGCGAAGGATATTTTATTGCTATAAATCCTTTTGTATCTAAAAAGGATTTTTTCAGCAAGGACCTTAATGATAGATTGGGCTCGGATGAGTTCGTTAAAATATTTAAACCTCTGTTCGAAGATAAATCTATCAAGAAAGTATGCCAGAATGGTAAATATGATATAGGTGTATTAAGGAGTTATGGAATTGAAGTGAATAATTTTTACTTCGATACCATGCTTGCAAGTTATATTATAGACCCTGATCAAAAGCATGGCATGGATGAGCTTGCACATAAGTACCTTAACTATAAACCAATTCCCCTTTCGGATCTTATCGGTATTAAAAAAGATCCATCAAAGATTTTCGACGTTGATCCAAATGAGCTTTCAAATTATTCTGCTGAGGATGCAGATATTACCTACCGGCTTTATGATATATTGAAGGATGAAATTGAAAAGAATCATCTTACAAAGCTTGCCTATGAAGTAGAGTTTCCTCTTGCCCCCGTTCTTGAAGATGTTGAACGTGAAGGAATTAGAGTAGATGAATCTGTATTGAATATTTTAAGCCGCGATTTGCAGATTCTCCTGGATAATTATACAAAAAAGATATTTGAATTGGCAGGTGAAGACTTTAATATAAACTCTCCGCTTCAAATGCAAAAGATAATTTTTGATAAACTTGGACTCCAAAAAGGGAAAAAGACCAAGACTGGCTTTTCAACCGATGCGCGGTCTCTTGAAGCATTAAGGGGCGAGCATGAGATAATTGATATTATTCTTGATTTCCGACAGGTATCTAAATTAAAGTCGACTTATACCGACTCTTTACCCGGATTAATTAACAAACACACAGGACGCATCCATACGAGCTTTAATCAAACAGTAGCGGCAACTGGAAGGTTATCGAGCAATGAACCAAATCTACAAAACATCCCTGTTAGATCAGAGATGGGAAAAGAAATCCGTAAAGCATTCATACCAAGAGATAAGGATTATGTAATACTTAGTGCAGATTACAGTCAAATTGAATTAAGAATTATGGCAAGCATTTGCGGCGATGAGGGATTAACTAAAGCATTTAAGAATGGAGAAGATATTCACCGCAGCACAGCAGCATTAGTTTTTATGGTTAAACCTGAAGACGTAACACCCGATATGCGAAGAAAGGCTAAGGAAGTTAATTTCGGTATTCTATATGGAATAGGTCCGTTTGGACTAAAGACAAGACTTGGAGTTACACAAGCACATGCCAAAGAAATAATAGAAACTTATTTTAGCACTTTTAAGCGCGTTAAGAACTTTATGGATGATTCTGTTATTAAAGCACGTGAAAAAGGATACGCAGAGACTCTGCTTGGAAGAAGAAGATTTCTAAGGAATATAAATAGTAATAACCGCATAGTCCGGCAGTTCGAAGAACGGGTGGCGATAAACATGCCGATTCAAGGAACAGCCGCAGACATGATAAAGATTGCAATGATAAATATTTATAAAGAATTAAAGAAAAGAAAAGCAAAAACCAAAATGGTGTTGCAAGTACATGATGAACTATTATTTGACGCGCATAAGGACGAAGTCAAAGACCTAACACCCATTATAAAAGAATTAATGGAAAATGCCATTCCTATGAACGTCCCGATCCTTGTAGAAACAGGTATAGGTAAAAACTGGCTGGATGCACATTAATATCTTAAACAAAAAACGTAAGCAATATTCAAAACACATAGGTTAATTGATATTTCAATAAATCAAACATTTTCTAAAATGCATCGCCTGAAGAATTCCATATTCTTGAAATATCAAAAATCAAGATTTTCCAAAGTCCCGCAGAGGCTGAATAATTTTAGACTTAAAGAAATAATACCTTACCCGTATTATTTGGTCTCCCTACTCCTTACTCCTTACTCCTTACTCCTTACTCCTTACTCCTTACTCCCTACTCCTTACTCCTTACTCCTTATTACCCGCTCTTACATTTTGCTACTTAAATTTCTCTTAAAAAAATATCTCCCCCGGGATGACACTGAATTTATCTTGTCGTAATTTACCTGTATAATTTTTTAACTTAATCGTAAACCTGCAGGATATAACTGCACAATTAAAATCTTATTTGCAATTTGAAACTTAAAAAAGAAGAAATAAAAAAAATACTCTGCATTAAACCTCGCGGAATAGGAGATATTGTCCTTTCGACAATTATTCTTGAAAATATCATTGCCCACTTTCCTTCTGTTAAGATCGATTATTTAGTTGAGAATTTCGCAAAAGAAGCATTACTCAATAATCCTCACATAAATAAAATCTTAACAATGAGACAATCGGAATTCCCACTTAAGGTAGCTTTGCGTGTTAGAAAAGAAAAATACAATCTTATTTTGGACCTTTGGTCTAATCCTAGAAGCGCACAAATAACATTTTTATCCGGTGTAAAATATCGCGTGGGCTATGCTTATCGAGGAAGAAAATATGCGTACAATATGTTAGCTTCCTCAACTCGCGGCAACCATCATTCCGCAGAGCATAATCTTGAATTGCTGATTCCCCTTGATGTCCCGGTTATTTCTAAGAAAATTCACTATTATGTTTCTGACAATGATAATTCTAAAGGAAAAGAATTTATTCTAAATAACTTAGGCTCTACCGACTCTATCGTAGGAATAATTCCTTCCGGAGGCTGGTCGTCAAAAAGATGTGATGCTTCTAAATTGGTGGATATTTGCTCGGCTATTTCTTCAATTTATAAAACAAAATTCCTAATTCTCTGGGGACCTGGCGATGAGGAGGACTCGAATTATATAATAAATCATCTTCCCGGAGATGCAATTCTTGCTCCTGCAACCAGTCTTTCATCTATGTCAGGTTTAATTAATAATTGTTCTATCGTTTTAGCAAATGATAGCGGCCCTATGCATATTTCTGCGGCTTTGGGAATCCCTACTCTTGGCTTATTCGGTCCTACTAACCCTAAAATGCATGGACCATATTCTGATAATTCAGATTATGTAATTAAGGAAGAATTATTCTGCATAATCTGCAACTTGCAGAAATGCCGATATAAACATGAATGTTTTATTGATTTGTCTGTAGATACAATAATGCAGAAGGTTGAATCCTTAATCTTAAAAAATAATATCCGGCTTTTTAAGAAATGAAAAAGATAGAAATTTATTTAAGGAAGTTTCTTCTTAACGTTTTACTACTCTTTAGACGTCCATCTAAATCTGGGCCGGTTGATTACCAAAGTCCAAACACCAAAATTCTTTTCATAAGACTTAATAGAATTGGTGATGCCCTCGTCGCAACTCCTCTTATTCATGAAATTAGAAAAGCCGTGAAGAGTAAATTATTTCTGCTTGCTGACAAGAAAAACCATTTCGTGTTTGAGTATAATAATGATATTGATAAGGTTGTTGTATTTGAAAAGGGGCTTAAAGGAATATTCAAGGTTCTAAGGTTCATTAAGGACAATAATATAAATACTGTCGTCGATCTGCATGACGATGTTTCTACAACTGTTACTTTCCTAATTGCTTTTTCAAATGCTCCCAATAAATTCGGATTAGAAAAGGCGAATGAAAGAATTTACACCGAGACTGTCCCAAGGCTAAATTCGGAGAATAATCATATAATAGTTAGATTACTTGAAATATGCCGATTGTTTAATATCCGGTACAATAAAGACTCGGTGAATGTCAAATATTCAATTCAACAAGATTCAGAACGATATGTAGCTAAATTTTTACAAGGCAACAAGATAGCTAGTTCCTTCTTATTAGGAATTAACATCTCAGCGGGAAGCAAAGCTAGGTTCTGGGGTGTGAGTAATTATAAAAGATTACTTACTTTTCTCTCCTTATTTAATGTGAATTACTTGATATTAGCTGCACCTGATGATTTGGATTTGGCAAATGAAATTTCAGAAAATAGCACACATATTTATTCATCTAATGACTATAATGAATACGCTGCAATGATATCAAAATTGAATCTCCTATTCACTCCTGACACTGCTGCGGTTCATTTAGCTTCAGCCTTTAGAATTCCGGTCTTTGGTATTTATGTAAAATATAATACTAAAGATATGCTATGGACGCCGTATTGTTCCAAGTTTGATTATGTAGTTACTGAAGAACCTAATTTGGATAATGTCTCATTTGCGAGAGTAATAGAAAGATTTGAACCTTTTTTAAGAACCATTCTATTAGAAAATGATAAACTATAAAACAGATATTAACCCCTTTTCTTTTGCAAGAAGAATAAAAAGACCTTTACTCTTGGACGGCGCGATGGGAAGTATGCTTCAAAATAAAGGATTGAAAAGCCGCGGTTCAATGTGGATGTCTCTTGCCAATTTAGAAGAACCTGAAAAAGTACTAAATATTCATAAAGCATATATTTCCGCCGGCTCAGATATCATTACTACAAACACATTTCGCACAAATCCCGAAGCAGTCATAAACTCCGGTAAAAGAATAGATAATAATAAACTTGTAAAAATTGCGGTAGAGTTAGCTGTACAAGCAGCATCCGGACTTCCAGTTTACATTGCCGGTTCTAACGCCCCTGCCGAAGATTGTTATCAAAGCAAAAGGAATTTGACGTTAAACAAACTAAAAGCTAATCACTATAAGCATATTGATTTGCTTATAGATAGCGGTTGTCATTTTATCCTTAATGAAACACAAAGTCATTTCGACGAAATCAAGATAATCTGCCAGTATTGTCACAAAAATTCCATCCCATATGTTATAAGTCTGTTCGTAAACGAAAGCTTAAATCTGCTATCAGGAGAATCGCTAAATGCCGCAATTGAATTTATCCGGGATTATTATCCATTAGCTATCGGAATTAATTGCATTAAGCCTGAGACGTTTATGCCAATTTATTCAAGATCTAATTTTGATTTCAATTGGGGAGTTTATCTAAATGCCGGTAAAGGTTCTTTTAATGATGAATTAATTAAAACCGGCACTTCACCTCTCGCCTATTCTATCTTGGTGAAAAAACTTCTATCCAAATCACCTTCATTTGTCGGCGGATGCTGCGGCACTACCCCTGAACATATAAAATCAATCAAGAGACTTTTAGATGGCAAAAATAGAAATTAAAGCCCCGGCTAAATTAAATATCGGATTAAATATTATTAGCAAAAGAGCTGATGGTTACCATAATATTGAGACGATATTTTATCCTATTAGCATATTTGATAATATATTATTCGAGAAGTCTGAATCTGATTCATTCTCATGCTCTCACCCCGCCCTTGTGCATCACGGAAACAATTTAATTATCAAAGCCAAGGTAATATTGGAAGAAGAGTTCAAAACAAAATTCCCATTGAAAATTGTCTTAGAAAAAAACATTCCCATTGGAGCAGGAATGGGCGGTGGTAGTTCAGATGCAGCATCTGCTCTGCATTCGATTAATGTCCTTTACAATTTGAATTTGTCTAAGGATCAATTGAACCATTTTGCGTTAAGATTGGGATCCGACGTACCTTTCTTCCTTGACCCAAGACCTAGTTTTGCATCAGGTCGCGGAGAGATACTAAGTGTTTTGGGCTTTACAATAGACGTCCCTATTTTAATTGTAAATCCGAGGATACATATATCAACAAAGTGGGCTTTTGATAATATAAAACCAAAAATCCCCGACCGACATCTTAATCATATTTTCCAACAAGAAATTGACTTTGCAAAATTGCAAGGTTTTATCACGAATGATTTTGAAGAAGTAGTATTCAATAAGTATCCTCAAATAGCACAGATCAAAACAGATATGCTGAGTCGAGGAGCATTATTTTCACTGCTTACAGGAAGCGGTTCTACAGTATTCGGTATTTTTGATAATGAAACTAAAGCATTAGAAGCAGAATCACATTTCCGTCAAAAATATTTCACCTACCTGCAAACGAACAAATAGAATAAGACACTAATTTATGTAAAAGGATCAGTGCTTGATTTAATCTGTGTTATATGATTCGAGGTATTTCATTTTGCCACATTTAAAAACAAGAGAAGGGCTCTAATAAAGTAGATTTATTAAGCTCGTATACTTTAAGCCAGTAATTAAGAAATAAATTCTTAGAAGATAATAATTGGTTTACAGACTTCTCTCAAGGCATTAATTCACTAAACTAATCTACCGCTGACTCTAAATATTCAACGCAGCTTTTATTTGCATTTACCCTTAAATTTATACCAAGCGGGACTGTTATATTATCTTTAATATGTCCATGCCTAAAATTATATACTATAGGTATTTTCAGATGTGCAAAGTACTCCTCAATAACTTCACTAAGGGTTAAGGTTTTCTTAGTCGGATCTTTCTCATTACAATCAACAAATGTTCCCAATATTATTCCACTCACCTGATTAAAGACCTTATTAAGACGAAGTTGATTCAGCATCCTGTCTATTCGATACGGTGCTTCACCTATTTCTTCCAACAACAAAATTTTATCTTTCATTTGAGGCAGAAACTTTGTCCCGACAAGAGAGGTAATCAATGATAAATTGCCCCCTATTACCCTGCCTGATCTATCACCTTTGGTTAATTGAAAAATTCTTTCATCATTTGGACAAGATACTTTCCCAACTTTCTTATTAGAGGTAATCATCTTCCAAAAATTCTCCTCTGCCGACGGATCAATTTCATTATGAAAATCTACAGCAACCATTGGTCCCGCAAATGTTACAAGTCCCGCTTTTGTAAAAAAAGCCATCTGAAGTGCTGTTATATCACTATATCCTACAAATATCTTCGGATTCTTCCTTATAATATTATAATCTATTTTATCTAGCAATCGTGTAGATCCATATCCCCCGCGAATACTAATTATTGCTTTTACTTCCTTTTTCTTAAACATATAATGAAGATCGTTAATTCTTTCTTCATTACTGCCAGCTAAATAACCCTGTGATTTCCCAACATTCTTTCCGACTTCAATCTTATATCCCAACTTTTCAAAATAATTTACTCCGGTTTCAACCTTACTTAGATCGTCTGCTGAAGACGCCGGTGAAATAATCCCGATTAAATCACCTTTATTCAATTTTTTTGGTCGAATTATCTTCATTAAAATTACCTTTTATAGTTAATTAATTTAATTTAAGAAATGCTATATTAGTAAACAACAATTTTATCTATAAAATTATAAAATTTAACGGTTTAGCTATGAATAAAAGTGACCTTGCCAAGAAAGCATCCAAAATAAAGCTTCTTTTAACAGATAATGACGGTGTTTTGACAGATACCGGAGTCTATTATTCAATTAGAGGAGAAGAACTAAAGAGATACTCAATTCGTGACGGAATGGGCGTTGAACGTTTACGAGACTTAGCCAAAATCCCCACTGGTATTGTAACCGGAGAAGTATCTGGTACAGTAAAAAAACGAGCCGAAAAACTTCAAATTACCGAATTATATGTAGGAGTTAAGGAGAAACACGTACTTTTCAATAAAATACTTAAGAAAAACAAACTAAAGCCGGAAAATGTTGCATTTATTGGTGATGATATGAACGATTACGAACTAATTAAACTGGTAGGACTATCCGCTTCCCCCTCTGATGCCCTTGAAGATATTCGCAATATTGTAGATTATGTCTGTAAGAATAAAGGGGGCAATGGAGCATTTCGAGAAGTTGCGGAGTTACTAATAAAATACAACACATAATTTGTGTTTGTCCATCCACAGTCAGGTAGTCTTTTACTAAATTTTTACCAATCTGTGGCTTGGATCTTTGTGCAAAAAGAAATAACCCCGGTAAATATCTGCATGCAAATTTTTCCTAATAAGTTTTTTTTTACAATAAGCATTCATCTTCATAACAGCATGGTTAATATAATTCCAGGCATTTGCCCAATAATTACATGCAAATCCATGCCAAAATCCCACCTAAATTGACCCCTATTTTAACTTAGACCCTGGCATGATATTTCATAATTAAATCCTAAAGATTGAAACTAACATTTAACTAAATTATGAGGTGTAAAATGAAAAAACTCTTTCAATTCCTTATTGTATCAATGTTCCTGTCGACATTTGCATTAAAAGTAAATGCACAGCCCTTACCTCCTTTTAATTTAACTGCTACCGTTGGTCACTGGGGCATGATGTCAAGTGAATTTGAATTTGTAAACCTTAGTTGGCAGTTCACTACAAACAGTCCTAAGTCCGGTCTTACGTTTAATGTCTATAGAAAATTTGGCGCTATTAGCGACACAGGTGCTTTCATTAAAAAGTATACCCATATTTATAACAATCAATGGCGCGACATTTACATTCATCGAGGTGAAACTTATTCGTACTACGTTACTGCTCAAAATAGTTTAGGAGAAAGCTCTCCCTCCGATACTGTCCAAATCACTATCGATTCAGTTACTGCTAAAGTTGTAGTTTCCGGTACAATTAAAGATAAAGTTACTGGAGACCCAATAAAGCATGGTAACGTAATCTTTCTCCCGGCGTTTGGGTGGTTCGGGGATCATGCAGTTATTGATTCATCTGGAAATTATAGCACTAAGCTATTCCCCGGCACTTACATAGCTTACTGCGTTGCGCCCGGGTATGTCCCACAATATTATAATGATGTTCGCTTTATTTTTAATGCTACAAAAATAACAGTAACTGCCAGCGGAATTTCTAACCTTGACTTTTCTCTTCAACCTAAACCTGTACAACAGCATTTTATGCTGAGTGGTACAGTTACCGATAGTCTTGGAAATCCAATTAAAGCAATAATTAGAATTCATGATGTATACTTTAACACTTTTCATCATAGATATTCATACGCTATTACTAATGACTCCGGTAAATATTCAGTTCCTGTTTTACAGGGGGATACTGTCATTGTTTTTGCAAGAGCACTGGATCATCAATATTTCCCGCAATTCTATAATGACAAATCAAGTTTCCTTGACGCCGATAGGATAGGTATTTCAGGCGATACTTCAAATATAAATTTTATGCTTGTGCATAAACCTGTCTACAATAATGGCGTTAGCGGTACTGTTCAATCAAAGGATAGCGTTGGTGTGGAATCTATTGTAATGGCGATTAGGCTCGGCACTGATATGCACTGGAGACACAGATATACTACAGAATCAGATTCATTAGGAAATTATTCATTCGACCACATGATTCCGGGTACCTATATTTTCCTAGCTATACCTGAAGGCGATTATAACCCTACATTCTACATGGCTGACGGTTCGCAGAATTTACATTGGAAAGATGCTGACTCAGTTATAGTTGATTCAACTAGCATGATTACTGGAATTAACTTCATTGTTACTGATCCCGCAGACTCAGGTAATGCATCGATTAATGGACATGTTGCGGATAATTCAAATAATCCATTAGCCGGTGTAATTGTATTTGCTACAGACGCTAATCAAGAAACCTATAGCTATGGAATTACAGACGCTAACGGAAATTACACGATTTCCGGATTAATCCCGGGTCAGTATTCAGTTAGCTCCGATGCTTATGGCTATACTTCTACACAAACCACCACTTCTTCTGTTGATTATAATTCAAGTTATACTACCTCTGCTTCTTTCAGTTTAACTCCGGAATTAGTAACTGTAGTCCAAAGTCAACCGAATGTAGTATCTGATTTCAAATTAAATCAGAATTATCCAAATCCATTTAACCCGACTACGATTATAAGTTATCAAATTCCGACGCAGTCAAGAGTCGTTTTGAAAGTGTTCAACGTCCTTGGTAAGGAAGTAGCCACTTTAGTCGATGGAATTAAACCTGCAGGTTCCTATAATATTCAGTTTAATGCAGCTAATTTAGCAAGCGGTGTTTATTTCTATCAGATTAGAGCTGGAAACTTTTATGCTACCAAGAAGTTAGTCCTCTTAAAGTAAAGTCCTATCTCCATAATGTTAAGAAAGGCTGTCTGGTCATCTGACTGGGCAGCCTTTTTTTATTCTAGTACTTAAACCTCTGTTTATAACATTGCATTTTTTTGAATAATGAATATTGAAGATTCGAGATGGTTGCTAATTGATTGCTTACTAATAACCGATTAATATCAATCATACCTACTGGCATGTAGCCTTATGAACTGAATCATATTGAAATTAGTAGCAAAGATGCAATCTCCTATCTCCTTTTATTACAAACATGAAATATTTATACTGATTTCTATGAACGGTTATTAAACATGAAACCCGGTAAGGAAGTATTATATTCATTTAAACTTTAACATTAACCATTTTGTCAAATCACAAAATAAAAAGTTAAAAGTTTGTTTAATTAATCTAGTTTTGGAGATAAAGTGAAGATTTATTTTGTTGTTCTTGTGATATTTCTGGCAAATATTATAGTTTCTGCTCAGAATAAAAATAATGAAAATGCAAACCTCATTTCGGGGTTTATAAAAGGTAAGGTAATTGATTCAAGCACTAAAAAAGTAATTGATTATGCTAATGTAAGTCTATTTTCTGCAAAAGATTCATCTGTAATTAATGGTACGGTTTCTAATAGCAAGGGCGAATTCATAATTACCAATGTTAGACCCGGGAAATACTATGCAAAAATTTCTTTTGTAGGTTATAAATCAACAGTCATAACCAATATTAATATTACTTCTAAAAGCCAAGCTGCTGAATTAGGATTGGTAAGCATTGTACCATCTTCAATTCAAATGAGCGGTGTAGTAGTAAGAGCCGATAAAGAAATGATTGTTACTAACCTGGATAAACAAGTAATAAACGTCGATAAAGATTTAGTAAGTTCTAGCGGATCAGCATTAGACGTAATGCAGAATATTCCGGCAATACAAGTGGATATTGACGGTAATATAAGTCTGAGAGGAAATAGCAATGTTACGATCTTGGTTGACGGAAAACCTTCAGGCTTTTCAGGATTAAGCAGTAATGATGTTCTTACACAAATCCCGGCTAATTCAATTCAGTCTGTCGAAGTTGTCACTAACCCATCATCTAAATATGATCCGGACGGCACCGCCGGCATAATCAATATTGTACTTAAGAAAAAAAGTAATCCCGGCTTTAATGGTGTATTCAACTTAAACGCAGGAACGGGAAATAAGTATAATGGTACTGCAAATTTCAATTATAGAACCGGCGATCTTAATTTCTTCGGCGATATAGGCGGAAGGTTTAATCAATTCAATAGGACAGGACTTTCAGATAGGACAAATACATACGGTTCCAATTTAAATTATTTGGATCAGACAAATTCCTCTAAGAATAATTTTAACATGGGTAATTTCCATTTTGGTACGGAATATATGCTGAATGATTTTAATACAATATCAGGTTCAGTTCAATACAGAAGATTCTATTCTACTAATAGCGGAGGAATTAGCAATTATCAGCTAGACAGCGCTTCTACTTTAGAGGACTATTTCTTAACTAATACCAGCGGCAATAGAAGTCTGCAGGGAATTAACTACTCGCTTGATTATACAAAAGATTTCGAACAAAAAGGAAGACAGTTAACCGCTGATATTATGTATCTGGATTTTTCAATGAACAGTGCTTCTATAACTGATATGAATTACTTGTTAACGGGCGGAAGCACTTCTTCCCTGCCGTCTTCCTCAATAAATAATACTTATGCTAATTCAAATAAATTATTAATCATCCAGTCTAATTATGTACAGCCTTTTAGTAAGACTAGCAGACTTGAAGCAGGTTTTAAGAGTTCAATCAGAAATTTGGGAATGGACTATAACTATTTTAATTATGACCCAAGCGGAAATGACTGGATAAATAATCTGGGCAGAAGCAATAATTTTAGCTATCAGGAACAGATACACGCTATATATGCAATTTATACCGGATCTATAGGAGGCTTCAAATTCCAGGGTGGATTGCGAGGCGAAGATGCTATTACTAAATCAACTCTATTAAATGAAGGGACTACCTATAATAGTCATTATTATAGCCTATATCCTTCAATTTATTTCGCTTATGATTTTTCTCCTGTCGATGAATTTAGAGTTAGTTACACCAGAAGAGTCGACAGACCTAAACCATGGAATCTAAATCCGTTTATAAATTATTCTGACTCTCTTAATCTTTCAAAAGGTAATCCTAACCTAATGCCTCAATATACTGATTCTTATGAAATGGGCTATAGTTCTTTTATATTTAATATAAATGTATATGCTGCATTGTTCCTTAAACAAACGACAGGATTGATAACAAGGATTAGTACTTTGCAGAATAATGGTATAACAATGACTTCATTTCAGAATATTGCTAGTCAAAAAAATTACGGCTCTGAATTAGTAGGTAACGGAAGAATTACATCGTGGTGGAACTACAATGCTAACGTATCATATTTCAGAACCGATATCAGCGATCCGGTTTATGTAACCGGAGTAAACGGTTATAGCTATAGCTGGACAGGCAGAGCAAATACTACACTTAAACTTGATAAGACATTATCATTCCAGGTTTCTTATACCTACAATTCCCCTACTGTAACTCCTCAAGGACGTTCTGATGCATTATACTTTACAGATCTCGCTCTTAAGAAAGACTTTATGGATGGAAATCTTTCGGTAACTTTAAGAGCCACTGATATTTTTAATACAAGAAAATATAGCGGCACAACTTATGGGACAGGCTTCTCGTTATTTAGTGAAGGTCAAAGAGACTCAAGGATTTATTACCTCGGAATATCGTATAATTTAAATAACTTTAAAAATAAAGATAAAGTAAAAGACATGCCTAGCGATGATGAAATGAATTCTGATTAAATTCTTGCTATTATAATAAATATTCCAAAAACGTACGACCAAGGTCATATGTTGAAGGGAAAGAGGAACTCCGTGTCGGTTGCACGGAGTTTTTTATTACTCTTAGTGCATGGAATAAACAAATTAGATAATTATGAAATTCATTTTCTCTATTATGCAATATCCTTTTCGTCTGTCAAATCATCCGTGAAGAGTTTTTAAGGGTTTCTCCTAAATCAATCATCAAAAGCTTTTTATTTCCAAAAAATATATTAAATTAAACGCGCCACTAAAATCAAATGTTGGGATATGGATTAAATGGAATAGGGTTGATCAGAAGTAACCTCAAATAAAAGTTTATTTCTACAATAAGTAATTAACAAATTGTTGGACAATACTTTTACACAATATTGTATGGATAATAAGTTACTTAATGAGTATGAGAAGCCTACCAAGCTTCACTTCAAGATATTATATATGAGCTGGGCCGGATGGGTATTTGACTTCTACGACCTTATCCTCTTCTCATTTCTCCTAATGCCCATCGGCAAAGAACTTCATCTTTCAGACATTCAACTTTCTTATGTTTTAGGCTCATCATTAGCCGCTACTGCATTAGGTGGCGTACTATTTGGTATCCTTTCGGACCGCTTCGGCAGGAAAAGCGTACTTCAGTGGACAATCCTAACATATAGTATCGGCACTTTTCTATGCGGCATCTCATCTTCAATTGCAATTCTATTGTTATTCAGAATTATAACGGGACTCGGTGTCGGCGGTGAATGGGCAACTGGACAAACATATATCAGCGAAACTTTCCCTGCTAAACAACGCGGACGCTATGGTGCCTTTATGCAAACCGGTGCACCTTTCGGAATCGTTCTTGCTTCTATTGTAGGAGGCTTCCTTGAAAATATAATCGGATGGAGAGGATGCTTCTTTATATCCATTTTACCTGCACTATTTGTCACATACATCCGAAAGGAATTACCCGAATCTGATGTTTGGCTTGCCCGCAAGAATTCAAGCTTAGATTACTCCCCATCTTCTAACATAATATTTAAGAAAGAAAAAAATAGCTTTTTTATACTCTTCACAAATAAATACAGAAACCTCTTCATAAAGTGTCTTATTCTAGCAATATTTGATATGTCTGCATATTGGTTTACCTACACATGGTTGCCAGCATACCTGCATCACGAAAGGCAATATACACTTTCCAAATCTGCAGTATGGATGTTAATAACACAAGCCGGAGGTTTACTAGGATATTTTACTTTCGGCTTCTTTGCTGATCACTTTGGGAGAAGACCGGCCTATTCAGTTTATTCAGTTATTATGGCTCTAGGATTAATCATGATAACACTGATGTGGAATTATGTAGCCAATTTCCCACCACTGATATTAAGCTTCATGTTTCTCGTAGGTCTAGGTACGGGAATGTTTAGCGGATATGGACCACTATTCGCCGAGTTATTTCCAACCGATATTAGAAACACAGCAATGGGTTCGGCTTTTAATCTCGCACGAGGTATTCAATTTTTTACTCCGGTAATAATTGCTACAATAGCTTTACAATATGGACTAAGCGGAGGCATCTCACTTGCAGCTTTATTCGCACTATTAACAGGCGCATGGATTTGGGTATTCCCCGAAACGAAGGGAAAAGTTATCTCTGCCTAAATTAACCAACTATCCATCAAACGTTAAAACAAGTCTCAATCAAAATCATGCTGGAATTATAAAACTAAATATAATTGCTATAGATTACCTTAAATCACCAAGAATTTTAGTCCATCATTCTGTAAATTCACATATATAAATAAAATCACTTTGGAATGAAAAAGATATTTTATATTCTTTCAATTATCGCATTGATTTCTATAATTGAAGGCTGTTCGCCGGCGAATGAATACTATATTCTCGGTGAGAAAGATTACCAATCAGGGAATTTCAATACTGCGATTGATAAGTTTCGGCTTGCAATAAACAAGAGCCCAAATGACTTTAAGTTATATTTTATTCTAGGCAAAGCTTATGGTTCATTAGCAAAACACAAACAAGCAATCGAAGCATATTCAAAAGCCATATCGCTTAATGATAGTAATGCATTATCGTATCTAAATCGCGGAATTGAATATATCAACCTTGACGAGTATATAAAAGCAGGATCTGATTTTAATAAAGCAATAGAATTAGACTCGAGCAACTACCTCTCATATTTCAGCCGGGCTTATATCGAGTCTAAAAACCAAGATTATAAATCTGCACTAAATGATTATAACAAATCTATTAATCTAAAACCGGATAATGAGGAAGCATATGTAAATCGCGGCAACGTGAAGGGCGAGCTTCAAGACTATCCCGGCGCTATTGACGATTATAGTCAGGCAATAGAACTTAATCCTAATGATAAGAGCGCATATTTAATTCGTGGATTCGATTTAGCTGTCTTAGGGAACTTTGATTATGCAATTGAGGACTTTACAAAGGTGTTGCAAATTGATCCGGCTAATAAAGATGCATATTATTTTAGAGGTGACGCTTATAGAGTTATAAATAAACCCAACAAAGCTATAGATGATTTCTCAAAGATAATCTCATTGTACCCTGATGAAGCAAAAGCTTACTTTAAACGCGGTATTACTAATATTGAAATAGGTAAGAAGCAAGAAGCATGCCCCGACTTTAAGCAAGCTGGTAATATGGGATACTTCGATGCCTATGCTGCAATTGAGAAATACTGCAAGGAAACAGCTAAGTCAAAACTTCATAAACCTTTGGGTAAAAAGCATATTAAGTCGCAGGCAAAGCCGACGACTAATATGGGGAAGATTAAAAAGTGAAGTCTTTACAATTAAAATATTTATATAATCCTCCGCTTTTAATTAAGCTTCTTTTCAAAGATTTTATCTGGGAAAGCAGTCAGTCTAAGATTCTACTCACATTTGATGATGGACCAACATCTGAGACCACACAAATGATCTTAAAGAGGTTAAATGACTTAAATGTTAAATCTGTATTCTTCTGCGTAGGCGAAAATGCGAAACACAATCCTGGTCTAATTAAAGAAATTCTTAGCGAAGGGCATGAGATAGGCAATCATACCTATAATCACGAAGTTATTACCCGCTTAGACAATACTGAGTTCAATAATCAGATTGATCTATTCAACCGCTTGCTTGAGGATAATCATAACTACACAGTAAAATATTTTAGACCACCTCACGGAAGATTTAATTTCCATACACAAAAAATTCTAGCAGAAAAGAAAATAATAAATGTAATGTGGTCATTACTTTCTTATGATTACACTAATGACTTAAATATTGTTAATTTTGCCATTAGAAAATACTTAAATAGTAATTCAATTATTGTCCTTCACGATAGCAGAAAATCTAAAAACATTATTGTAGATTCAATAAACTTGATAATGGAAGAAGTAAACAAAAAAGGATTTGAGATAGGGAAACCAGCCGAATGCCTGAGGTAATTTTTCTAATAGCCCTATGCGGATATTTCATTCAGTCTATTCTCTTTGTTATAGGCATAAAGAAAAGATTTCCTCAACTAAATGCGAACCAACTCCCCTCGGCAACTATAATAGTAGCAGCCCGAAATGAGGAAGCAAACATATTACGTTGCTTGAAGTCGTTAGATAATCTTAAATACCCAGAAGATAAATTGGAGATCATTATTGTCGATGATAAATCAATCGATTCAACCGGAGAATTGATCGAGACATACATATCAGGAAAGCCTAAGTTTAAGAAAATAGAAGCAAAAAAAGAGATAGGAAGATTAAAAGGTAAAACCAACGCCTTAGCAAACGGAATAGATATTGCTAAAGGAGAAATAATTTTAACTACGGATGCAGATTGCGAAGTAAGCCCGCAATGGGCGACAACAATTGCTTCCTATTATCAAAATGATGTGGCTATTGTAAATGGATTTACTACTCAATCAGCATTTGGCGGCTTTAGCGGAATGCAGGCAATAGACTTCGTTTATCTTTTAATTGCGGCTTCAGGTACAATCAATATTAACAAACCTATAAGCTGTATTGGCAATAATATGTCATACAGGAAAAGTGCCTATCTTGAGGCAGGCGGATACGAAAGCCTTCCTTTCAGCGTTACTGAGGATTTCAATTTACTTCAGGCAATCTATAAATTGAATAAGTACAAATTAATTTTTCCCCTTGATAAGAATGCTTTAATAATATCTCAGCCGTGCAGAAATTTGAAAGAATTGTATAAACAGAAAAAACGGTGGTCTGTCGGAGGACTTGCTGTACCTCTCAGAGGATACCCAATAATGGCATTGGGATTTTTAGCAAACTTAGGTTTATTGCTTACTCCTTTATTTTTCTCTCCCGTATGGCTATATTTGGCAGTCTTCAAAATAACCGTTGACTATTTGCTATTGTATCCGGTCCATAAAGCCTTAGGTATTCAAAGGAACCTAAAATATTTTTTCAACTTTCAATTATATTATATTATTTACGTTGTTCTAATCCCATTTGTTATTGCAATTAGCCGAAAAGTTGTCTGGAAGGAAAGAGAATATTCATGATATTACTGTGCAATTATTATTTAACATATCGATGTAATGCCTTTTGCGAATTCTGTCATTTTGGTGTTCATGAGAATTTCAAAGATACACCGTTCGCAAAGCTTGAGGATTTCAAATCCAATGTTCAGCAGCTTGCTGACCTTGGAGTAAAGTTTATTGATTTAACCGGAGGAGAGCCTCTTCTGCATAAGGAGATTCATCTAATGGCTGAGTTTGCAAAAGGATTAAAGATGCAGACTAGCATAACTACAAACGGTTTGTTATATCCTAAATTCGCAGACAAATTAGCCGGTAAAATCAATCTGCTTCATTTTTCTTTAGACTCGCCTGACGAAGAAGAGCATAACAAAATAAGGAAAGTGAATTGCTACGGGAGCGTATTGAAGAGTATTGAGATTGCTAAATCATTAGGTGAATATCCCGATATTTTATTTACAGTAACTAACGACACTTACAAAAAACTTCCGCGTATGCATGAGATTGCATCAAAATACGGACTGCTCTTAATTGTCAATCCAGTATTCTCTTATTTCGGGAACCCCGGGCTATCAAATGAAGCTATGGATTACGTTGAGAATTATATTAACGGTAAGATCGATGTCTATATGAATAAAGGATTCATAAAGCTAAGACGGGACGGTGGGAATAACATTAACGATCCAAGATGTAAGGCAGTATCCCGTGTAGTAGTAATTTCTCCAAATAATGAAATTATACTCCCCTGCTATCATTTTGAAAATGAAAGAGTCTTGATTGATAGACCTATAAAAGAGATTAGGGAAACCGAAAAGCTAAAACACTATAAAAAAATGGAAGGCAGATTTGAGTTTTGTCAGGGCTGCACAGTAAATTGTTACTTTGAGCCTTCATTTGCTTTCCCTACTAATTATTACTCATTCATTAGCCTTACATCTAAATTTAAGTATGGCTACAATAAGCTTATCAAACAAAAAATAAATAAAAGAATATCCAAAAAAGCGGAAAATATCTAAATGCGGAAATGCTCAATTATTTTAATACTACTAGCGATAATACCTAAATTATCTTATTCACAGTCAACAGAATCATGGTTCCCAAATAAATTAAATATACAGCCCTTCACTGCGAATATACTTGAAGCAAGAGACGGCTCTTCCTATCTATTTGGGGAGAGAAGATTAAAACTTGATGCAGGTATTTCTTCAGATGTATATCAAGTACATAATGGGAATTCAACTCTTTCATTCGGAGCTGATTTATTTACATTTACCAGGTTAAGAAATGAAAATAATTTTCGCTTCCCAGTAGAAACAATTGATTATTTCTTTGGCATCAATTCTGGGTATAAGGTTATTGAGGGAAATTATGAATACGGGTTCCGTATTCGCTTAAGCCATATCAGTGCACACTTGGTAGACGGAAGCTATGACGAACAAAACTCTGTCTGGCGCAACGGCAGGGTACCATTTGTATATAGCAGAGAATTTATTGAGGTCCTGCCTTATTATAAAATAAATGAATTTCGTATTTACGGAGGCTTTACATATTTATTCCATCGGATCCCTACTACGATCGGAAGAGGTATCTATCAAGCAGGATTCGATTATTATCTTGTTAACCTAGCCGGAAAGAACGTAACTCCCTTTCTTGCAGATGACTTTAAGCTAAGTCAAATTGGGAATTATACGGGTAATAATATAATTGAAGCGGGAATTAAATTTGGAAAATACAACGGTAAAGGTTTTCGAATTCTAGTCTCGTATACTTCCGGGAAAAGCATCCACGGACTTTATTACGATTTGAATGAAAACTATGCATCATTTGGATTTAGTTTCGACTTATAATCATGCCAGACAACTACCAGAATATAATCGAGGATGGAGATGATGTTTTTAAGAAACACCGTGATAATAAGGAAAATTATAGCCTGCACATAGGATTATTTATAATTACCTTTATTACTACTACGTTTGCAGGCGCGCAATGGATAAGCGGGCAGCCCGGTCCATACCAAATATCTTTTATACTAAAAGGACTCCCCTACTCATTTTCAATTATGTTTATTATTTCCTGCCATGAATTCGGACATTATTTTGCTTCAGTATTTCACAAAGTGAAGGCAACGCTTCCATATTATATTCCATTCCCTCCAGTCCCTATTTTCCTAAATTTCGGGACTATGGGTGCAGTTATAAAAACCAAATCAGTTGTACCTTCAAAAAAGGCAATGTTTGATATAGGAATTGCTGGACCATTAGCAGGTTTTGTAGCCTGCTTAATTGTGCTTGTTTACGGTTTTACACACGTACCGGGAATAGACTATTTACTAGCAATACATCCCGATTATTTTTCTCCTAATTACAGCAAGAACGGATTAGATTTAATTTTCGGCAACACAATTCTATTTTCATTGTTCAAATTAATTTTCATACACGGCAGTAAATTCTTCCCACCTATGTCTGAAATTTATCACTACCCTTATTTATGCGTAGGATGGTTTGGCTTGTTCATAACTTCTATGAACATGATTCCTGTAGGACAGCTTGACGGCGGACATATAGCGTATACAATGTTTGGAGAGAAAAAACATTTTAATATTGCATTAATATCATTTGTAATATTAGCTGCGCTAGGATTGATGGGCTTATTAGAAGGATTGTTTGATTTAAACTATTCCACTGGATGGGTTGGCTGGCTTTTATGGGCTCTCGTTCTATTATTAGTTATAAAGCTTAAACATCCGCCTATTCAGGACGATGAAGAACTTGATACAAAAAGAAAATTCCTTGGATATCTAAGCTTTTTTATATTGATTATTTCGTTTTCAGCAACACCATTTGCGATTGTGATACCTAAATGATTTATATCAAAGTAATGAAGATTTGAAAGTATAATTTTTTTTACCTTGAGCAAGTACTTTTATACAACAATATTTCAATTAATGAAAAAATATATTTTGTTTTTTTTACCTTTGATCTTTTGGGGATGCCAAAAAGATTACAATACTATAATAGACCCCGAACCAGTTGCTTATCAAGTTATTAGTATAAGTACCGGAGAAACTTTTTCATATTCACCTTCGGACTCTCTTATAAATATAGGGATAACGTTAAAGAAAGCTTCTGATATTAATTCAGTTTCCTGTGATATAATCGGGCCTGATAATTCAACAATAAATGGATCTCCAATTGTTTTGAATGAAGTTAAGGTACTTACCGATTCCGGATTCAATACTTATAGTGTATCCTTCCCAATGAGCAAGTACTATCCATCCGGCACGTATCAAATTAAATTTTATGTAACCGATATAAATGGTAATACTGAAACTGTTTCGATGCATTCATTACAATACAGTAACGGACAAAATAATCCTGCTCCGGTAATATCTAATTTAATTTGCCCCGACTCAGCAAAAATAGGAACTCAAAGCGATACGCTTTTTGTCTCGGTTCAAGTGCAAGATAGCGTTGGATTATGGGATGTAGCATCTGTATTCTTTAATTCATTTATTCCTCCTGACGGACATGCATCTTCGCAAAACCCTATTCCTTTGCATGATGATGGGACATATGGTGATAAATTAGCCGGGGACGGAATATATTCTTCGTATATAATTCTTCCTCCTCAAGGAGTTACTAAGGGAACTTATCGGTTTGAATTTCAAGCAAAAAACTTTGGCGGTAAGTTGAGCAATAAAATTATTCATAACGTTGTTATACAATGAAATTAAAAATTCTAATAGCGATTCTTCTTTCATTATTATTTATAAAAGAGTCTTTTTCTCAATTCGCTCCTCATTCATTTATTATGACTCAAGATAGAAAAATGGGGAAAACTGAAGCGAACGGAACTCCGTCAAATAATAGCATCAGCGATATGATTATTAGAGGCGATACCGTTTGGCTTGGTACTGACAACGGAGTTAGTGTATCAACTGATGGAGGAACTAATTGGACTAACTTTGGAGGAACACCCGCTTTCGGATCAGAAAGTATTTCTGCTATTGGATACAACAACGGAATATTTTGGGCAGCTACCGCACACACTACAACTGATAATGGTCAAGAACTTCCTACCGGCAGTGGATTAAAGTACACTACCGATGAAGGTAAGACATGGAACTCAATACCACAGCCAGTTGATAAAGAGAGTGACTCGGTCGTAACATACGGTATAAATAATTTGCGTGCTCTTCCGGTAACAGTTGATGTCCAAAATATAGTTTATGATATTGCGTTTACTCCAGGCACAATTTGGATTGCAACTTTTGCTGGAGGTTTAAGAAAAAGCACAGATATGGGTAAAACCTGGCAAAGAGTAGTGTTGCCACCTGATAACCTCGATTCAATTAAACCTACAGATACCCTAAATTTCTGCTTACAGCCTGTCTCAGGGAATTTTTGCTCTGGCGATAATTTGAACTATAGAGTATTCTCTGTCATTTCGGTAAATGATTCTACCCTTTATGTTGGAACAGCAGATGGGATAAATAAATCAACAGACGGAGGTATAAGCTGGGTAAAGTTTACTCACACAAATGAAAATAATCCTATCAGCGGAAATTTTGTTACTGCATTGGGATATAATCAAATTGACAGCACATTATGGGGCGCTACTTGGCAAGCTGACGGTTCTACAGAATTTTATGGCGTCAGTTATTCTTCCGACGGCGGACTAAATTGGAAGACATCATTAAGCGGAGAAAAAGCTCATAACTTTGCTTTTGGTGATGGCGGACAGGTTATTTCGTGCACTGATGACGGAGCATTCAGAACAAAAGATAATGGCATAAATTGGGTATTACCCAATTCTATAATAGATGCATCGACAAATATATCATTGACGAGTCCTGCGGTCTATTCTGCTGCTTTCCAGGGCAACAGTGTTTGGGTGGGAACATCTGATGGCTTAGCAAGAATTGACGAAAATTCGAGCACTAATATGTGGTCTGGTACATGGAAAGTTTTTTATGCATCTCAACCGGTTGCTTCAGTATCACAATCATACGCTTTCCCAAACCCGTTTGACCCAAGAACTGATGTATTGAAGATTAAATACAGTACAGGAGGTCAGAGCGTTCCGGTGACTATACGAATTTTTAACTTCAGCATGAATTTGGTTAGGACAGTTATTGAAAATGCACAGCGGGGAAATCCAACCCACCTGGTTGATAATACAAACGGTGTAATAGACTACTGGGATGGCAAAGACGCTAACGGTAATATAGTCCCTAATGGAGTTTATTTTTACCGCGTTGACGCAGGGTCTAATGCCCCTGTTTATGGAAAAATTTTAGTCGTTCAATAGAGGACCCATTGAAAAAAATACTTTCACTTATTTTACTTTTTTCTGTAGGCGTTATAATTGCTCAAGCCAAGGTTAGCCCCATAAGCACAATGCCCGGAGCATTTAGCAGGATGGGCTTTGGAGCACGTGGCATTGGTATGGGTAATGCAATGTCGGCAGTAACTGAAGGAAATATAGTTTCATATTATAACCCGGCTTTAACGGTATTTCAGGAAAATAATTCTTTCCAAACTTCATACTCTTTTCTTTCACTTAATAGGTCACTAAACTTCTTGAACTTTACAAGAAAATTTGATTTCTATTCAACGGATTCGTTGGGAAATAAAATCGTTAGATCAAGCGCAGGAATAAGTCTTGGGGTTATAAACTCAGGAGTTAGCCAAATTGATGGCAGAGATGCTCAAGGAATCCAAACCGGCAATTTGTCAACAAGTGAAAATCAATTTTTCATCGCTCTCGCTAATAGGTTCTCTAAGAAATTTTCATTAGGCATGTCCTTCAAATTCTACTATTACAAACTTTATCAGCAAATTTCATCTACAGGCTTTGGACTTGACATAGGAGCTCTTTACAGAGTTAACGACCAATGGAATATCTCTTTTATGCTTACAGACTTAAACAGCAAATATACCTGGGACAGCACTCCTATTTATCAGCAAAACGGAACTAATTCAGTTGATAAATTCCCTCTACTAAAAAAAGTCGGTGTTAGTTATTCAAATAAAGATTATGGGATTATTGCTGCGTTAGAATTTGAGAGCAGCAACGCCGGCACAAATATTCTAAGAGGAGGAATTGAGTACAATATTTACAAAGGATTATATTTGCGCGGCGGATTAGATCAATTTAACTTAAGTAATTCTGATTTCCCGGCTAAGCCTTCGCTTGGATTTTCATACTTTAAGAATTTCGGGAATATTACTGTAGGAGTCGATTATGCGTTTGTGATCGAACAATATTCTCCGTCTAACGAAAATGTAATCGGATTAAATATCAATTTTTAGTTTAGAAATTATATAAGGATTTATTAGGACACTCTATGCGAAAGATACTTTTAATTATAATTATTGCTTCAACTTCATTATTAGCACAGTCGGCAGGTAACAGCGGACTTTCATTTCTTAAGCTTGGCTTTGGTGCAAGAAATATGGCTATGGGTGACGCAGGAGCTGCCGCGTCTAAAGACGTAACTTCTCTTTTCTATAACCCCGCTAATTTAAGTGAATCTTCCGGTAATCAGATTATGCTAATGCACAATGAGTGGATTCAGGGCGTCCGAAGTGAAGTTCTAGGAGCTAAAACAGATATTTATGGTGTACCTTTTGCCCTTGGAATAAACGTAACCTCAATAAATGATATCCCTATAAGAACTCAGCCTACTACCGAACCAATTGCTTCATTTAATGCTGAATATTTCTTCGGCAGTATTAGTACTGGGTTTCATGTCGTTGATAATATTTCATTCGGAGCTACTATAAAATATCTGTATGAAGGTTTATACGTTGATGAGGCTACAGGATGGGGATTTGACTTCGGATTAAATTATAAAACCCCTATAGATGGTCTAAGAGCTGTTGCGGTTGTCAGAAATCTTGGTTCAATGAATCAACTAAGAAATCAAGATACGAAATTACCAACTGAAATAAGAATTGGTCCAAATTATCAGTTTCAGCTTCCTGGAAACAAAATTGCAGTTGATATCGCAGCCGAATTCCTAAAATATACTCCGACTAATGATTCTCATTTCAATCTTGGCGCAGAAATAACTTATGATAATATGATTGCTCTTCGGGGAGGCTATCAATCTAATTACATATCGAAAAGTTTTACGGCTGGATTAGGTATAATGTGGGGAAATCTAGACTTTGATTATGCCTTTACACCATTTCAATATGGCTTAGGTACAGGCAATACAGTATCGCTTAGCTTTAAATTCTAAGCTCTAATAATTCAATTTCCCGATTCATTAGCTCTTAGATTTAGAACAATATTATAATTTTATCTTATAGCTGCTTCGGTTTTATCGTCAAAGAAATGAACTTTTGACACGTCGAAGAAAAGATTTTTTGTACTTCCCTGCTTTGGTATTACTCGCGCCGGAATTCTGCCTATAAACTGCACACCTTCTATCAGGAAGTATAAATAAATTTCATTTCCCATTGGCTCTACCAAATCAAGTTCTACTTTCAGTTCTTCATATGCTGAAATTTGCTGGTAATTTGTTTCATCATATATATCTTCAGGACGTATCCCAAGATAAACGTCCTTGTTCAAATAAGTATTTAACTTTTTAATTTGATTTGCTGGTATGCCTATACTTAATGTACTTTTCTCACTCCTAAATTTCAGACCATTATCTTCAACAATTTTGCCTCTTAGAAAATTCATTGCAGGACTTCCGATAAATCCTGCTACAAATTTATTCGCTGGGAAATTATATAAGTCAAGCGGCGTTGATATTTGGTTTATTATACCATCCTTGAGAACAACTATTTTGTTACCCATTGTCATTGCTTCAGTTTGATCATGAGTTACATATATCATAGTCGCTTCAAGCTGCTTATGAAGTCTGGATATCTCCGTACGCATTTGCACCCTCATTTTTGCGTCCAGGTTACTCAACGGCTCATCAAATAAGAACACCTTAGGCTTTCTTACTATTGCTCTGCCGACAGCTACTCGCTGTCTTTGCCCTCCTGACAGTGCCTTCGGCTTTCTTTGTAAATATGGCTCAAGTTCTAGTATTTTTGCCGCTTCCGTAACTCGCTTCTTTGTCTCTTCTTTGCTGAATTTCCTTAACTTAAGACCAAAAGCCATATTCTCATAAACCGTCATGTGAGGATAAAGTGCATAGTTCTGAAAGACCATTGCTATGTTTCTGTCCTTCGGTGATATTTCATTTACTTTTTTATCTTCAATAAATAATTCTCCCGAACTTATTTCTTCTAATCCTGCTATCATTCTCAGAATTGTAGATTTCCCGCAACCCGAGGGACCTACAAGAACTACAAATTCCTTGTCTTCTACTTCAAAGTTTATATCCTTTACTGCATAACTGCCGTTTTCATAAGACTTCGAAATATCTTTTAATTGTACTCTTGCCATATTATTCCTAATTAAATAAAATCACATTTTAGATATCAAAATTCTACCTGGAAGCTATTACCTTTGTCTCCCAATTTTGCATTTATTGTAACATAATACGTATCACCTTTTTTCTCAACATTCCAATTTTTGAATACTGCCCCGTCAGAAAATATATTTAAGGGCTTTTTTCGAGAAATTATTTCAGTTTTACTAATATAATTTTGGAAGGCTTTTAATGTAAAAGAAATTTTATTTGATGATTGATTATAAGAGCAATCAGTCAACATTGCATCTGTCGATTCAATGTAAGGTAATGAAACCTCGCCCAATACAATATTAATATCTTTAATATTCTTTACTTCTGATGGAATAACAAGTGAAGGAAGCTCAGCTCCGTCATATTTTATCGATTTAACATTACTTCCCTTTCCTGTAATATTAACATTAAATTCTTGACCGTTTGCTGTTAATGTAAAATCAGCTGACTTATTTTGTGCATTCAAATATGGGTTCAATTGGATATTCCAATCATTTTCCTTGATTCCGAATAAATGATATAAAGAATAAATATACCATGCTCCTGCCCACATAAATTCCGGTTTATCAATTGTGCCGTATATTTTTGGATTGTGAGGATCTCCGATTCTTACTTCGTACATCGCAGGCTGACCGTTTGGACTATTCATTATTCCATGTATTGTCATAACATTTTTTATAAAGTTATATGCTTCCGCTTTTTTATTATCAGCTATAAGTGCTAAAGAATACCATGAATTTCCGTGAGGCCATATTCCTCCGTTGATATAATAGTAAGGCGCTCCCTCTTCGTTATCAAGAAATTTCCATATTAAGTTTAATTTTTCAAAATCCATCGGAAAGACATCATACACGCCGACTTTAGGATCTAGCAACTTTTCTTTGGCTGAATTGACTAATTTGCTAAGATGACTTTTGTCAAGTAAATTGAAATGGGCTGCTAGAAGTGACCCTATATAGTAATGAGTGTCCTCTCCTCCTCGGTTATAATAATTCATCAGATAATTCAATTTATTATCCCATAACTTATCAACTAGGTTTTTGTTTAAAGAAGTTGTTATATTTTCATAACCTTCAAGTTTGGAAATATTTTTATTAAGTACTGACGATATATATATATAATCGCGCAATGTCTTAATTTCCAAAATTGTAGTGTAAGCTCTTGGACCATAATTATGACCTATATCCCACCAGTCTGGTCTAATTTCCCACATCAATCCTTCTTTCCTATTTTGTAGTGATAGGTTTAGACTCTTAGTTAAATATGGATATAATTTTTCAAGAGTAGCCACATCTCCTGAATGGCGTAAATAACTTGCTGCGTTTATTATAAACCAAAAATGGTTCCAATTGTCGGATTCTGCATATTCAGTTGTAAAAGAGGTATCTTTCCAATAGTAAGCATGAGGAATAACATAATCCGAATTAGCATGTTCAATTGTGTACAACAAATCTTCTTTTACTCTGGGAAGGTCAAAATTAACCGCAGCTAAATCCGTTAGCATTACATCATGAGTAAAATAAAAATTATATTCTGCTGGACAGGGCATTGGTCTAATTTGACCGTCTATATAATGCTTATCAACAGCTAATATTGCTTTTGCCCAGAGATAAGAATGGTCAAGGTCTTTATCATTAGTTATAAATTTCCCATTTTCCACTCTTGAAAGGACATATGATTCATAATCATTTATTTCAGTTTGATAATTTTTATGTAAATAATTTACAATCTCTTTCCCTTCACTTTGCTTTGAAGATCCCACGATTTGAACTATCGTCATTGACTCCCCTGGATTAAGATATTTCTTATAAAGAAATACTGCTGCGGGAACTCCGGGATGATCCGGTGAAAATAATTTATTGTCAAGACTGCCGCTATGATTATACCAATAATCGTTTATAGGATGACAAGAATAGTCCATGCTCCCTTCTGAGGAAAAGCTTTCTGGCAATAATCCTGCATTTGAAACGAACACTTGGGCATATTGTGTACCTTCATCATTAAAGTTCGCATAAATAGTCCCTGTGGATTTATCATATTCAGTACTTGCTTTATTTATTAATGCATAAGTATGACTGGTTTTTAATGAAGTTTCGAGATGAGTATAAAATTCAAAAGGCTCGGCGGACTTACCCTTATTCGTAATTTCATATTTAATAACCATTGCCGGTTTTGATTTGCAAAACTCATACGTGACGGAAATATTCCTTTCCTTATTGTCATCATTAAACTTAACCGAATAGGGATTTAGAATATAAGGAGTTGGTTTTAATCCAAGCCATTCTTTACCTTCTTTACCAATTTTTAGCCCAAGTGCCATGATAAAAGTTGTATCGCGTTTGAAATAATCTGTGCTCATATCAATGCTGTTGGCAACTGGATAATAAAAGCTAATTCTTTCAGGGAGATACATGCTATGATGCATCTCTACTCCAACATAGGGGTTCCCTACTTCGATTTGAGAATTGCCTTTAAAATGCACATCCATTCTTTTCTCTAATTCCTGTGTTTTGCTTTGAGCTAAAACATTTAAAACAGATACTTGGAAAATTAAAAGCCCAATAATTATAATTCTAGATCTCATAAACTCTCCGATATATATTTTCATTAATAATTATAGCCGTAAGTCCATTTTTAGCTTATAATAAATGTTCATTTAAACAAGATACTTTGATTGACTTCGGATTCTTAATATGTATAGAATTCTTAACTATATTTACCTTGATTTCTTCCCCGGGAAGGAGGATAAAACCGTTGTGACTAAAAATAATTCCCGGACTTTCAAGTGAAACGAAAAATGCAGGTTTATCTGTTTTTATCACTATAGAATCCTTTCCGGCGAATTTGTATTTAACTTTTGCTTTCGGAAGTCGAAGATGCTTCCATTCATCTTCTACAAAATAATTCTGTTGAGCTATTGTCCCATCAGAGTTTAAGAGCGACACAATTACTACATGCTTTTCACTATTACTACTGTTTGGCACTTGGACTGAAATAATTGCGCGCTTCTCCAGCGGCTCAATTATTACTTTTTTTGATACTGCGTTATTAACTTTACCTTTAGGAAGACTAATGATTTGAATTCTTGCCTTCCCCGAGTATTTTTCATTTGAATTATTTTGGATACTCACATAAACATTTTTCTCTTTTCTCTCAAATTGGATTATTTGAGGACTAAAAGCTTGTTTAACAAAATAATATGCCAATTTTGGAATTAAGTTTGAATCAATCAATGACCAGCTCGACACAGGCCACACATCATTTATTTGCCATATAATTGAACCGTTTGTTTCTGGAAATCTTGACTGCCAATGTTCTACGCATTTCTTAAGTGCAAAACCCTGATTTAACTGAGTTAAATAAATAAAATCAACTAGCCTGTTTGTTAAAGGTAGGTGCGATGAAAGGAATTTAATTAATCTTTGAGGTCCCTCTACCTGCTTGTTATGAAAATCAAATATTTTACTTTGAGGATATCTTTCATCCTTTGGCAGGACATTTACAATAGTTTCAGCGTTTGCCGGCGCTTGAAATCCAAATTCTGTTACAAATAAACTTTTGTCTTTTTCGACTTCATTGTAATCAATCCAGTTACTCCACAAATCCCATTGATGTCTATTCCCGCTGTTTTCAGAATTTGGGTCTTCATCATATCCGAATGGAGTTGATTCCCAATAAGGCCGTCCCGGATCAGCTTCCTTTAAAATATTAGGAATAACTTCATTATAAATTTTATAGCCCGGCATCTCTTTATATGATTTGTTAAATGCTCTTTGCCATATCCATTCATTCTCATTATTACCGCACCAGATAATTATACTCGAATGATTCTTAAGGCGGTAAACATTTTGCTTTATTTCTTCTGAAACGTTTTCTAAGAATTCTTTGTACTCAGGATAAGCCGCACATGCAAACATAAAATCCTGCCATACCATTAAACCAAGTTCATCGCATATGTCATAAAACATATCGTTTTCATAAATTCCACCTCCCCAAACACGTATAATATTCATGTTCCCGTCTTTAGCAAGACTTAGTAATTTTTCATATTTTTCTGAAGTTACGCGCGGTAGGAATGAATCTCCGGGAATCCAATTAGCCCCTTTTGCAAAAACCGGATGCCCATTTACTTGAAACCGGAAAGTATTTGCTTCTTTTTCTTTCAAGATTAGCTCTACTGTTCTTATTCCAACTCTTTTGTTTATTTCATCATAAATGACGCCATCATCTGTAAGCTTAATTTGTATATTATAAAGATGAGAATCTCCTGATCCGTTAGGCCACCATAATTTCACATCGTCAAGCTCATATTCCTTACTGAAAACGCCTGTCTCCGAAATAGCTTCAGTATATTCATAGACTGAATTTCCGTCCCATATTTTAATGCCCAGTTTCAAGCTTGAAGTTATCGTCTTATTAATTTTAGCTTTAATACTTACTTTAGCTTTTAAATTTTGTTCATTGATAGAGATAGTACTAAATGAAAAGTTTTCGAAACAATATTCCTCTGCTTGTAGTAAATAAATTGGTCTCCAGATGCCTTGAGTTAAGAATGTCGGTCCCCAGTCCCACCCGAATGAATATTGTGCTTTGCGTAAATAGACTCTTTCCGATCTCAATGCTACCGGGAGTTGGCCGTATTTAGATTCAAGCTGTTTTGCATAAATTTCCGGCGATATAAAAATAATTTCAAGTTCATTATTCTTTTGTATTATGAGTTTTGATATTTCAAACTTATATGTGAGAAACATATTTTCCGTAGGACCCAGCATGGTACCGTTTAATATTACTATTGCTGATGTATCTATTCCTTCCATTACTATAAATAGCTTTTTTGATAAATCATAATCGGCCGGAAGATCAAATGAAGTCTTATAAGTCCAATTTTGTTTACCTATCCATTGAAGCTTTGTTTCATTATCAGAGTAAAATGGCTCAGGGATTAATTTATTATTAAGCAAATCAGTTTGCACAGTACCGGGTACGGTTGCATTAAACCATTTGCCTTCTTTTATTTTACTTTTTAGTTCAGAGGGAACCTTCTCTTGTGTTTTCTTTAACGAAAATTTCCAATTATCATGCAATAAATATTTTTTCTTCAAATTGTCTCCTATTTTATTAGTATCATTTTCTTTATAAATCTTTGTGAGTCTGTTCTTAGTTCATAATAATAAATCCCGCTGGCAAAATTGATTGCATTCCAATTAAGTGAATGACTTCCCGAAGTGAAATAGCCTTTAGCTAAATTAGCGATCTTTTGACCAAGCATATTATATATGCTTAGGCTAATATTTGAGCTTTTGTTAAGCTGAAATGTAATTACAGTACTTGGATTGAATGGATTAGGATAATTCTGCATAAGCTTTGTTTCAGTGGGAATTAAATCTGAGTTAGTTCCAATCCCTGTAGTATTCAGATTATACAAATTAGAAATCTGTTGTAGCGAAAGAGCATAATCAAATATTCTGATGTCGTCTAAAGTACCGTTAAAATTATATGTATTGTCGGTAGGAGTCATTTGCCCAAAAGTCATACCGATATTTGTCTGAAGTATTGATCCCGACCATGATGAGAACGAATCAAGATTTCCGTTAAGATAAATTTCATAATCAGATCCACTGTAAATAACATTAACATTATACCACTTTCCGGCTGCTAATTTAGTTTCCGAATCAAGGTCAATGATTCCATTATTTTTTGTATAATTAGTCTTTATAGTCCATCTCAGATAGTTTCCCGGTATTATCGATATTTTTAATCTGTTGTCATAACTTCCTTGAGAAATAACGTATTGTTCGTTCCCGTTAAAAGTAGCAACTTTCATCCAGAAATTTATTGTAATCGCATTTTGAAAATTCAGACTTGGAGAAGATGGCACGAGGATATATTCTGTTTTCCCGTCAAAATAGTATGCCCTATTTAGATTTCCGAATCGATCACTTGTTGATACTGCACCTTGAATTGTTCCGTTATTATTATTGCCGCTTTCATCATTGGCATTCCCGTCAAGAGGATAATATGCCATTAAATTGCCCGACTGGATAACAGACAAATCTCTTACTTCAACATCCAGACTATCAGCAACAATTCCCCCATGACCATCGTTTACTGTACAGTATACATAATAATTTCCAGCTGCATGCGGCGCAGTCCACACTACCGACGAACCGCTGCCTGAAATATTTCCGTTAGGAGAATACCATGAATAAGTTAAGTTATAATTACTGCTGTCGCTTGCAAAGCATTTGAATACCGATGTTGAATCAATATTTATTTTACGTGGAGAAGCAGTAATACTGTTAATGACAGGCAGATGGTATATTGACTTTACAACACTTAAAGTATCGCTGGCTGAATCTATCAAACCATAACTATCTGATACTTTACATGATACTACATAATTTCCTGCAGAATCTGGTGCAACCCAGCTTACCTGATTCCCTGTTCCTATTATTGAGCCTAATGATGTTTTCCATGTATACAACATAGAATCGTTATCAGGGTCCACTGCAGTGCAATACATTTTAACAGTATCTGAAATTAATATTGTTGCCGGTAATGGCGCTAATGATTTTATTCGCGGAGGATAATTAGCAACTGAATTGTTTGACTGGTAGTCAACAACAACTCCGTTTATTAAAAATTTCTTAAGATTATAAGTTTGTGCTCCCCCGGCAGGTGCAAGAACAGCAATCACTGCAGAATTTGCCGGTATTGTAATATTTGTCGAACCTGTCACTCCCTTTACTATAAAAGTCTTCGATACTAGGTCATATATGTCAACTGAACTACTCCCGACATTTATTGTAACCGGCTTATTAATAGGATAAGGGTTATAATAAAGATAAGTTGGATAAGCAGTATCATGGAAATAATCCGTTTTCAAAAGATTAAGCTGTAAAATACCTTCTACATTTGTAGTGTCTATTATACCTCCTAAAATCCCAACATGTGATGAACTATAAAGAGAAAGATTCGTCAATCCCCACCCGCCGCTTTCAGCATCGCCTGTAGCAAAAGGCGATATAGAATTTGAATTGGGTGAATACTGATGCATTGCTTCATGAGCGATATAAGAATTAGGATCATATTGATCAGCCCAACTTTTGCTTGCTGCATCCTGATTGGCTGCAGGTAAATATTTGGGATAAAAAAGGCGCGAAGCATTTGCAACATTCAATACCCATTTGCCAATGGCTATTGCAAATCTTGGGTCATATCTAACCATCGGAACTAAAGCACCAACTTGTTCAAATCCATTCATTACAAATGCATAATTATTACTATAATTTATTTCGCCAACTAACCCATCACAATCCAAGCCGCCCCAATTAGCATAATTTGCGTAGCTGGCATTTGACATTACTCCCCAGTCTCTTAGTTGCGTTATATTGAAACACCAATTAACCAGTTTAACAATATCATAGTTAGTTCCTAATTCTGCATTCATTCTTGCTGCTGTGTATACACCGTAAGGTAATTGAATTTCATAAGCAGGATTACTGTTCCAATTATTCAGAAATTCCATTGAAAGCTCAGCACCAGCACGGTATTTTTCATTGCCGGTTTTCACGTATGCATTATAAAGCAGCCACGCTATTGCTCCTGCTGCCTCAGGTTCATGGGGAGTTGCATCTGTAGGTGTCATAGTCGGAAAATCCCAGCCTCGATGGTCCATATTGGGAATTTGCCAGGGCGTTGTACTGCCGCCCATTGCATAAACAGCTTTTAACCATTGGTCGGCTACACTTATAAACTGATTATGAAAGTCTCCAACATTTGGGTACAAAGAATAAAGCTGGTAGAAAAAGACATTGGGCATTGTTTCGTACCACCAGTCATCATTAGTCAAATCGTTAGGCTGATTTTTATAAACATTTTGCCCATTGGTTTTATTAAACCATTCCTGAGCCATTTCAACCCAGTTATAGCCATTTTGATTTGATTTGTCAATTCCAACTAGAGATGCTCCGACTAATGCAGGAATACAATTTATTGCTTCAGCAGATGTTGGCGCTGTAGTTCCTACTACTGTATGAAGTCCGAATCTTGGGCCTGTATAATTTGTGGCATTATTATCTGTCCAAACTAACGGTAGATATTGTCCACTGGTATTCAAATTAAAAACTAAAGAATCATAACCTTGCGCTACTTTTTTCCAATCGCGCATTAAATATGGAGTGGGCAAATTGGGCATACTATCAATCTGCGTGATGTTTATTTGTTGGGGAAATTCATTTCTATTCATAATTAAAAAAATTATTATGCTTAAAAAGATGATTCTAACTAGACGATATTTTAATTGGTTTTTCATAAAGATCTAATAAATTTTTCCCCCAATTAAAAAGTTTACTTATTTTTTGCTATTTACATGCTCATTGTAATAATTCCAGACTATTTTTCTTGCAATCGGATTTTTATCAATCGCAAGCATTGTAAAGAGCGCTTCAATTGTTGACTCAGCACCGCTATTATTATTTATTTCGTTTTCATTATTTATACCGTCAAAGCAAACACCTGTGTTGATGTTATACATTGGTTTGCCGGCAGGATTTTTTCCAAAAAACCAACAGCCTAAAAGACCCGCTACTGTGGCTGATGCGACATCCTTTGTAGCATCGTATGACTTGCAGCTAGCCAATACCATCGGGCTAATACCATAAGCAATCTGACCAAACTTTGCGCTGTCCTTGTATACAACGGTATCTTTTACATGCTCAATAGTAAAACTGCTCATATAATTAGCCTTGATCAAATAAGGATAAAAATCCCAAATTTCTTTTTGCGCCTTTTTTATATATTCATGATTATTCAACATTATCCCCGCGTCCATTAAAGCCTCAGCCTGACTATTCCCCCACATATGCCACGTATTCTGCCAGCTTAAGAACGCATAGTAAGGTAAATAAGAAGCATCTCCTGCCTGCATCCCTTCTATTCCGCTGCATAACCGGATCGCTTCATTCCTGACTAAGGTATCATCTGTCGCTTTGTAGTATGATAGAAATCCTTTAACAATTACGGCAGCTTGATCTGCTGCAGTCCCAAAAGGCAGCCATGTTGGCAATCTAAAGCCACTAAAGTTCTGAGTTGAATCGGATTCATTTTTAATAAGCCATTTCTTTGTTACTTTGACAGCTCTTTCTAGTTGTGGCGAAATAACAGGGACAAAAGATTTGTCGTACTTCATGAAAAAATTATCTGCCTTTGCAAGTGCCCAGATAGCTCTCCAGCTCCACCAATTTGGCTCCGCAACACTGGTCTTATAAGTTGTGTTTTTAGAATAATCGCTGAAAATAAAATTATTAAAGAACCCGTTATCCGCCTGCATATAAAGCAAAAAATTAGTAAGCATTTTTATTTTATTACATACTGCTGAGTCATGCGTTGTGTTATAATATTTCATATAAAAAATTGCAGCACGTGCAATATCATCAACACAGGCAATACCCTCACCCGGAGCATCAGTATATTTATAATCCGGATAATTAGCATAAATATGAATTATCCCCATCTCTTTGCCATTCACATTTATTTGCTGATAAAGATGGTCAAGGTGGGAAATATTAACAAGCGATCTCGTTTCATCTCTTTGTGCATATATAATTGATGTTGCTAGGAATAGGAATAAAGTTGCAAATTTTAACCCGGAGATTTTCAATAATTTATTTCTCATATAATGCCTATTAATATTTTGATTACTTACAAACAGATAGTAAATGGTTAACTGAAGTCTCAGCAATACAAACATTTGTATCCGCTCCGGAATAATAGATCTTTACTGAGCCGTCTTTCTCAACTACCCACCCGTTTGAGAATACTACATTATTTACATCACCGACTCTTTCATAATCAAATTCGGGCGCTAAAATTGGCTCAGAAGTTTTCCCTTTTACAAGCCATGGTTTTTCAAGATCTAGTAGAATAGCTCCTAGCTTGTACATTGAAGAAATTCCAAAACCTCTAACGCCGTGGTATAGCGCAAGCCAGCCTTCTTTAGTTTTTACAAACGGAGTTGAAATTCCAATTTTATCTGATTCCCAGGTCCCTTGCTGAGGCTCTATTAAGACTTGATTGTTCCCCCAATGAATCAAATCGGGACTTTTGCTTATCCAAATATCTCTACGGTTTTCAGCTGATGGCCTATCAATCTTCCAATAGAACCCGTTAATTTTTTCAGGTAATAAAACACAATCCTTGTTTGAAGGAACACTTATTGGACCGAAAGTTTCAAATGTCTTGAAATCCTTTGTCTTCGACATAATAACAACCGGCATATACTTTGAATATCCGGTGTATGTTAAATAATAGTCCCCTTCAATTTGTGAAATTCTTGGATCTTCTATTCCCCACTCAACATATTTATATGAATCACCATGATCTTCCGGAGTGAGACTCGGTTGATTTTCAACGATAAACTGAAAACCGTTCTTGCTCTTCGCTACTACAAAAGAAGACCGCCCATTAGGCATTTCAACTCTGCACAGGAGCAAATACTCATCCTTATACTTTATTGCGCCTGGATTAAATATGCTATTAACTCTAAATGGAACATCTTTCACAGTCAATATTGGATTTTCTTTGTACCTAATAATTTTCATATTTTACCCGCCATTTTTGGTTTATACAATTAAACATTTTAATTCTCATTTGTTATTTCATTCAATAATTTAGTTAAATCTACTCTTGCAAATCCGGTTGCTGAATCAGACATCGCATAAGGAATAATCAAATCTCCGTTATGGACTAGAGATCCGCAGGAATATAGAACGTTTGGTACGTAACCTTCTCTTTCTTCTTCATTCGGCTCTAAAAGCGGCTTTTTAAGACTGCCTAATATTTTAGATGGATTATCCAAATCCAACAGAATTGCCCCCATAGTATATCGCCTAAAGGCACCTACTGCATGAGTTATTAATAGCCAACCCTTTTCTGTTTCAATAGGAGAACCGCAGTTGCCTATTTGAATATACTGCCAGGGTTCTTCAGGTGTTTTAAGCAGTTCAAATTTTTCCCAGTTATAAAGGTCATCCGAATACATTATATATAAATTCTCTCCGCCCTGACGCGAGGTAATTACGTATTTCCCTTTGACTTTTCGTGGGAATATCGCCATTCCTTTATCCTGAATTCCTTTACCTTTAAGTGTATGAATTTTGAATTCCTTGAAATCTAGTGTCTCTATTAATTGTGTACGAAAAGAGTTTCCATTATATGCTGTGTAAGTGCCAAAGTACTTTATGCTATTATCATCTTCCGTAAATCTTACAAACCGGACATCTTCCATTCCATGTGATTCACTTTTTGAACTGGGGAAAATTACCCGCTCTGATATTTGCGTTGTCTCTGGGAATTCTATCTGATAATTCGAATCTAATAGGTCACGAACTTCTTGAACTTCTAAGGAATACTTTGAAGCTTCATTTCCGTTTAAACTTTCACATACATTTTCTGCTTCGGAAATGGTAAAAGATTCAGGGAATTTGCTAATAAAATCTTCTTTAACACTTTGCATATTATCAATTAGAAACTTCTTGCTAAATTTCCTGTTTGTATCCTTTTTCGGTAATGTTGAGAACCTTGACTCAGAATCAAAATGCACTTCGTTATTTTCGTCTATAACTCCTGACCTAAATTCAATAGAGGATATGTGCCCTTCCCCCGTTGCACGCAGGCTTAATATGAATCGAAGTAATCCGGTTTTCAATAAGCTTTGATCAGGGTGCTGGACAATGGATGGGTTAAATAACGATGCTGCTTCAATTGAATATTCTTTGGAAAAATAAGCTCCTAATAATAACTTTTTTTCATCGCTTAACTTTTCTGGTGCTGTTATGAAGTTTTTAATATTTGAATAATTTTCTAAAAGGATATCATTAAAAAATTGATGTCTTGGACCGAAATCTTTTTTATATTCGGCAAGTTTTTCTCTTATTTCGCCCTTTGTTAATAAATTTATCCTATCAACAATGTTCTTAATTCGATCGGGTCTGCCTACATCTAAATATTGAAGGACAACTTTATTAGGATTAGCTTTAAATATCTTTTTCATTCTTTGAACGTACATGCGATTTTCCTTATTCTTTTATACCTGTTGAAGCCATACTCTGAATAAAATATTTCTGGAAGAATAAATATGCCAATACAATCGGTAGTGCAAGCAATGTTGCAGCCGCCAGTTTTACTCCAAGCTGAGTTTCCGCTGCACCGCCGACGGCAAATAATGTGACAAGTTGCGGCAAAGTCATTAAATGTTCATTACGAATCACTATTAATGGCCAAAGTACCTCATTCCATGAAGCCATAAATGTGATTATACCTATAGTTACTAATGCGGGTATCGAATTGGGCCAAAGTATTCTGAATATTATTTCAAAATCTCCGCATCCATCAATACGTGCAGCATCAATTATATCTTGAGGTAATGTTTTAAAATATTGGCGGAACATTATAATTGCCAGTGAATTCATCAAATACGGTACGATTAAAGCCCAATACGTATCAACCCACTGGAACTTAACCATTAGAATATATTGAGGTATTAATGTGATCTGAAACGGAAGTGTCATTGTAAATATTATAATGAAGAATATAAGATTCCGTCCCTTAAATTCTAATCTTGCTAAAGCATATCCTACCATAGACCCGAATACAAGGACTCCAAAGGTTATACATAATGCTACAAATGTACTGTTGAATAATGCTCTGGCAATCGGAATCTTACTGAGCATTTCCGTATAACTCTCAAACGAAAGCGAAGTTGGGATAAATGTTAAATTTCCAATTTGATTTTCAGGAGATAACGAAGCTATAATCATCCAAAGAAATGGATAGAGGAATGCAACAGCTGCTAAGGATAGGAATATATAAAAAAGTACTTTCTTCATAATATATTCATTCCTTTTCTATAAACTTCTTCTGAATCATGATAACAGATAATATCAACAATGCAAAAAACAATCCGAGAGTTGCTGAATAACCCATGTTATAAAAGAAAAAACCTTGCTTATATATATAAAGGACTGCAGATAGAGTACTATTTAAAGGTCCACCGCCGGTCATTATATAAGGCTCAATAAATAATGAAAAACCGCCTATGGTTGATAGAATTACTACCATGAAAATAGTTGGGTTGATCATCGGTAGCGTTATTTTGAAGAATTTCTGGAATTTATTAGCTCCTTCAAGATCTGCAGCTTCGTAATAATGATTTGGAACTGTTTGAAGCCCTACTAGAAATAATATAACATATAAACCTACATTTTTCCATGTCGCCATTATTGCTATCGAAGGCATCGCCCAAGCCGGATCTATTAACCAGCCAACTCTTCCAAGCCCTATTGTTGTAAGTATTCTATTGAATAGCCCTGTATCAAATCCATAAAGCTGCTGCCAAATAATTGTAACTACTACGCCTGATACAATTACCGGGAGAAAAAATGCTGCCCTGAAAAAACCTAAAAACTTAACCTTCTGATTTAAGGCAAGAGCCAGAAGCATTGCTACTATAATCTGAAGCGGTATGTGAATTACTAAAAATATTAATGTGTTGACTAATGATTGTAGAAAAAATTGATCGTGGAATAACCTTATATAATTATTTAGCCCATTATACTTCATAGGCGAAATTATATTCCAAGAATTAAAAGTAAGAACAATTGAAAAGATTACAGGAAAGGCAATAAATACCAAAAAATATATCAAATAGGGTGACACTAATAAATATGGAACTAATTTTTTCTTTGTCATAATTATCTCTATTTCAGATAAAGAAGATTCACAGCTTTAGCAGCATCTCTTATAGCTTCAGCCGGTGTTTTTCTTCCGTATACAACACTCTCTTCATATTCTTGCGATATTATATCAAACACTTCCGTTAGATGGGGATACGGGTCAGTTCCTCGAACATATCTAGACTGTTTTGCAAACTTCAGCATCTTAGGATTATCTTTAAAATAATTTGTAAAGAAAGTATCCTCGTCAAGCATTTTTCTTCTTGGGAGCTGGTTGGTATACTCTAACAATTTCAAATCATTTTCTTTGTCTGTCATATATTTTATAAACCGCCAGGCAAGTTCTGGGTTAGGACAAGTTTTGAATATCACAATATTCTTAGGATCGCAATAGGTGTATACCGGTCCGGTATGATTATCCGGAACAGGCATGGCAGAAAAACCATAGGTAAAGCCCTTAGGTTTGAATTTTTCAGAATGAGCTATTTCCCAGGGCCCGGTAAATCTTGAAGCAATAATGCTTGCTAAAAAAACATCCTGCTGAACTGAAAGTTGTTCTTTTGTAAAATAATTATCCTTATATAGCTTGTGCAAAAAAGTAAAAACTTCTATTGCATATTTGTTATTAAATGCAGCAGTGTCATCTTTAATTAAAGGTGCTCCTCCCGAAGCTGCTAGGTATAATGGATAAAAATCAAAAAAACGTTGCCACCAGGTAACTTGTACTTCACAATAGCCGAACCATTTTTTTACATACCCATTCTTGTCTATATTCTCGTCTCTAAATTTCTTTGCAGCACTAAAGTAATCGCTATAGTCCTTTGGCGCATCTGATAAACCTAAACCCTCCATTATCTTCTTATTATAAATCATCATTATTGGATTGATCTTCCAGGGTATTTGGTAGATGTGCCCGTCCGAACTTGTCACTTCTTTAATTACTGCACTATCACATCTCTGAGATATGTAATCCTTAAACCCTTTAAGCGTATCTAACGCTACCAATACTCCGGCACGAGCATAATCCTCTACGTTTCCTTCCCACATATTTGAATATATATCAGGAGTGGTTTTTCCTACAACTGCAGCTAAAATTATTTCTTCGCTTGATTGACCCTCAGGTACTGGCTGAAATGATATTCTCTCATTTGGATTTTTTTCGTTCCATTGATCAACTACATACTTTGCAAATTGAATTTCCTGCGTGTTGTTGCTTGACCAATAGATTAAATTGTTAGGATTTCTGTCATTTCTTCTACTGCATGAAATTCCGGAAAATAAAGTAAGGACAACTAACAATATGTGTACAATATTTCTTTTTGTCATTAATATTCTATCCGTTCAAGTTTTAGTGCCATTCTCGCCAATTAAAATCAATTGACGGATAAGCTGGGTGAGGAAATATCCCTCCCTTTTTCACTACATATGCATCAATTGCATGAGGATTGTCATCATCTTGAACAGTAATTTTATCTAGTAATTTCTTATTTATTGATATTTTATATTTCTCTTTTAACTTGGCTAATATCTTATTTGTTCTGTCTATAATTTCTTGTTTCTTATCATAGATTTTCATTCTCTGTGCGGGAGACTCTATGTTTAATCCCACTGAATTGGCTATCTTATCCCTCATTATTGAGTATACAATTTTATCTTTCCACCAGGAAGACTGTTCTTTAACAATTCCTAAATTCTGATACCCTCTTGAATACGCTCTCCTTGTTAATAAATTATCTCTGACCATTTGCCATATTAATGACTCCAGCGATGCTGAAAATGAATTAAAATTTGCTTGATTAAATTTGAGGTATTCCTCCCTTAGTCTGAACCATTTTATAAAATCTGCCATTGTAAATGTTGTATCATTTAGAACTACAAGTGCTACTTTCCCAAGGTTCTTTTCGTCAAGAGAATCATAATTTTGAACTTCACTTTCCATCCGTTTCTCGAGTCTCCATTTTTTATAGAGGCTTGGAGGCAATTCGTAGTTTCCCATATAAGAGCGCATTAAATCAAATGCTCGCGCCTGTATTACAGGGTTATGATTCAACATCATAGTATGAACATACACGTCTGATAAGCTGTCCATTTGCTGCATTTCCAAAGCTGTATTAGCATCATATTCATCTTTCTGATACATTGTTTCAGTAACTATATCGTTTTTCCAAATATCCGTAACCATTACAATGTACCAGCCATCAGGTGCCTTAATTGGCCGCGAAATCTCATCTACTTTAAGCGTGTCAACAACTCCGGCTAATTGCGGATTCCTGATTGACAGTTTAAATTTATCAATTTTCATTGACCTCTGATCATAGAAAACTGAATCATTTAACTGCATGTCGTATAGCGAATCGAAACTTATTTTATTACTTAATCCGGATTCAAAAAATGAAAGCGAATCATCGTTGGGAGCATATAACCATTTAATATTATAAGTAAACTGTTTGTCTTTCACCGCCTCTTTAATCCTGCTCTTAGGTATTTTTACTCCTTTTTGAATATCCTGCTTAAATAACTGTTCAGTTGTAAGATCACTCTTAATAGCATTATAAAGATCTTTTACTCTTGTAGAATCATTATATCCCTTGGAATATCCGTCAAGCGCGAGAAGTTTTTCATCCAGCAAATATTTTAAATAAATATCCTTTGAATTCTTTTCTTTTTTATAAAATGCAGGCCCGAACTCATATCCGCTTACAAATTCTTTGACAGTAATCTTTTTGTTTCCAACCTTTGCTATAACTTCATCGCCGATTTTCGATTTAAATGCTGTATCATAATCAATAACCCTTGCTGAATCTTTGGCAGGCGGAAAGTCTTTCGCAGTGACACTTGCAGTGCTTAAAATAATAAGCAAACCTATTAAAATATTTTTGTGCAATTTTCTCATCCATTGTTTTTACAATTAGAAATATTAAAAGCTAATACCGACCGAAAAATAATGGACTCCATTTAATCTTCCGAAATCTCTATAAGCGTAATCGAACCGGACTATATTGTTGCTGAATAGTTCCTTTGTATTAACTCCTATACCAAATGATAATCCTCCTTCACCGTCTGGTAAAAATAATGACTGGTATCCGCCTCTTATAAATAAAAAGCCCTGGTACGACAATTCTGTTCCTACATTCATACTTTCGTAATTATCGTTGGGGTGAAGAGCGTCGATCGCAACTGTCCATTTATAATTCTCCGTATTGATAGGGCTGGCTGATACACCAATCCTGAACAATAATGGAAGATTCCATGTCCCCAGATCAATATTATATGGAACTTGGTCATTAGTTCCAAGTAACGTTGGATCAATTCTGGCAAAGGTTCTTGTGTCAATTCCGCTTAACTGCATGGAAGAACCAAAATTCGATATCGAAGCGCCAATAACCATGCCTCCTAGTAGGTCTGTTCTAAACGAAGTTCCTGCATCAATCGCAAATGCTGTACCCGTTTCATGCCAAATATTTTCTTGAATATATTTCGCTGTAAAACCTATCGCAAACCTATCTGTTATGGTCCTAGCATAAGAAAGCCCTAATGCAAGATCGCCTGCGCTAAAATATTCTCCTGTCCCCTGAGGCATTGCTACTGTAGTTACAGCCATATCTGGCATTGAAAGTGACGTGTAGCTTAATCCTATATTCCCAAGCTCGCCTAGAGGAAGTACTAAAGCCGCATAATCTAAATTAGTTGATGCAATCCAGTTCGTATGTGTAAATACAACTTGATTCTGTTCTAACCGTGCTATACCGGCTGGATTCCAATATAATGCTGACGCATCATTCGCCATACTTACGTAAGCACCTCCCATTCCGCTTGCTGTAGCTCCGACTCCTATTTCTAAAAATGTCGCAGCTGTTGTTCCAACTTTCGAAACATTCTTACTCTGTGGGAAGAGGTAAGTACTTACTAATAATGATAAAATTGTAATAAGTAAAAATTTCATTTTCATATTTGCCTCGTAATCTCTATTTGCTCGCAATCCTATTTAATTATTGCGAAGCGTCCTATTTTTGTTCCTAATCCCGGCGCATCAACCTGGAAGATATAAACACCGAATGCAATCGACATCCCATCTTTCGATATTAAATTCCATGGCTCCTGCCCATCTGTTAATGAACCGCTATGATGTAAAGTTTGCACTAGGTTACCGCTTAAAGTATATATTCTTATTGTACATACCGCCGGCAGGTGCGTAAAATATATTAGCCTTTCACCTCTACCGACAGTATTTGTTAGCGGTTCCCATGAAGCTGCACCTGGATACGGGTTCGGAACCACTGCAATATCATTTAGGTCAGTTAAGAATTTTGACTTATCAAAATACGATGACCTTGTACTGAATTGATAATATTCTCCTGTCCTAAACGGTTTAGTAGTCGATAGTTTGTAAATATCCCCAACTTGAGGTGCCCTTTGTAAATTATCAGGAATAGTTGTATCCTTTACTAAAGAGAATGACCAGCCGACATGCAAATTCTGAAAACCGGTTGCCCTTGTATCCATAGAATCTCCGCAAACTAAAAAGATTGCGTCTCCTAAATCAAACAACCCGTTGTTATTGTTATCATAAAATTTAAATTGATAATGATCAATTCCGTCCGTTAGATCCTTTACTTGAATATTCGAAACTATCGGCGCATTGAAACTTGAGGTCGGATATGAAGTATCTCCCTGTCCGGGAGCCTTAAATATTACCTCAAAGTCAGCCGGCATGTTCACTCTGACACTCTGATTTGCTCCGGCGTATCTCGAATCAAATCCTGTCTGTACAAAATAATTACTGTTTCCTACGACCCATTTTGTTTTTGATTGATCAATGCTTACTGACGTATCGTTTGTAACATCAAGACTAAATCCATCTGTTACTGGAAGTTGAGCTTCATTTCCGTCAAAAACAGTCGGAGGAATCAAAGTATCCTTCGTTGAATAATTAATTAACCTATAATATGGCGATGGATCAGTGTGAAACTCCGAATGGTCAATAAATTCAAGCCTGTATGTGTTGTAATTCTTTATTGAATCCGGAACAAGTACGTTTGGCACTATAGTGCCCGTGCCCGGACCGCTGTCAACGATATCTTGAAGTTGAGGACCTACGTAACCTGCGCTTGGAGCTCTCGGAGTGACAACAGCAGTGTTGACATCGGTCTTAACGTTACCGTTGACGTCTGTCTTTATAATGCTTGTACATTCTGCCGGAGGAATTCCCTGCTGAACTCCGTTTATATTTGTCGTTATGAATCCTTGATCATAAGAGACTACAGCATAATAATATGTCTGACCGTTTGTTACTGTAGTATCTATAAATGAATGCTTTAACCCGGAATCATCACCTAAATAGAACATTGCTCCGTTAACAGAAATCGGGAATAGCCCTGTAATACCGTCAATTAAATCATATTGTGCAATCGGCTGTCTAAACGTAGCCTTTCCATAAGCATCGGTAATTATCTGATCTTCAAGAAAATTCGGGTCAGTTGCGCGGTATATTCTGTATCCTTCAAAATTGACACGCTGATAGAATCTATCAAATGATTTTTCAGCACCGTCATCCCAATACAGCGTTACTTTGTGGTCACCTGCTATAGCTTTAACTAACGGCTTCGCAGGCGGTTTGGCAAATTGATAACTTGCATTATAAATAGCCTGTACTGTATTCTTTCTTCTAAATAAATCATCCGCGTTTATTCCGAAAATAAGCGCCATAGAAAATCTTTCGGTCGTCCCGGTTTCTTGCTGAATGCCTGTGGACGCTGAATATGTATTCCTTCCATCCATATGGAATAAATAACTTGAAAAAAAGTTCGCAAGGTTTACACCGACTAGTGATTGCCCATGAGGTGTAGGAAGTGAAGACAAAGCGTTCCAATTTCTTTCATCATTATTTAAATCATAAGTATGTACTGCAAAAATTGAAAATCCTGTTAATCCTAACTGATCAGACTCGTCTTTATCAAGGTTTCCGAAATCCGGTTCACCTTGCTCAGGCTTACCATCACCCTGCGAACCATCTGCATCCGGGCCCGTATAGCCGGGATCAAGAGGTCCAATACCATCTGTACCTACATCATCGTTTAACGGTTCTCCCGGATCCCATTTACCGTTATGATTCAAATCAGTGTATGTCTTCCAATTAGCATTTTCATCTGCATCCCAATGAGGCTGCCATGAATAACCGTAGAATTGTTTAAATCTGGCTGTATCTTGAGCTACATCTCTTAAATATGGATCTTGATTCGGATCATTAATAAATACCTTTGCATTATTGTCTCTTCGTTCGTCCGTCAATCCATCATGGTCATTATCAATATTATCATAATCTATTCCCGGGCTTTCAAGAAATGCGTAACCTGCGTATCCTACCGGACTCCAATGCCCGGGACTTCCAAACGGAACTGTTGACCATGCGTAAGAAATATTTAATAACTGATTATAATCGCCTGCATTATTTGATGAATTATCATGCCCACCTATTCCCCAGTCAACGTATTGAGCAAATAAAGTTTTTGGGTAATCGGTTGTTCCCATATTAGTTATTTCATAATACCAGAATATTACATCCTCTGCTAGCACTTGAGACCATTGAAACCCGCGCCCCTTCACTTGCATTCCTAAACCGCCTCTTGTAGTATCATCAGCATCAGGATAAAAATGATGCGTATTTATATAGTATCTGTCTTCATTGTCATCAAAAACAAAATATGTTTCCAAATCGGCATTCTGTACTCCTTTACCGAAAAATCCATCCCAGTAACCTGCCCAATCAGCTGGTCTGTCTGGCCATGTACTTGGCCAGGTATTTGGATCATCACTGCGAGCTACACTTGATTGATATGGATTAGCATATCCTGGCAAGGGCCACCACCCATATGTCACAAATGTTTGAGGATTGTATCTTGTATATTCATAGTAATTTGTTTCTAGTGGATGGAAAACGTTACCCTGCTTATCCTTTGCCTCGGCTGATACAATGATCGCCACACCATCTACATAAGTATGGTTTGTACCTTTCGGCCAGACTCCGCTAAGTGAGGGCTGGTTTTGCCAGTCTCCAATCTCACCAAAATTGTAAAATACTGTCTGAACTAGATTACCGTCCATTAGACCCATTTTGGTAAATTGATGATTGCCTTTATTCTTGTCCACTATTTCTTGTCCGTAAATTTTCAATGAAGAAATAGTTATTGCCAAGATTGAAAGTAGTAATATTTTATTTGAGAATTTTTTCACGTTTGTTCACCTTCAAATTTCAGATTAAAAATCTAATGACGCACCTAGAAGAATATGACGTGGCGCTGAATAAAAATCGGGTCTTATAAAGTATTGCTGTATAGTGTTCACACCTCTCGGAGGAGATTGATCTTGAGTTTCAGCTAATGTATAACCTGCCCTGCCTGTATCAGTATAAACATTAAGCTCGTTTGCAGTATCGAAAAGATTATATATCTTCAGGAATATAGAAAGATTTACTCCTGCTAATTTCAAATACTTCGTAACGTATAAGTCAACATTAAAAAAGGTAGGCATGTTTGCACTGTTTTCAAGCCCGGTTCTCAGATTCTGATAAGATGGGGTATAGGGAAGCCCCGTTCCTAACTGTCCTACAATACTACCGATTAAATCATTTGGTATTCCTGCAGTAACTGTAAAATTTAATGAGTTTCGTCTATCCCATGCTAGAGGCACTAATTGAGTGTTTGCTTGAATAGGTGGAGATGCCTGTGCTTTATTAAACGCATCATTCGGATCTGACTCATTTCCTTTTGCTACTTGATAAGTATAATCAAGGCTAGCTCCTAATCCTTCGCTGAATCTCTTATCAAATGAAATGGTTAATCCGGTAACATTGCCATAGTCCGTATTTATATATTCCGCAAATTTTTTGAAATTATTCTTAACGTATAATGCTACCCCGAGTAAGTTTCGTATATCTTTATAATAAGCAGTTACATTCACTCCTAAATTCGGCATAATTTCCTGCTGCAAACCAATCTCGTACATCGTTGTTTCTTGAGGCTTAAGATCAGCATTTCCAATTGTGTTCCCAATAAGTGCAGGGAAATCACCTGATAACGGAATCCTGAAATTCGGGTTGTTATATAAATATTGGAAAGGTGGTACTTCGAAAAAATGTCCATAAGAAATATGAACAGCTCCCTTATCGCTCATCGGATAAGAGATTCCAATACGCGGACTAAGCTGTGATTTTTCCGTAGCTTTATGGAAATAAGTACTCGGGAAAGGTGGTGATAATGTATCAAGTTCCGCAATATTGTTTGGATCGTTTAATACCTGACCGTCCGGCTGAAAATAATCATATCGCAAACCTATATTGACAATCAAATAAGGTAACTCAATTTTATCCTGTATGTAATAAGCTAATTGGTAAGGATGACTTTGATAAATATTGTAATCAAATGATCCTGGCGAAGGTAAAGCTGGTTTATATCCTGTTGTTGCATCAACAATAATCTGGAAATCCTGATAATTTAAAGTATGCATATCTGCTTCAAATCCGGTCTTAATTTCATTGGTGAAATTAATTTGATCAGTCAAATCAGCCTTCGCTGTATATGTGGTTGTATTATGTGAGAATTGCCAATTCTGTGTACCTCCCGTTAAGAATGCATTACCGCTGACGTCTCTCATTCTCTCTGGGTTTACATATCTTGGGTCTAATGGATTTGAGTACACGTACTGTTTATATTGTGAATAATATGTTGATCCAAGTAAGTCTAAAAATGTTGAGGGACTAAATACATGCGTGTAGCTTATGCTTCCAAGAATCGACTTTTGATGATATGTGTAATCTCCGTTTGGATCTAATAAAAATTGATTATCAAATTGCCTATAATCCTGCCCTTGATACAGTCCTTCAAGTATTATACCTTTTCCCTGCCCTACTTTTAACTGAAGTTTACCTTGCAGAGATAATTGCCTGCTGTAATTCATCGGAACATTTGCGTTATCACCTGTCGCGCCTACATACCATTGCTTTGGATCATTTGATGTAAAGTTCGAAGAATCTGACGGATTAAATTCTCGTTTTCCGTATAAATATCCGTCATCATTTAAATATCTGGCTGAACTAAAGAACTTTGCAAACTTATTCGTCCCCGGAATTGGCCCACCTAGGCTCCCTTGCAAATTATAAGTCCTTGCTGGGTTAATCCCTCCCATGTACTGGAATAAACTTTTTCTATTTGTTATATAATCACCCGAATAGGCAGATAGACTGCCGGAATAATGGTCTTCGGGTATTTTTGTTATCTGATTTACAACACCTGATAATGCTTCTCCATATTCTGCATTAAATGTTCCTGTAATTACCTGTAATTCCTGTACACTGTTTACGTCAGCCTGCATCGTTGACTGACCTGAATAAACATCGTTGACCGAAACTCCATCTATTAAATACTTGACCTCACCGATTCTACCACCTCGAAAATGTCCGTCAACAACTCCAGCTTGAAGATTTATAACTGATTGAACATCTTCAACCGGAAGCATATTAATTTCATGACCGCTTATGTTGGATTGAGTCGATGTTAAATCTTTTTGTACTATTGGTCTGGAAGCAGTTACTTCCACTCCTTTTACTTCTACTGCCTGTTCACCAAGTTCAATGTTTATCCTTGTTGTTTGGTCGACTGAAACCCTAACATTATTAATTATTACTGGCGCATAGCCAATCTCGGTTGCTTTAATTTGATATTCGCCGGGAGGAAGATTAATTATAAAATAATCTCCGTTAATATCTGATGCTGCACCCATTGAAGTTCCGACAACGACAATATTCGCACCTATCAATGGCTCTTTTGTTTTAGCATCTATTACTTTTCCCGCTATTTTTCCCGTAGTACCTGCATTAGTCAGTGTAATAAAAGAGGTTAACAAGAAAATAATTAGGATATAATAAATTTGAAAGTAAAATTTCTTCATATAATTTACACACGCTGATTTTACATATGATTGAGCAAGAATTTAATAATAAAGGGAGCGCCTTTCGGCACTCCCCTTATGTTGTTTGGTTACTTGAGTAAGATCATTTTCTTAACTGCTGTAAAGCTGCCGGCAACAACTCTATAAATGTATGTACCGCTGGCAACTTGGGATCCGAAATTATTACGTCCGTCCCATACAATACTATGCATTCCTGCAACTTCATTTCCATCTACTAGAGTCCTGACTTCTCTGCCAAGCATGTCATAAATGACAATCCTAACATTTGAAGATTGCGGTAAAGCAAAGTTAATTGTAGTTGTTGGGTTAAACGGATTTGGATAATTCTGGAATACCTGGAAATTAGCAGGCATCATTTCGTGATTATTGTTTACTGATGTAACTCCGATCTTCTGAACAGTTAAATCATCGAAATAAATTTTACCCGTGAATCTTGCATAGACATGCAATCTAACTTCCAATGCATTCGCATCATTTGGAACCGTAAGATCAAGATAATATTGTGTCCAACCAAATGATGTAACATGAGGAAATTGGAATTGATAATCATTTTGAACTAATGGATTATAACCAATATTATTCCCATTTCCATTAAAGAAACCTGGTGTTAATCCTACTGCCCATGTGACTGGATTTGCATCAGCTGAATCTGGCTGTAAACTGTCTGCCTTTATCCAAACTGCAATTCTGATAATATCCCCTGGAACTATTCCGGTTAAATGAGATATATCATGATTTGGAACATTTGATGAATAAAGGTTCGTTTGAGCTGAATCAAAATAGTATCTTTTTGTTCCGACAAAACCATCATGAGGATCACGATTTGCAGGCATGTCAAATTTCAGAGAATACATTCCTGTGTGAGCTGCCTCTGATGTAACTTCTGTATTCTCAAATCCGTCATTTAGTAGTCCATCATTACCACCGTTTGGCGGTAACCAGTAATACCACCCTGTCGGGACTCCTAATCCTGTGTTCCAGTCCTGTC
>JAJYDC010000002.1:0-132077 GCA_021777835.1 Bacteroidota bacterium | reverse complement strand
TGAGCTGCCTCTGATGTAACTTCTGTATTCTCAAATCCGTCATTTAGTAGTCCATCATTACCACCGTTTGGCGGTAACCAGTAATACCACCCTGTCGGGACTCCTAATCCTGTGTTCCAGTCCTGTCCTGCCCAGGCTCCGTTTCTTCCGTATAACATGAAATCATCTGCCCATACTGTTCCTGTCGCATTCTTGCCGCCGACAAAACTTATTATCGTCTTCCATGAGTCCTTTGGCAATATTGTCTGACCTGGGGCATTCGTATCTGCTACCCAGCCGCTGCTTGAGGCTACACTCTGATCTATTGGCAGTTTTGTCTGTCCTATCAGTGCGCCCGCACTATCATAAAATGTGTAAGCTATATACCAGCGTTGATCATCACTCGTTGGGTTTGTATTGACACCTTGTGTCTTTATATATGCACCCAAGAATATATCTACGTTTGCATTATTTACTTGCGACCAGATGTCTGCCATATTATCTGACACCCACGCTGCTGTATCGCTTGTCGCTGTCTTGGTTATCTCGAGAGAGTGTCCCATAGATCTGTACTGGTCTGTCGCCCATGTCAATGTGGCGCCTGATGGTTGGTTTCCCATGTTCCAGTATGATGGTAGGCTGCTTTCAAATCCGCCTATAGTGTTGAATGTATTTATTTCCTGAGCATACATCTCAACAGGCAAAAATGAAATACCCACCAGAAAAATAGTCAATGCCGTTAACAGGTATTTTATATTTTTCATAAGCTAGCTCCTTATGTTTAGTTTGGTGATACTTGATATTTTATTACAGAAAAATCTCTTTGTCCTTTCAGAACATCTTGCAATCTGTCTAAATTAAATTGTACCGGATTGAATTGCTCAACATTTACTTTTTTTGTAGCAAGTAACTCAACTGAGCGGCCAAATGTAAATGGATTAAGCAATGATCCTTTTATTTCCAATTCCTTATGGAAAAAATTCTGCAAGTTGACTTCCATTGTATCTTTCTTCTCTGACAATCCGAATACTACTATTCTACCTCCTTTCTTTGTAAGTTTTAATGCCAAATTTGCTGCCTCACTCTTTCCGACACATTCTATTATTATATCCGGCCCTCCCGAAGTCAGCTCCGCAATTTGAGCAAAGATATCTTCTGAATTAGGATCGAATGTATAATCAGCACCAAGCCTGGCTGCGATTTCACGCTTTGACTTCACCGGCTCTATTAAAATTATTTTGCCTGCTCCGGAAATCTTTACAAGCTGAAGCATTGTTAGCCCGATTGTTCCTCCTCCAATTATTCCTACAGATTCGCCTAGCCTGATCGATGCTTGATCCATTCCATGCACACAGCAAGAAAGTGGCTCTGCAAATGCAGCTGACTTAAATGGTAGATCTTTAGGAAGAAGATAGACTTGTGAAGATGGGACAATTGAGTATTCGGCAAACCCGCCGTGTCTTGTCACTCCTAGAGCTTTAAGATTTGTGCAAAAATTTATTTTCCCTTGTCTGCAGTAATAACATTCCCCACAATAAATATTAGGATCAATTGCTACATGATCTCCGATAGATATTCCCTCTGCGTTCTTATCCTTCTCTACAATAGTTCCGACATATTCATGACCGGGGATAATCGGCGGTCTAGAAGGTGCTTCTCCGGAATAAATATGGAAATCTGTTCCACATAATCCGCATACATCAACTTTAATAAGGACCTCGCTTTTATCAAGCTTTGGAAGACTGTATTCATCCACCGTTAATTCGTAAGGTCCTTTGAAAATCGCTGCCTTCATTGATTCCTTAATGTAAAAAAAATTATATACTATATCCTTTTAGTTGAGTCTCTGACAATTAAATCAACCGGAAGTAAAACTCTTCTGCACTCTTTTGAATTATTCTTTATCATTTGAGCCATAAGCTTCATTGCTTCCGTTCCCATTTCCATTTTAGGGACTCTAATTGTGCTTAACGCAGGATCAATCGCATTATCGGATACAACATCATCAAATCCAATTATAGAACAATCATAGGGAATTCTTATTCCGTTATCTTTCATGTACTGCATTGCTCCCACTGCCATTGCATCGTTACAAGCAAATATTGCTGTTATATTTTTTGAGCGGCTGAATAGTCTTTCAGCTGCATTATAACCGTTGGGTCTTCCGGGATAATCTTCTGTATAATCAATTATTTCATTATTAACATTAAGACCTGCCTTTTCAATCGAATTCTTGTACCCGTTAAATCGATCTCTGATACTCGGATGTTCAATATCTCCGCCAATAAAAGCAATAACATTATTACCGCAGCGAATTAAATGCTCCGTTGCAAGTTCTCCGCCTTTTACATTATCAATCATAACTCCGGAATATTTATTTGTATTAGGCAGGTAATCAACAAATATAATTGGAAAACTATATTTACTTAATTGATCAATAAATGGTGAAGGTACTTTTCCCGCTATTATTAGTCCGTCAACATTTCTTTCCAATATAAAACGCGGAAGTTTGTTATTGATATTGTAGTCAGAGTTAATAGTCGTTAAAAGTACATAAAGTTCATTTTCATGCGCTTCAAATTCGGATCCAATAAAAATATGAGTGTAAAATGGTTCAGTTCGTAAAAAGTGATCGTCAGTTAAAATAAATCCGACATTACCTGAATTTCTCCTCACTAGTCCCCGCGCTGAATGTGATGGATGATAGTTTAGCTGTTCAATCGCACTCAATACTTTATCCTTAGTCTCCTGCGATATTCTCTTATGATTATGCACCACCAACGACACAGTCGCGATCGAAACATTCGCCATTTTTGCTACATCTTTTATTGTTGGGTTCATAATTATAAGTTAAACGTTTAACTAATTGCTAACATAATTATTAATTATTTCTCTGTCAAGTACTTTTTTTATCTTTTTTTATTTTTATTTATAAATTAACTGGTATGTTTCAATTTTATGAAACTAAATATGTTGGTCTTCTTATGCTGCAGGAACTCATTTATATTATTTGCAACTTCTCCCGTTCGTAAATATCCGAATGCCGTATGTGGGTTCTTATAGCCCGCAATTATGTAATCATTATTAACTAATTGATCAACTACTTTAACTTTGTTTTCATTCTCCTTATATGTCTCTCCTAAGAAATGTTCAATCGCTACAAGATCATACTTGTCCGAATAATTATACCATGCCTTTTTAATGCTTGGCGGAGTAATAAATTTGTCATTACGTTTCTTTTCTGATTCCTGTTGATAATTCTTAACTATGTATTGCTGACCAAGTGGTGATCCGATTGTTATTAATGTCTCAATAGAAATATCAGAATCAATTTCCAATAATACATCATGAGCTATTATAGCACCCATTGAATGCGCTATAATTAAAATCTCCTTCCCTTTGTTTCGTCTTAGTATTTCTATAAAACGGCTCATCATAACTTCTCTTGCTAGTCTTTCTTCCCTGCTGTACTTTCCTTTAAGTAAGGAGAAGTATATTTTTAATTCTCTTAAATTGAAATAAACAAATGCGTCGGTTAGCGTGGGATGTTTTAATGAAATGATTTCATTTATTAAAAACTTTCCATAATACTTTTCAAGATAGTCTGTGGCTTTTTGCTTTAGCTTTACCGGATCTTCTTCCTTATTTTGCTCTCCTTCAGGAAGGTATTTTTCGTATACGTAATGCGAATGACTCGAATTCGCCTCAGCTGGATTTAAAGGCTCTTCGTTTAGTACATCTGCCCAATATGCCATCTCAAAATCGAAATCGGCGGTATCAAAATTATTCTTCTTTAATCCTTCAATTATAGCTGCTTTCCACCATGAGCTTAATATGTCCTTAGGAGGCTTGTTCCCAAGTCCATGTATGCCGACTATTATTTTGCCTTTGCTCATGATTCATTCTAGCTATATTTAAAATGAATTTGGGAAAACCATCCTATGTTTTAAATTCATATCAGGTCTGTACTCCCTATATTCCAAAACGTAATTCTTTAACCTGCTTGCTCTATCTGAAACAATGCCGTCTACACCTATACTTATCAGTCGCAATGCCTTTTTGGTATCATTAACTGTCCATATATATAGTTTGATATTATTTGATCTAAGTTTCTCAACGATATTTTTACTTAAAAATCTTGAGTATGATAGATTAAGCCCATCTATATTGTTCTTTCTTAGCTTGGAAATAACTTTTGAAAGTCCGTCTAAGTATAATACAGATTTTTCTATTCCGATTCTTTTAACCAAAAGAACTTCATATCGCGGCAAATGTTTCTTAATACCGGATATAACTTTCAAATCAAAACTGATAATTTTAATTTGAGAGTTATCCAGGCTTGTAGCCCTCAATATCTTTTTTAACCTTGGCAGTATTTCCAATCCGCACTTCACTTCTATGAACGCAAGTTTGCCTTTTGGTACCGTATCTAATACTTCAATTAGGGTTGGAATCTTTATTAAACCGACAGTCTTATTATTCGAACCTCTGATATTAATATTCTTAATATCTTTTAAATTTAAATTCCTTATTAGATGTGATACTCCTGTAGTCCTTTTTGTGTTTTTATCGTGCATAACAACAATCTCGTTATCTTTAGATAGATGGACGTCTATTTCAATCCCATCCGCACCTCTATGCCATGCAAGATTTACCGATTCAATTGTATTTTCCGGAGCGGAAATAGACTCCCCTCTATGTGCTACGAATAGAGCGGCCGGCTCCTTAACAATATTATGCAACTTCTTAATCTCCATAACCTAATATAGCAAAATTATATGAATCATTTTCTTGTTTCACTGGCATTCATCCTCTTCTAAATTGAGACAAAAGAATAATAGAATAAATTTGCTCGCGCCATATTGTTTTACACTGTGCTTTAATTTTACAATTTCTATTCTAATTTCCAAATGAGATCCCAAAACTTCTTTGACTTCAAATCCTTTCTAATAGTATCAATATTGTAAGCCCTCCGACTGCGAAAACCTAACAAGAATTGCGTTTAATGATTTGAAAAGCGAAGTGTTCTACTAGAAAGGATTTTGAATCCCATATTGTGCTACGTTCATTTAACGGATACTTAATTATTTCCAATGCTGCTCAAATAGCAGCCCTCATTTCATCATTTCTAATTTAGAACAAAGACAAAGTTTGGAAGAATAGTTTATCAAAAAGGGACAAAAAAAGCACAGATTATTCATCTGTGCTTATAAAAAACAAATCAACATTTTATCAAGAGGGTGTGTTGTGCAGATTAAAGAGTTTCTACCTTTACAAATAGCTCTGCAATCTAATATCAATAAAAAAAATTAGGCTTGGTTAACGCTAATTACTTTCCTGTCACCCTTTTTTGTCTCAAACTTTACAAAACCATCTGCTACGGCAAACAAAGTATCATCGCCGCCTTTTTGAACATTTGCTCCGGGATGAAATTTAGTCCCGCGCTGTCTTACTAAAATATTACCTGCTACTACTTTCTCACCGCCGAACCTTTTAACACCGAGTCGTTGAGCATTACTATCTCTTCCATTACGTGACGAACCTTGACCTTTTTTATGTGCCATAATTAAATCTCCTTAGCCTATCGCTGTAATTTCTATTTTAGTTAATTGCTGCCGGTGTCCGTTCATCTTCTGGTAACCGGTTCTTCTTTTCTTCTTAAAAACCAAAACTTTATCATCTTGTAAATGTTCTAAAACTTTCGCCTGAACTTTTACACCTTCTACATAAGGACTGCCGATCTTAGTTCCACTCTCATCTCCGAATAAAAGTACATTATCAAAGGTAACTTTCTGATCTAAGTCTTCCTTTAATTTCGGTACATAATACTTAGTGTTTTCTTCAACTTTGAACTGTTGTCCTAAAATATCAACAATTGCGTACATTTGAACCTCATTTCCTAAAAATTAGATTACAAATTTATATAATTGGTTACTACAAGTCAATTATTTAACGAGAATTTTTTTCCTATTATGCTAAAATCGTCCTTTAACGGTTTTAACTCACTTCTTTAACTTGAATGAAAATTCTGACCCGATGTCCACTTTACTCGAGACTTCTATTCTAGACCCGTGAGCTTCGATTATATGTTTTACTATAGCTAATCCAAGACCTGTGCCGCCTACTGCCCTTGATCTTGCCTTGTCAACTCGATAAAACCTTTCGAAAATTCTGCTCAAATCCTCCTCTGCAATTCCAAATCCGGAGTCTTTCACAATTATCCTTGCATATTTGGGCTCATCTTCAACAAAGACTTCTACTTGCCCCGTTTCAGTATATTTAATTGCATTTTGAATCAAATTAACCAATGCCTGCCTTAATTTATTCTTATCTCCAAAAAGCTGTAGTCTGTCATTAACCTGATGATATATGAGTTTAATATTCTTCTCCTCAGCCATTGGCATTAGGTCCTGCACAATACCCTTAAGATATTCATTTATATTGAAGTATCTAAAACTCATTTTCATTTCGCCCGATTCAATCATTGAAATATCTATAAGATCGTTCAAAAGGTTATTAAGATTAAGTGTATGATTGTTTGCTTTCTCCAAGAAATTTATATTAACATTATTATCATTTATTGCACCATTAAGAAGTGTCTCGATATAACCTTGAATAGCAAAAATAGGTGTACGTAGTTCATGTGATACATTCGCGAGAAACTCCGTCCTAATCCTCTCAAGTCGCTGAAGATATTCAATATCTCCTTTCGTCTTTTCAAACATCTTCTTAATGACTTCCTGAAGTCCGGATAGGTTCTTACTTAATCTTATTTCATTAGGGTCGGCTATTTTATTGGTTCTAATACTATTAATAATACCTTTAATTTCCTCAAGTTCTTTTCTTCTCTTGCTTCCAATAAAATATATAAGCACAAGGCTAGCAATTATTATTAATATAATTACGGTAAATAATGAAGACTTGTCACTGATGAAAACAGATAATGATATGGCAACAATAGTATCCAGCAATATAAATTCCGGCAGGAATATACGGGCAGATATAAGATTTGAAGTAATATTATTCAAAGTTCTTAAAACGATACCCAACACCTTTAATTGTTTCTATAAGATCGAAATTCTTATCTAATTTCTCTCTAATTTTCCTAATGTGAACATCTACAGTTCTATCAACAACAAATACATCTGTACCCCATACGTCCTTCAATAAAGCATCTCGGCTAAATACCTTCCCTGGATTATTTGCTAAATAATACAACAGTTCAAACTCTTTACGTGGGAATATCTTTTCTTTTCCATTTATATAAACGATATACTGTTCGCGGTCAATTACTAAAGGCCCTATTTCAATCTTAGCTTTGGCAGCGTCACCTTTATCATCGCTCTTTCTTAAATTAGAGTTTACCCTGGCAATTAGTTTCTTCGGCGAAATCGGTTTTTGTATATAATCACTAGCCCCTAATTCAAGTCCAAGAATTTCATCATACTCTCCTGCTTTAGCTGTCAAAAATATTATCGGTGTATTCTCAAAACCTTTTGTATCGCGGATTCTTCGGCATACTTCATATCCGTCTAGGACTGGCATCATAATATCAAGAATAATAAGATCAGGCTTACTTGAAATTTTACTTAGCGCTTCCTTACCGTCATAAGCGATAACAACATCAAAACCTTCATGAATTAAATTGTACTGCAAAAACTCTACTATATCTCGCTCGTCATCAACTAAGAGTATTTTATTTTTCATAGGCTCAACTTTATTTCTTTCTTAAGCGAAGAAGATTTATACATCGCTTCAATAATTTTCATCCTTGAAAGTGATTCATCCGCTGATGAGAATACAGGATTAAGTCCTTTTACTGCTCCAATAAAACTTTTTAGTTCATTCATGTATGATTTTCTCAACAAAATAATCGCATTGTCGGACTGAGAAGGCGTAAGGTCAATCATTTGCTCATCGATTTTTTTGTATATCCTGAATGGATTAAGTGAAGAACTACCGTTAGTTCCGAATACTTCAAAATAAAATTGATCCTTTTCTACAGATAATGACCAGCTAGATTCGATGCTTATAACCGAAGAGTTTTTACATCTCAACAAGCTTATTGAAGTATCTTCAACTTCCTTTGTGTTCTGATAGAAACTTTGCGTTGACACAGTATCAACCTGGGGAAATCCTAAAGCCCATAGCGCAAGATCAAGCAAAAGTATTGTCAAATCAATTATAACTCCGCCACCTGAATCAATTTTTCTCGTAAACCATTTTTCGTCGCTGCTTCTTCTTCTAATCCAGCCGCACTTTACATAAAATGGCTGTCCTATTTCACCGGCACTAAGGATACTTTTTAATATCATTGCGTCTGGCCTGTATCTTAAATTCATACCAACCATAATTTTCCGGTTGTATTTCTTAGCAGCCTCAGTAATTAGTTTTGCTTCCTGGAATGTTCTTGCTAATGGCTTTTCAACAAGTACATGTTTGCCTGCTTTTAAGCATGCAATAGAGACATCTTTATGTAAACTTGTAGGGGTTGCAACTATTACAGCTTCAGCATCACTCTTAGCAAGTAATTCAGTATGATCTTTATACCTTTCAGGAATATTAAATTTATCTCCAATAGTGTTTAACCGGTTCTTATTTATTTCTGCTACTGCAGTTACAGTGACCTTTTCTAATTTTGCAAGATTAGGCAAGTGTACTAGTTGCGCTATACCCCCAAGACCTATAACTGCGATCTTTGTATTTTCCGTCATTCATTCACCTCATGATTTGCACCTTGCATACAGAATAATTTTATCTTGCTTGCTATGCCCTCAGGATCAATTTCTAACAAATGGTGAAGCTCCTGCTGAGTGCCGTGCTCCACAAACTGATCAGGAAGTCCGATTCTAAATATATCGTTCTTATATTTTTTTTCTGAAAAGTACTCCAATATCCCGCTTCCAAATCCACCGGCTAATGCATTTTCTTCAAGTGTAATAATCTTTGAATGTGATCTTGCAATGTCATCCAGTAGCTGATAATCAAGAGGTTTTACAAAACGCATATTGATAACTTTGCAGCTTACACCTTCATTTTCCATGATAGCAGCAGCTTTCAATGAATAATCAACCATTGATCCAATCGCTATGAGAGCAACGTCATTTCCTTCACGAAGAATTTCTCCTTTGCCGATCTCAAGTTGCTCAAATCCGGCTTTCATTTTTACTCCAAGTGCGCTACCACGTGGATAACGAATCGCAATAGGTCCGTCACTGTACTTAACTGCAGTGTATATCATGTCACGAAGTTCAGACTCATCTTTTGGAGCCATTACAACCATTCCGGGTATCATTCTCAAATAAGTCAAATCGAAAACACCATGATGTGTTGGACCGTCAGCGCCTACAAGTCCAGCCCGGTCTAAAACAAATACTACGTGAAGGTTCTGAATACTTACATCATGAATAATTTGATCTATTGCTCTCTGCAGAAATGTTGAATAGATTGCAACAACTGGAATTATCCCTTGAGTAGCTAATCCGGCTGCGAATGTAACACCATGCTCCTCAGCTATACCAACATCAAAATAATTTTTAGGGAAGTTGTTTTGAAGGATGTCTAATCCTGTCCCATCAGGCATTGCAGCTGTAATACCTACTACATTTGAATTTTCTTTTACTATTTCAACTAATGCATTACCGAAAATAGATGTGTATGAAGGAAGCGAGCTTGATTTGCTTAGCGATTTACCTGTCAATTTATCAAAAGGAGTTGCAGCATGCAGCTTCTGAACATGACCTTCTGCAGGTTTATACCCTTTTCCCTTTTCAGTAAAGATATGGACAAGAATTGGTCCATTCATATCTTTGACCTGCTCAAATATCTTAACTAGCTGATGAACATTATGCCCGCTAATAGGACCGAAATATCTAAACCCAAGCGCCTCAAATAACATCCCCGGTGTTACTACAGCCTTTATTCCATTTTCTAATCTTACTGCAATCTTTCTTAACCTGTCGCCGAAGTGATCCAGTTTGCCGGTCAAATCCCAAATTTGTCCCTTTAATTTATTGTAATCTGGGTGGACTATCATTTCAGTAAAATAATTTGAAATTTGCCAAACATTTGGCGCAATCGACATGTGATTATCGTTTAAGACAACTATTAGACTTGCTTTTGCAAAGCCTGAATTGTTCATTGCTTCGTAAGCTATCCCTCCGGTCATTGCACCGTCACCTATAATTGCAACCACCTTTTTCTTTTCATTTTTCAAATCTCTTGCAATTGCCATTCCTAATGCTGCTGAAATTGACGTAGATGCATGCCCGGCTCCGAATGTATCATAAATACTTTCAGATCTTTTAAGAAAACCGCTTATACCATTAAGCCTTCTTATATGTTTTAGCTCTTCTTTTCTTCCGGTAAGAATCTTGTGCGGATAGGCTTGATGCCCTGTATCCCATACTACTAGATCATTCGGAGTGTTAAATACTTTATGAATAGCTACAGTAAGTTCTACTGTCCCTAATCCGCCACCGAAGTGACCTCCGATTTCAGATATAGTATCTATCAAATATTCACGTATGTCCGTGCATAGCAATTTGAGTTCGGCTAAATCGAACTTACGAATGTCCTCAGGTAAATTTACTTTAGATAAAATTTTATACTTTTCTGAATCAACCATCTAAATGATTTCTGCCTTTCTATTCTTCAATAAACTTCTCTTCTTCTTTCGTTAAAGTGTCAAGATTCTTTTTAAGTTGAGTAATCCTTAATTCAGCGTCCTTTAGTGTTGTAATACAATTTCTCGAAAGTTCGATTCCCTCCTGGTATAGAGTAATCGCATCTTCCAATCCTACCTCATCTCCCTCTAATAGTTGCGCTATTTCCTCAAGCCTTAGAAGCTTATTCTCAAATGTATCCTTGGTAGTTTTCTTTGCCATTTTCCTTTGTTATAAAGTATTATTTTTTGAATCAATATGTTAATTAAGACTTAAGATTCACTTTACCATCATAGAATTCAAGCAAAGTCTCTTTTCCTTTAATAAACTTGGAAGATCTGGTAATCAATTTAGAATCCTGTTCAACTAAAACAAAGCCCCTTTTTAAGATTTTTTGTACATCATGCGATTCTAAAGATTTAGAGAGAAGCGAAAGTTTATTCTTCAACCTAAGAAATTGTTTGTCAAAATTTGAAGACATCTTAAAAACAATTCCATCAACCTGTTGTGATTTCCTTCGGAGGAGATCTAGTGGCATTTTAAATCCGTAAGACTCAATGCTTTTTAAAATCTTATTTTTCTTATTATATAATAAATTATTTATGTTTTGAATTGAATTATATGAAAAATCATTAATAAAGGCAAAGTATTCTGACTTGTTGGGTGTTGCAATTTCCATTGCTGCAGATGGTGTTGCTGCTCGTACGTCCGCTACAAAATCTGCTATTGTGTAATCAATCTCATGCCCAACTCCTGAAATAATTGGAATCTTTGATTTAAAAATTGAGCGCGCTACCACCTCTTCATTAAACGCCCATAGGTCCTCAATCGATCCCCCTCCCCTTGCTACTATAATAACATTTATATCATCTTTCTGATTCAATATACTTATACTCTCTGCAATACCTTCAGCTGAGCCTATTCCTTGAACTCTTGTAGGTGCTATTACTAATTCTACCAATGGGAATCTTCTTCTTGCAATGCTAACCATGTCCCTAAATGCTGCACCGTCTATCGCAGTCACTATTCCTATCCTATGTGGTATTGATGGAATAGGCTTCTTATATCTCTCATCAAACAATCCCTCATTAAATAACTTTTGCTTCAACATTTCAAATGCTGATTGAAGTTCACCAACACCTGCTGGTTTCATCGAGCGGACATCAAATTGATAGTTTCCCCTTGGCGGATATACCGTAATTCTACCCGTAACATTAATCTTCATCCCATCCTGTGGCGTGAAAAAAACATAATTGTTATATCCCTTCCACATTGTACACGAAATTATTGCCTCTGAGTCCTTTAAATTGAAATACCAATGGCCGGATACATGCGCCTTGAAATTTGAAATCTCTCCCTGCACGGTAATTAATGAGAATTCTTCTTCAAGTGTTTGCTTGATCTGTCTCGTCAATTCCGAGACAGTTAATATTCCCGACTGTGCATTCATTAATTATTCCAGCTCATTATTATCTTATACTATTGTACTTTAAAATACGCCTATTGATTAATGATTAAAAATAAGATCTATTTCCTTTTAATGGCAAAAATAAATCTTCAATTAAATCATCATAAACTGTCAGAACGATTATATTTATTTTTTTATCGGTAGGCTATTGATAAAAATTATAACTCAGTATTAAGTATATCAATATCTTTCCCGGCAAATTATGATCCCTGCTCCATATATAATAATTCTCCATTAAAGCAGGATCTTTTAAGAGAGATATTTCTAAGTATCATTCAATTAAATTTCAGTCATGAATTAAAAATATACTGAAAAGAAACTCGAGTAAAGCCCAATAGAAATTTCGCTGAACTGACTGCCTCCCTCACCGGGTTTGAAATTATACCTATACCGGGTGTAAAGTGTGAAAGTATTTAACATCCTAAATAATCCGAGAGATACTTCAGCACTGATTCCGTTGAATCCTCTGAAGTCAGTAAATCCATCTACACCTGGAGAAATATATTGGAATACAGGGGTTTCAAATAATTCTTTATATCCTATTCTTAAAAAGTTTTTGCTTGACGCTTTAAATACGTATGAATATTCGGCTGAGAAATAACCTGCTGGATAAATAAAATTCTTTGATCTAAATGATATTATAGGAATTTCCTTTGTGAGACTAAAATAATTTCCGCCGGGACCTGTTACGTATACCGGCGCAGGCAAGGCAAAAACAGTCGCTCCGAATAAACAAAGTAATAAAAAATTCGAATCCCCTTCATCAATTCTTATATCCCCGGGCAAATCAAATGTATTTATTGTACTCTTAGAAATATTACCTGATGAATCGTCAACTATAATATAAAAAGGAATCTCCTTCTTCCTAAAATGAAGATTAGTTAAATCGATTTTTACGTTATGGTTTTCCGTAAGAATATCAGAAACTGCGTATGTATATTTACCGTCTATTACTACTTTAGATTTACAGTTTACGCTTGTAAAAAATGAAAGTAAAAAAGTATGAGGTATTTCCGGCGTTACGTATGAATCGATTACGGTTATATCAATCGAATCTTTTGGACTGCCGCTTACCTGTGCAAAACCGCGGATAGAAATTAAAATGGAAATAACAAAAACTATCAATACCTTTTTTGCCATGAGGGTCCTTTCTCTATTTCAGATAGCTTTAAGACAATCTCTTAAATCAGATAAGATATCATTTACATTCTCAAGCCCAATAGCAAGCCGGATACCGCCTGGATCTATTCCGAATTCAAGTAATTTATCCAAGGGGACCATGGAATGCGTCATTGATGCCGGGTGTTCAATAAGCGTCCTTGTATGACCAAGGCTTACTGCTAAGGTCATTGTATATGTATTCTTGGCTGCGTAATTCATAAATCTCCTGCCGAATTCTTTGCTTTCTTCTGGAGTTGATCCTTTCAATTCGAAATAAATTAAACTTCCTGGCGCAAAATTCCCGTTAAAGTCCCGCATCTGTTTTCTTGCAACTTCATAATATTTATTTGCAGGAAGTCCTGGATAATTTACAAATTTAATTTGAGGATGCGTAGATAAAAATTCCGCAATCTTCATAGCAGATTCCATTTGCCTTTGTATTCTTAGATGCAAAGTTGGAAGACCGTATGTGTTAACTGTCCATGCACTCTTGTTATTTAAAACCGCACCAAAATCTTTCCTGTATAGTAATAGCATGTCGTGATATTTTTTTTTGCCTATTACAACACCGCCCATGTCAGTACCAAAGCCGCCTATTCCTTTGGTTAATGAGTCAACTGTAAAGTTTGCACCAAGCTCAATAGGTCTCTGGCAATATGGAGTAGCAAATGTATTATCGACAATTATTTTGATTCGTTCTGCTTCGCTTCTGTTTTCATTAATCTCGTCTGCAATTTTTCTAATTCCGCTAATGTCAATTATGTCAAGATTTGGATTAGCAGGTGACTCAAAAAATATTATCCTGGATTTTTCTGTAACCGCATTCCTGATATTTTCAACATTGGTAAGATCAATAAAATTTGTCTTAATATTATATCTCGGATACCAGTTTGTTAATAAAGAATAAGTACATCCGTAAAGTGTCTTGTGTGCAATTATTTCATCACCGGTCTTGGTCAGCATTCCTAAAATACTCGAAATTGCACCCATGCCTGTTGCAAATGTAACTGCCATTTCGCCTTTTTCAACATATGCCAAATTTTCTTCAAGAATATCTTTATTTGGCTCACCCAAACGATCATATATGTATATCGGCATTGCATCTTCTCCGGCAACTGGAGAATTAGCAAACTCATGAAATCCTTCTGCTCCACGCTCTACAGAATCGAGCCGGTAAATTACAGAAGATGATATCGGGGGCAGTACGTGATGTGAATAATCCCACTTCTTGGTGAGATTTTTTCCGTAAATTAAATGCGTATCCATTGAATATTTTGTATCATCAACGGAGTCGACTTGCTCTGGACTTTTTAAATCCTTGCTCATTTTAAATCCCCGGAAATTGTTAATAAATTATTTATGTAAATTTAAACAGATTCTGAGTCAATAAAAATGAGCTTTTCGTAACCTGGACTAGCTATCTAAGCTTATTTATTTAATTTTTAATTAATATTCTCGTGCTTTCACTTTGCACTCTAACAACCGTCCGGAGTGATTCTATATTCTGCTTATTTCAAAGCATCTCTTATATCCTTTATCAGATCTTCAATGTCTTCAATACCTACAGATAAGCGGACTAGACTTTCGGTCAATCCCATTTCATCTCTCTCTTTCTTTGGAACCGATGCATGTGTCATACTTGCAGGATGACTAATTAAACTTTCAACTCCGCCTAAACTTTCTCCTAAAGTAAATATCTTAACATTCTTAAGTATCTTTTTTGCTTTTTCTATATCTCCAAAATCAACAGAAATCATCCCGCCAAAACCGCGCATCTGTTTTTTTGCAAGTTCATGTTGAGGGTGATCTTTTAGCCCCGGGTAATATACCTTCTTTGCTATTTTGGAGTCAACTAAAAAATTTGCAAGTTCAATAGCATTTTTATTATGCCTCTCCATTCTAACGGCTAGTGTCTTCGTTGATCGCAGAATCAGCCAACAGTCAAACGGAGAAGGCACTCCGCCTGCTGCATTTTGAATGTATCTTATTCTCTCGTGAATTTTATCGCTGCTTGTTACAATTATACCGCCGATTACATCGCTATGACCATTGATATACTTTGTAGTACTGTGCAAAACAATTTCACATCCAAGTGTAAGCGGATTTTGGAAATAAGGACTCATGAAGGTGTTATCAACTATTGAAATTAAATTATGTCTTTTACAAATTTCAGCCGCTCCTGCTAGATCAGTTAAGTTCAGCATTGGATTAGTTGGCGTTTCGAGATAAACTAATTTTGTATTAGCCTTAATTGCCGATTCAATATTTTTGAGGTTACTAGTATCTACCCACGAAAAAGTTATCCCGTAGTCCTTCATTACTAACTCAAACAAACGATAAGTGCCGCCGTAAACATTATTTGAAATTACAACGTGATCGCCTGATTTTACAAGACTCATTAAAGCATGTGTTGCAGCAAGCCCGGAACCAAACGCAATTCCGTATTTGCCTTTTTCAAGTGCTGCAATATTAGCCTCCAATGCTTGGCGTGTCAGGTTATGTGTCCTTCCGTATTCATATCCCTTGTTCTTCCCAAGCTCTTCTTGTGCATACGTCGAAGTTTGATAAATAGGAGTGATTACTGCGCCTGTTACAGGATCAGGTTTTTGTCCTGCATGAATTGCATCTGTCGAAAATCCCATAAATATTTTTCCTTTATTTTGTATTTTTTAGCAAATTGTTATTCCCGGAATTTGATTCACTTCAAGAAAAATTTGCATACTCAAGTATATCGTATCTAGTAATTATATCCTTGATTCTGCCATATTCTGTAACAAGCACAGCAGGTGAATCACTTAAGTATTTTTTTACTATATTCAATTCTGTTCTCTCATCTAAGGTCGGAAAACTAGGCTCCATTATAGTTTCTACTTCATCATCAAGAAGGCTGTGATTACCTAAAAGATTTGACATCAACTTCGCCTCACGTATGCTTCCTACAGCTTGACCATCATCAATAACCGGAAGTTGCGAAAATCCCTTTGTATTTAATACTTCTACAGCATCTTTAACTTTGTCCTTAGCGTGTAAAGAAACAAGCTCGACATTTTTCCCATTCCTTTTTGCAACTGAAATGTCTTTTAGTGTCCTTATCTCAGTTGGTAATAACCTTTTCTCTTTAAGCCATTCGTCACTATGGAATTTTGTGAGGTACCTTTCGCCAGTATCGCAAACCACAAAAACTATTACTGCATTTTCATCTAGATCTTTTGCAACCTCAAGCGTAATCCCCAAAATAGTGCCGGTGCTGCCTCCGCAAAAAATCCCCTCTTCTCTCGAAAGCATTCTTGCAAAATTGAATGATTCCTTATCGTTAATATTGTATATTCTATCAATATATTCGAATTGAACATTCTTAGGCAGACAATCTTGACCAATGCCTTCTACAAGATAAGGATTACCCTTGCCAATACTTCCCCTCTCCTTAAACTCCCGCAGGATCGACCCGTTAGGATCAGCTCCGATAATCTGTATTTTCGGATTCTTTTCCTTTAAATATCTTCCTACTCCGCTAATCGTTCCGCCAGTTCCAATTCCCGCAACAAAGTGTGTTATCTTACCGTCGGTTTGTTCCCATATTTCCGGTCCTGTGGTTTTATAATGAATTTCTGGGTTAGCAGGATTTGAGTACTGATACATAAAAATAGAGTTGGGTGTCTCGTCATTTATTTTTCTTGCAACTGTAATGTAATAATCCGGATGATCATGACCAACAGCATTAGAGACAACAATTACATCTCCTCCAAGTGCTTTTAAATAGTTTATTTTTTCCGAACTAACTTTATCAGTAACAACAAATATAGATTTATAACCTTTGACTGCACATGCTAGAGCTAAACCAATACCCGTGTTCCCGCTCGTTGCTTCTATAACTGTGCCTCCAGGCTTTATTTTCCCGCTGCGTTCTGCATCTTCAAGCATTGAAACGCCAATCCTGTCCTTTACACTGCCGCCCGGGTTTACAGATTCAAGCTTAGCGAATATCTGCGGCTTTAACCCTTTATTCAATTTATTCAACCTAACGAGAGGGGTATTTCCAATAGCTTCTAATATGTTGTTTTTATAGTTCATTAAACATCCTTAATTATTCATATTTGCATTATTTGCATTCCAATTTGCAATCAATCTAATAGTAAAAAAGATAAGTCTATCCGCTAAATGAAAGAAGAAATAATTTTATAATGTAATTTACAAATCTTATTTACAAAAAAAATCATTTTTCCATAAGCTTATATATTCATTGTGACCTTTGAAATTTTAAGTTACCTGGGGATAGATATACTCGACTTGTTGAATAAGTAAGAAAGGTTATAAGTCCTGTTTTTCTTATTTTGTTTTATCGATATAATAATATTATGTTATAAAATTATAATAAAAAAAGTGATATGAATGGTTTTACGAAAATCTAAATCCTCTTAGAAATTCTTCAGTCCTAAGTCTTTTCTTTCCTTCTAGTTGAAGCTCAAGAATTTCTAATGAGGAATTATCACACCCGATAATCAATCTTCCGTTTATTTCTCTAATTGAACCCGGCATTAATTCCCCTTCATTACTAATTTTAGTTTTAAATACTTTGATTAGTTTCCCATTATGATAAAAAAAAGCTGCAGGATAAGGTGAAAGCCCTCTTACTAAGTTATGAATCCTAATTGCTGATAAATTCCAGTTAATTTCTGCAATCTCCTTAGTAATCTTTGGTGCCGGTGATGCAAGTGAATCATCTTGCTTTTTCAACTCTACATTTCCACTTTCAATTCGTTTAACTGTTTCTAAAACAACTTCTGCGCCCAGTTCGCTCATCCTGTCATGAAGAATACCAAAATCATCATCTCCTTCAATCTTAATTTTTTCCTGCAGAATAATTTTGCCTGTATCTACCTTTTCATCAAGAAAAAATGTAGTCACCCCGGTTTCATTATCGCCGTTTATCAAAGACCATTGAATCGGAGCTGCTCCCCTGTATCTTGGAAGTAGTGAACCGTGAAGATTAAAAGTTCCTTTACTTGGAATTGAGAAAACTTCATACGGTAAAATTCTAAATGCTACAACCACAAAAAGATCGGCTTTTATACTTTTAAGTTGTCTGATAAATCCTTCTTCTTTTAATTTCAAAGGCTGCAAAATCGGAATGTCTCTTTGAATTGCGAATTCTTTAACTGCAGTAAATGTTACCTTTTGCCCGCGCCCTCTTTCTTTATCCGGTGTAGTAACGACAGCTGAAATATTATGATCATTTTCTATTAATATTCTTAGAGAAGGTATCGCAAAATCTGGGGTTCCCATGAAAACTATATTCATAATGCAAGTTGCTTATAATTGCATCTGATAATCGGCATGCTCGGTTACAGGATAGTTAAAAGCTATATCCCTCTTTTTGATTTTTGTTAGTTCCCTTTTCAATTTCTTCTTCATCTCATCGCTAATTAAATCAGTAAACAAAACACCTTGCAAATGATCATATTCGTGCTGTATGACTCGGGCAAGTAATTCCTTAGCTTCAAGTGTTTGAGCTTTTAAGTCTGTATCCATGAAATCGATTTTTATTGCATCTGATCTTTCCACTTCGGCATGGATATCCGGAATACTTAGACACCCTTCCTCTATAAAAACTTTATTTTCCGAGCGATATGTAATTTTAGGATTTATAAATACGATTGGTTTTATTTCTTCATGACCTTCAATTACTGATATATCAATTATGAAAATAGACTTATCAGCACCGACTTGGTTTGCCGCCAAACCAATTCCGTTTGCGTTCCTCATCGTTTCAAACATATCTTTAATAAGTTCGACTGTTTTAAAATCGACCTCTTTTACTAATGCTGCTTTTCGTCGTAAAATCTTATCGCCGATTAATGTAATTGGTAAAAGTGCCATCAAAACTCCTAATTGTTTCTAATGAATTCGTTGCGGTGAATAAGTTTTTAATTTAGTTATAAAAATAATTAAAATGAATAGAATAAGAAAGATTGAAAAATGAATCAGAAAATTGACGTGATATAGTTTAGTCCACTGTTTTACTTGTCATCAAGCTTTAACACTATTTGACGATTTTCTTTCCTTTTGAAGATTTTATCCATCGACGTTGAAGACTTAAATAAATCAATCAATTCACTTCTAGGTTCGATTTCTGCTGTTGACGATGAAACTTTACTATTTTGTGTAACTTTTTGCTTACTCTTCAAAAATTTGCCGAACGTATTTTCTTTATCATCAGTATCTTTCAATGATTTAAGAATATCCGCCTTATTATTTTTTGATAATCGCACGTCATCGGCTCCCCTCTGTTTAACAAATTCTGGCTGAATCTGAGAAGACTTGAATTTTATTTTATTTATTTGTCTATAGTCAAAATTTTTATCCTCGGCAATATCATGACTGCCAATATTACTCTCAGTGCCTTTCACTTCTTCTAAGTTTTTTTGCTTGAAAACTTCTTTTGATGACTCAGATTTTATTTCAGTGCCCTTCTCATGATTCCCGCTTGTGAGTTTCTTAAGATCAGCATTTTCTTTAGTTTCTCTTAATGATTTACCCGCTTCACTTTTAGCGTTAGCCCTGCTCTCGATAGTATTTTTCAACCCCTGTTTCTTATTAGGAGAAAAAAATATAGCTTCAACAAAAGTCTTATCATTCTGAAACTTTGCTTCTGAAGCTTCTAAATCAATACTGTAAATCTCAGCATAATTAGGACGATTGCCTTCCCTGTTCAGAGTTGTAAGTCCGACTTGCTGAATCCGAAACCTCAAATCATAATGATTAACCGCTTCACTGTAATCCTCAAGTTCTTTGATTGCAAATACAGGGTCAAAATATATCAATTCTTGCGAGCTATTGATATTAACTATGTACCCATATTTTGAAAGATATATCTCAAAATTCTTGATATTAGTAAGTAATCTGTAAACTATAAGATTCTTCGGATTATATTCATTTACAAAGTCACAGACACCAGCGTAGTCAATATCTTTTATCCGTTTTTCACGATCATCCTTATAAATAATTTTGAAATTCTTTTCGAGATCAAAAATATTTTGAGAATATATCACAACGTCGTTTTTTTTAACATCCAGCGTTTCTAAAAGCATAAACTAAGATAGTATTAATATTCTTATTTATTTTCCTTTTTATTAGCTTGCCCAATATACTACATCTAGTTCAAATGGGTTTATTAGCAAATCATTCTTTGGCAGAATTCTGATAGTGTATCCTTGATGCCCGCTTTCTTTACAAACTATCCTTCCTGTAAATTTCGTAAGACCGGATTTTGTTTTTTTAGGATCAGCGTTCATAATTACCGTCGAATTATTCTGAGGATTATCGTTATCCTCCATTGGACCATAGTATATTTGTACAACTACATCTTCGTGAGTTAAAGTTCCTAAATCAATTTCTACTTCAACCGGGAATCTCTCACCAACAAAAATACGTTTTGAATTTTCACTTGTCTTCACATTAACAACTTTTACCGAACTCCAGCTTTCTTTTACTTTTGCTTTCCAGGACGTCAATTCTTTGCATTTAAGCCACTGCGATTGTGAAAGCTGCTTCCTTATCTCAAATGAAGGCCTGTAATACTTGTCGAAATACTCCTCTACCATTCTATGAGTATTAAATACGGGTCCAAGTTTTTTCATTGAATTTTTTACTTTTAATATCCATCTCCTCGGAAGATCATCTTCTCCTCTAGCATAGAACAATGGAACTATGCTTGACTCAAGGGTATTGTACAAAAGTCGCGATTCTACTTCATCCTGGTAATCCGGATCTGTATAATCTTCTCCATTACCGATTTTCCATCCGACTTCAGGGTCAAATCCTTCATCCCACCATCCGTCTAAAACACTAAAGTTCAATCCTCCGTTTGCTATTACCTTCATACCCGAAGTCCCGCTTGCTTCAAGCGGACGCCTTGGATTGTTCATCCATACATCACAGCCTTCAACTAAATAATGAGCAACATTCATATCATAATTCTCTATGAAAACGAATTTTCTCCTAAATCTTTCCTCTTTTGCAATCTGGTAAATCTCTTGTATAAATCTCTTTCCTTCATCGTCTTTTGGATGAGCTTTGCCTGCAATAATAAATTGAACGGGGTGCTGCTTGTTATTTACTATATCTGCAAGTCTTTCAATGTCTTTGAAGATTAATGTCGCTCTCTTGTATGTAGCAAATCTTCTAGCAAACCCAATCGTTAAAGCTGAAGGATCAAGTATTTCTGAGGCAATCGCTAGCTCTTCCTGGCTGCCGCCGCGTGACTTTATCTGCTTCATCAATCTACGCCTTGCAAATGCAACTAGCCGTTCTCGCCTTCGCTCGTGAGTTCTCCAAAGTTCTTCGTCAGGAATTTTATCAATCCTGTCCCAAAGATTCGTAGACGCCGGATTTGTTACCCAATTCTCACCAATGTATTGAAGCAGCAAATCTTCCATTTCTCTCGAAATGTGCGACCTTATATGAACTCCGTTCGTTATATAACCAATCGGTATTTCGTTAAACGGCACATTTTTATACCCGGATGACCACATTCTTTTCGAGACTTCTCCGTGAAGTTTGCTGACCCCATTAATGTAACCTGCAGTATTCATCGCAAGGTGAGCCATATTGAATACACTCGATCCGTTTGTTTTATAAATTGAACCTAAAGAATAAAATTCTTTATCAGTTATTTTTAACTCATTCCTATAATATGAGCCAAAGTATTTCTCTACTAATTCATTCGAGAATACATCGATTCCGGCTGGTACTGGGGTATGTGTGGTAAAAACATTTGAGTGATATCCCATCTCTTTTGCTTCTTCAAAGCTTAAACCTAGGCTTTGAACTGCATATTTAATCCTTTCTAATGAAAGAAATGCAGAATGCCCTTCATTCATGTGACAAATAGCTGGATTAATCCCTAACGCATGTATTGTCCTGATTCCGCCTATACCCAATATTATTTCTTGTTGTATCCTTGTCTCAACGTTACCGCCGTATAATGTTTGAATTATTTTCCTGTCTACTTCATTATTTTTCTGAACATTGGTATCTAGCAAATAAAGCGATATCCTGCCGACTTGAATTTTCCAAACTTGAAAAAAAACTTCCCTGTCCGCTAAAAAAACTGAAAGCGTCAATGGCTCGCTCTTTTCATTTAGAACAAGCTTCATAGGAAGATTATCAAAGTCATTTATTTCATATCTTTCATGCTGCCATCCATCAGCATTAAGATATTGCTGGAAGTACCCTTCTTTATACAGTAATCCCATTCCTATTAAAGGGATCCCTAAATCGCTTGAAGCCTTTAAATGATCTCCTGCCAACACTCCTAATCCGCCTGAATATGTCTGAAGACATTCCGTTAAGCCGAATTCAGCTGAAAAATAGACTATGTTAAACTCGTCATCAAAATTATACTTCTTTTGAAACCAGGTTTTCTCAGTTAAATATTCATTTAATTTATTGTGTACTCTCTGAAGATGAGCTATGAACCCGTCATCATGCGACATCTCTTCAAGCCTTTCCTGACTGATCTTTCCTAATATCATCACAGGATTATGATTCGTTTCATCCCAAAGTTCTCTGTCGAGCCTTCGGAATAATTCCCTTGAATCAGGATTCCAACTCCAATGTATATTATACGCTATATCTCTTAACTTTTCTAAATTTTCAGGTAACGATGGAACTACATTATAAGCGCCAAGAAATTTAATCATTCAATCTCCGACTTTGTGAAACTTTTTTATAACTATTCGAATTCGCCCTTGCAATATAATGAAAGTATATTTTAGCATAAAATAATTTTACCCCAAAATGAATGGTGTTTTTTAACCCACCCATGTTTTTTAAATGATTTTTTTTATTTATTATAAAGACCTAATTATTTTACAATTATGAAAAACATTTTACTAATAGAAAATGATAAGCCGACAGTTATTCAAATTGTCAAGGCATTGAACAATGAAAGCAATTCTTTTGATTTTGCAGAGTCGGGAGTTAATGGCTATTCCATGGCTCTAAGGAAATTACCTGACGTTGTTATATGTAATAATAAATTGTTCCAGGATGAATTTAACGTAAATTCTTCATCCTGGCGCGGAGACTCATTCCTTTCAACCGTTCCCTTCATCTTTTTATTGGAAAAAGATTCACCTAAGCTTGAGAATTATCAGACTTCACAGCTTGATTATTTCATTCGAAAACCATTCCAATCTAGAGAGCTGGTAAAAATATTCAATCTTGCAATTTCTAAGTTTGATACTATTAAAAAGAAATCTGACGAAAAATTAGACCAACTTAGAGGAAGTATTTCATTTTTGCTTCCGCATGAATTTTTTACCCCCCTAAACGGCATATTGGGTTTCTCTGACATCCTAATTAAAGACCTAAATAATCTGTCAAAAGATGAAATACTCGAAATGCTTGGATATATTAGGAAAGATGCTAATCGCCTTAAAAAACTTACTGAGAATTTTGTAACATTTGCCCAACTTGAAATAATTGAAAAAGACCAATCAAAAATAACTGACCTAAGAAATTCTTATTTCCTTAATCCTGCCGAAGCTATTAGCACCGCTGCAAAAAAAATTGCTCAGAATTACTCACGTGAAGATGACATTTCAATTGAAATCCAAAACTCAGCCATCAGAATGTCGGAAGAATTTCTTAAGAAAATGATTTTTGAAATCGTTGACAACTCGTTTAAGTTCTCCTCTAAAGGTAATGTAGTTAATGTTAATCTTTTGTCAAATGATTCAAGCGTTATGATAGAAGTTTCGGATAATGGAATTGGGATGACTATTGATCAAATTGCGTCTATTGGTGCATATATGCAATTTAATAGATCTAAATTGGAGCAGCAAGGCTCGGGTCTAGGTCTAATTATTGCAAAAAAAATAGCAGAACTCCACAGAGGCACTTTTCGATTGGAAAGCGCTTTAGGCGAGGGAACAAAGGTTTCTATTCTATTTGATATCTAAATTAAATTTTCTTAACCACTATTGAGGATATAATGAGCAGCTTTGACTTAAATAAAATTCAAGGAATAATTAAAAACATGGGCTTTGATGGATGGCTCTTTTTTGACTTCCGCGGTTCAAATGATTTGGCTCTAAATATTTTGAACCTTCCTAAAGAAAGCCATCTTACTAGACGATTTTTCTATTTTATTCCAAAAGACGGTGAACCGAAAAAAATTGTAAATGCAATTGAAGCCGGATTCTTAGACCACTTACCCGGAGAAAAATTAAAGTATTCTAACCACTCCTCTCTTACTAATCATCTCAAAAATATTCTAAAAAATGTTAAATCAGTTGCTATGGAATATTCTCCGCTTAATGCTATACCTTACGTCGCTAAAGTAGATGCAGGAACAATTGAGTTAATAAAATCCTATGGCGTAGAAGTAAAAAGCAGCGCCGATTTAATTTCAATGTTTGCAGCTGTTTGGTCGCAAGAACAATTTAACGACAACAAACCTGTTGCATTAGAAATTACTAAAATTGTTAGAAGCGCATTTGATTTTATAAAAACACAGCTATTGTCCGGTTTAGAGTTAACTGAATATGATGTACAGCAATTCATAATGAATGAATTTGATAAGCGAAACTATTACACAGATTCACCTCCGATCGTTGGTGTAAATGAAAACAGCGCTAATCCGCATTATGCTCCTACACCTGAAATCTTCAAACCAATCCATAAGAATGATTTTGTCTTGATTGACCTTTGGGCTAAAACAAAAAATACCGACTCAGTTTGGGCTGATATAACATGGGTCGGTTATGCCGGCACTACAGTTCCTGAAAAGTATTCAAATATTTTTAATATCGTTGCTAAAGCAAGAGACGAAGCTCTTAGTTTTGTTTCATATAGGTTTGCTGATCATAAAGAAGTCCGTGGATTTGAAGTTGATGATGCTGCAAGAAATGTTATTTCTAAAGCTGGATATGGAGAATACTTCTTCCATAGAACAGGTCACTCAATTACTACCGATTTACACGGAAGCGGCGCCCATATGGATAATTATGAAACCAAAGACGAACGCCTTCTATTACCTTCAACTTCATTCTCTATTGAACCGGGTATCTATCTGCCGGAGTTTGGAGTTAGAAGTGAGATTGATGTCTATATTACCCCGGATGGGAAAGTAATGGCTACCGGAAATGATATACAAAAATTCGTATTGCCGATTTTAAGTTAATAGGAACTATTAATTCCTTAAATGCTTTTATATAAATACCATAGATAGAATGCAATTCATAAATTGCATTCTATCTCCATTTTAATCAAATTCCTATCTAATAATCGCTTTTAGCAGACTAAAAAAGATAAAATATTTAATCAAATCCACTGTCATTGCCTTAATATAAACAGAACTTCACTATCAAAATATTGATTAAAAATATTCAAATTATTATATTTGATCCTAGCAAGTATTAGTTCATTTCATCGATTATCTATTCTATTATCATAATCATAGATAATTCATCCAGACCAACTCAATTCAAAAACAAATTCTGACAACGTTCTGAAAACGTCATGAATACGTCTTGTAAACGTTGTGAAATCGTCCTGAAAACGTCCTCCTCCGCCTATTGCACCTACCTTCCCCCTACACCACTAAGATAAAGGTACCATATAGTTAAAGCCATATAAGACAATCAATAATACTTTACCTGACAACCCTAACTACCTTATATATAACTATTTAGCTTATTACATATATACCTCATTATAACCTCAAGCTGAATACCTGAGAAATCTAAAGAGTTACTAGAAAAACAATGAGAATATGAGGGTTAGTAATTAGAGGATAGGAAGTACACTCGGCTCATTAATATTTACTATAAATGAGCCGGATACAAAATACTTTTATTCGTACTTCTTTACTTCGCTAAGTATATAAGTTGCTACTGCCTTAGCTTGAGCAGGGTTCAATCCAGGATTTGGCATCGGAGGATAACCAGGATTGTTTTGAGTTGGATGCAATATAAATGCAACTAGTTTATCAACATTTCCCTTATACTTAGGAAGAGTCTGCTTATATGGAGGTCCTACTACTTTATGATCAAAACTGTGACATGATGAGCAGATATTCTTGTAAATATCTTCTCCGCTAATCTTAGGAGCCTTATTTGCACCCGTTAATTTCTGCATTACCTCTTCGTATTTTGCACCCATTACAACTGTCTGCATTTCATTTGCATTAGTTAAAGCTAACTGATCCTTTATTACTATAGCAACTATTACTACAATAACAGTTACGAAAATGTGTAAACTATACTTAATATTTTGATTCCTTATCATAACATACAGATAATGATAAGCCAAGAATATTAATACCAACGCTGCGCTAGAATAAAAGAATACAGCCGCTGACAGCGAATCACTAGGAAGTGTTACTAAATTAATCAGCAAGAATATAGGTAGTATTATAATCGAAGTAAACGTCAGCCTTATACTGAAACTCCTAACCATACTTTTATATTCTTCTGAATTAAACTTTCTGCCACCGTCCCAATAGAAGAAAGCAAAAAGTAATGTCGCACCTGTAAAAGCTCCGGAAATAAAGATGATTTGGATAAATCTTGATACTACTAGCCATGAAAAGAGTACCGATAAAATACTTCCCGCGCTGAATGAATCTGGGTAAATTGGAAGAGTAGAACCTGCAATAAAGAACCATACAGATACAAACAGAAAGAAGAACCCAAATTTACCGGATGTTGTACTTAAGTGACGACTTCCTGATTGCAGTTCCGAAATCTCGTTTTCTATTACCTTGTCATCAGATTTGAAACTCTTAATAGCCTCAAACACCTGTGAAAATTTTAGTGAGTAAAAATAAGTGTAAATTAAAACTAGGCCTATAATAAATAGTAAAAATGAAGCAATAAGATATGAAATCGCCTGTGATTGTCCTGGACTTAATAATTGCATATATATCAATATTGAAGTTAACAGTGTCAATACACCTAATACAATCCCCATACTTTTATTAATAGTAACAACTTCCATCAAATCCTTTGAGAGCCGAAGCTTATTAGAATCATTTTCCTTAACTCCTCTGTTCTTAAAATAAACCGAGAAAAAAGTTCCGCTCAGTAAAATGCTTATAAAGGGAATAAATAAGGAGAATATCAACATTAGCATATAATGAAGCAGCATAATGTGCTTTGGCGAAAGAGGAATTATTAACTTATCAAGAAAGTTCATTTAAGTTCTCACTAATTTCATTAAATAAAAAGTTTGTCAAAAGATAATATTATAACTACAATTACAGCGAATATATTTATATTCATAAATGCTGAGCGGAACATATATCTTCCTTTAGTTTCGTTAAGCAGCTTGAATGAATTAACTGCAAGCCATAGTCCCGGCAGTAGTAAAGTAAATTGAATTACCGGACTCTTAACTATTCCAAAAAATGGAATAAGAAAACTTGTTACAGCAGTCGCCAGTATCCAAATAAAAGTAATTTTTGCAAGCTGATGGTTATTGAATATCTTTGTTAGTGTCGGAAACCCTGCTTGTTCATAATCCTTACCCAAAACCAAAAGCAAAAGCCAAAAGTGAGGTATCTGCCATATAAAGAAGAAAAAAGACAATATAATTATTTGCCAATCTAATAAATGACCGCCTCCGGCTACCCACCCGATCATAGGAGGAATAGCACCGACCAATGATCCTGGGATAATCGCTAATGCATACACCCGCTTCAATGGTGTGTAAATCCCATTGTACCATAACAAATTTAACAAACCTAAAAAGAAAGCTGTAGCCCCAACCTCAAAGAATAATATTGCTGAGCCGGATATTATTAGTACTAATGAAATTATTAAAGCGTTTCCAGCCGATATTCTTCCGGATGGAATGGGGCGATTCTTCGTCCTGTCCATTAACGCGTCAGTATCCCTTTCCTGGAAGTGATTCACTACAGCTGATCCTGAAGATAGCAGTAGCACACCAATTAAAGGCGCAATAATCGAACTCGTAATTTTCCCCGTCGCACATATAAAACCGAATACAGTGGTAAGAGTTACAAACGTAGTAATTCTAAACTTAGTAAGTTCAATGACAATATTTAATTTATCCTTTATCAAAGCTCTAAAAGATTTACCTGCAATATTTTTCAATGCGACTGTCGACATATTACATTTTACTCGAGGTAGTATCTACATCAGACTTGCCTTCTTCTTGCTTATCAAGCCACTTCTTGAAATCATTTGGCTTCATAACAACTACCGCACTGTACATATAAGAATGACGAAGTCCGCAATAAACCGCACACATTATATCAAATTTACCTAACTGCTCCGGTCTAAACCATGCAGTATTTTTATAATTAGGGATTACATCTTTCTTAATTCTAAACGCGGGCACATAAAAAGAATGGTCAACATCCATAGAATGAAGTAACACTTTAACCGGTTGGTTTATAGGGACATAAAGAGTATCCGATTTAACACCGTTTGGATATTCGAATTTCCAACTCCACATCTGAGCAGTAACCTTAATAATCATCGAATTAGGAGGTGCATCTTGCATTTTAACATACCCTTCCCATCCAAAATAAAACATCACTAGTACCAGTAGCGTAGGTATCACTGTCCATGCAATTTCTAACGGAACACTTCCATGAATGTTTACAGCCTTTTTGTTCTTCTTTCTACTGTATTTGACTACAAATACAATCATTAACGTTGTAATTAATACAAGGAAGAAGACACAAATTGCTACTATAAATATAAAAGTATTATCGACAGATTGAACAAAGTTTGAAGCATCTGCAAACATTTTTTCACCTTAATAGTAAGAATAATTCTGAAATAAAAGCACAATCAGCAATAAAAAGAATAGAATCGCTACTAACACAAATATTCTGAATGCCTTCATCTCGAATTTTAGATGCATGAATTCAGATAGAACCAAATATGATTTAATCATCGCAATAACTAGAGCTACGGCTATGCTAAACTTACCAAAACTTATCCCGGCAACAGTCGCCGTTAAAGCAGTTAAAGTAACAAGCGCAAGCCAGACTAATATATAAATTCCGTATCCCGGAGTATGTTTTATATGAGAAGTTTTATTATCATCCATTTATATTTACCTCAAGTGATAAGATAGAATAGTGGGAATAAGAATATCCAAATTATATCAACTAGATGCCAATATAATCCAGCATTCTCCAATTTAACATAATCGTCTTTATTTATAATCCCTTTTATTGTAAAGCGGATCATAAAGGCGATAATAGTCATACCGACAATAACGTGTACCCCATGTAGACCTACCATAGTATAGTAAAGTCCATAATATAGAATTTGTCCGGATGGCTTTGCTGTAAGAAGTGGCGAACCCGGATAATTTCCTTCTCTAAATTCCGCTCTCCATTCAAAAAATTTGTTAACTAGAAACGCTAAACCAAATAAGAATGTTACTATCTGAAGTACAAGAGAAAGTATCTTATTCCCTTTTTGCATTGCTGTAATTGCCAATGCCATCGTTAAACTACTTGTCAAAAGAATAAGTGTGTTTGCTGTACCTAAGAAGATATTCATTCCCTCCGCCGCAATATGAAAATCATGCTGATGATTAAATCTGTATATAGAATACATTAAGAATAACCCGCCAAACAATAAAAACTCGGATAAAAGGAAAAGCCACATTCCCATTCTAGCACCAACATCATCTCGATGCGCATGAACAACTACTTCATTTTCAGTGGTCAATTTACTTCCTCCTTCTCTAAAACTGGTTCGTCATTATCCTTATATTCATAAGGTGCAGCTGTAACTTCTGGGATCTCCTCAAAATTCTCTGTTATTGGAGGAGTTTGAACTTTCCATTCTAATGATTCTCCGCCCCATATATTATTTTCTGTAACAATTTCACCCGTGCGCAAAGACCTAAGCAGATTGATAAACATAATTAACAAACCTGCTACTAATATCCATGATCCGACAGTTGCAATTATGTGATAAATCTGAAATTTCGGCAAGTAATGATATGACCTCCTTGGCATCCCCAACCAACCCATAATTAGAAAAGGGAAATAGAGGATATTAAATCCAACAAATATATGCCAGAAGGCTACTTTAGCAACCTTCTTATTGTACATTCGTCCAAACATCTTTGGTAACCAATAGTGTAAAGCAGCAAACAGTGCCATACCAGTTCCGCCAAAGATAACATAATGTATATGTCCAACAATAAAGTATGTATCCGTCAAATATATATCTACGTTTAACGCACCCTGTATTATACCTGTAAGGCCTCCAATCGAGAATAAGAATATAAACGCAAGAGCATAAAGCATGGGTGCTTCTAACTCTATAGAGCCTTTGTAGAGAGTCGCAGTCCAGTTAAATACTTTAATAGCGCTTGGAATAGCAACTAGAAAGGTAAGCAAAGAAAAAATAAACTCTGCATTATTACTCAATCCAACAGCGAACATATGATGCGCCCAAACCATCGATCCAAACACAGCGATGGCTATACTCGAGTATGCAATAAATTTATATCCAAATATTGTGCGATGCGCAAAGACAGGTATAATTTCAGATATGACACCCATCGCAGGAACTATTATAATATAAACCGCCGGATGCGAATACATCCAGAACATATGTTGGAAAAGCATTGGATCACCGCCAAGAGTAGGATCAAAAAGTCCTACGCCAAAAACTCTTTCAATAATGACAAGTAGCAATGTAATCCCCACAATTGGAGTTGCTAGTAGTTGAATCCAACCAGTAGCATAAAGAGACCATGTGAAAAGAGGCATCTTAAACCAACCCATTCCCGGGGCTCGCAGTCTATGAATGGTAGTAAGAAAATTCATACCTGTTAATATGGATGAAAAACCTAATATGAAAACAGCTGATAAAGTGAATATCATATTAGTCCCGGTTCTAACACTATAAGGTATGTAGAAAGTCCAGCCCGTATCTGCAGCTCCACCAGGTAATACCATTGAAAGCAGAATCATCGTGCCGCCAATGATATATAAATACCAGGATAACAAATTCAACCTTGGAAATGCAACGTCTTTTGCTCCAATCATTATGGGTAGAAAGAAATTCCCAAATATTGCAGGTATTGCAGGTATTACAACAATAAATATCATTATCACGCCGTGCAGCGTGAATATTTCATTATACGCCTGCGCATCTATTATCGTTCCCTGAGGAGTCAGCAGTTCAAGCCTTATTATAAATCCAAGCGATACACCGACTGCAAAAAAGCTTAAGACTCCAATCATATAAAGAATTGCAATTCTCTTATGATCGGTAGAAAGCAGCCAGGCTAATAAACCTTTTCGCTTTCCTTGGTCTATTAGATAGCTCGGCAGCTTACCTTTACCATCTAACGCAACAGAACTGTTTGACATAAATTCTTCCTTGTTAAAAATCCACTTCTTGGTAATTACTAATCTTTAATTAATTATGCACAACTTTGTTTTTTACTTTAATTGAGTTATTCCTCTTTGGTCTCAAAAGGACAAAAATTACGAACGCACTTACAAGCAAGATCATGAAAACACCGATCATAATGAATAATGATATTACGAGCGATTTGTTCTTCGGCTGAAGGCTAAAACAAAATCTTAAGACTTCATCTACTACTGGAACTGCCTGCCCTCTTGCGGCATCCATTATGGCCATCTTAAAATCTAAAGGAAGTATCCTAAAATTGCCCTGTTCGTCATAACCTGGCTCCAGGTATCTACAAATTTTTCCTGCAGGCGAAACAAAAATGATGACCCCGGTATGCAAATAAGTATTACCTTGCTTTTCAAAATGGAACCCTGCAGCATCTGTCAAAGTTTTCACATCTAATCTATCACCGGTTAAAAATCGCCATGATGAAGAAGGAATCTTCTTTCCCACCAAATCCATTATTTGGAACTTCTTATTTGCTGCATCAAAAGGAGTTTCTTCAGGACTAATACTAATGGTCAACAAATTATAATCTTTACCAGGCTCTAAATCGGTTTTCCCGACAGCATCAGCTACTTCTGTCATTAGCGGGGTACAAATTCCTGTGCATTTATAGTACGCAAAATCAATAACTGTTGGTTTAGTTATTAGATCTTTCAGCAAAACCTTCTTCCCATCTGAATCATAAAAACTTAGATTCATAGGAATAGTTTTACCAAGGTTTTTTACAATGCCAACTTTTTCATTTTCACTACCGGCGAATACCCTATTAATCCCTGTAAATGAGACGAAAATAATTATTGTAATTATGAACTTTTTCATGTATTCAACCATCAGAAATATTTATTCATATATGAATAAAATGTATTCCAATCGGCCTTTGACATATCATAAACTTTTCCGTTAAAGCCGTCTTGATTTATATTATTTACAATGATATCTACAAATGTCTGTTCGCTTTTATGCCAATCATTGGTAGCGCTTAATGTTGTAAGTGCTTCAATTTTATTATTAGTAACTCGATTAAAAATTTGTGCACCAGGTTGAGAATCCTTTGAAATATTATTTAGAGTAGACAATATATTTTCATAACGGGCTTGATTATCATTAATTACCAACTGCATAGCATCTTTAATTGGTATTTGACCAGGATTTTTTTGATTCTCCCCTAAATGGAAAGTTTGAACCATTGCTGATATTTCATCCGGAGTAACCTGAGGCGCATCAGGCACAAATGTTTTTCTAATATAGTGAGCTAATGCAAATTTATCAGCAGGAGAAAGATTATCGAATGCGACCATTGCACTTCCCGGTATTCCTTCTGATAGTGTCTTGTATATACCTGATAGTTTTGGGCCGTTTATCCACCCTTCATTACTAGTAAAATTCCTTGGCTTTGGCGTTAAAGCAGCTGCAGCAGCTCCGTCTCCCTTTCCATCTGCTCCGTGGCATGCAGCGCATGAAGCATTGAATAAAGTCTTACCTTTATTAACTAAATCATCCGTAGGCGTTGTTAATGAACTTATATCACTACTCATAGATTCGCTTGGCAAAATCAGTGGTAAGTCTTCAGCTTGATTTGAAGATGGAACTGCAGGTGGAATCGTTTGTTCTTCTACCTTATTTATATTGTATAGATAGAATACCCCAACTCCCAATCCAACAACTAGAATATACGGATAGAGAAATCCAAATAATTTTGAGGGATTCTCTTTAATATCCTTTTTTATTTCCTGAATTAATTTTTCAATACTATTCATAAATTTCCTTTTGATCTTTTCATCCTATAAATGAAAATCTAAACCTCTCTGAAGCTTTGGATCTCCAATTGGCAGAAGATTATATTTCTGGCTTAAATATTTGAAAATTAATATTAGCAAACCGACTCCCGCTATAGGAAAAACTAAATCAGTCCAACTAAAATAATATTGGTAACCGTTTGAGGGCATACCAGGCATCACCAGCCAATAAAGATCAAGCAGATGAGCACATAAAATCCAAATTGCAATAAACTTCAATTTCTTTGCCTGCATTTTAACTTTATACGACAATAGATAGAAAAACGGAAAAATGAAATGAGTAAAGACAATTGCCAATGAAACAATTTTCCACGGACCGATCCACCGGTGCATAAACCATATCGTTTCATCGGGAAGGTCAGCATACCAAATTAATAAATACTGGGAAAAAGCAATGTATGCCCAAAATACGGTAAAGGCGAACATTAATAGACCAAGCGTATAGTAATGCTCTGAGTCTATTTTTCTATGAAGATATCCTCTCTCATTTAGTAAAATGACTATAAGTGTAAGGGCAGCTAATGCACACCACACGGTTCCTGAAAAATAATAAACTCCAAAAATTGTCGAGAACCAATTGGGCTCAAGGCTCATCATCCAATCAAATGCAATTGCAGTTATTGAAAGTCCAAAAACTGGGATAAAGCCCGAAGATATATTTACATTCTTTTTTGTGAGAAGTTGATCCTTACTTGAGTCTTGCTTCCTCGAATTTCGTATTATAAAATAATAGAAAACCCACCATATTATAAAGATTCCAAGAGATCGTATTATGAAGAATGGAATATTAAGATAAGCAGTCTTGCCTTTTAACAATTCCGAGCTATTAACTATGCTTTTGTGCGTCCATGGAAATATATTTCTCATGTTCAGTAAAAGTGGAATAACTAGAATAAGTAGAAATGGTATAACTGCCGCTAAAAATTCACTTATTCTACGAAACGGCGTACTCCAATCAGCACCGACTGCATATTCAAGAGCTACTAAAAATAACGAGCCAATTCCTATACTGACTAAAAACATAAATGTAACTAGGTAACTCAATGATGTACGTTCCGGGTTAATTAAAAATCCGATAATACCCAAACCGGTACCAACAGCAAATAGAGATAATCCAATTGTTTTTAATTTTTCAGGTAATTCTCTTCTTACATATCCAACTTCAGTTGACGGCATTTTTTCCAGACTCCTTATTTAACTCTTTAATTGCTTGGAAATCAGATGGATTAGGATTTTGAGCTCTCTGTAAAACTCTGATATAATCAATTATCGCCCACCTTTGCTCACGAGGTATTTGATAAGCATAGGATGGCATCGCATTTTGCCCGTTCGTTATAATATTGTAAATCATTCCATCGCTGTAACCGATAATTTTTGCAGAATGCAAAGTAGGACCGGGTGGGAACTGCCCTTTTAATCTGCTAACACCTTGGGCATAATTTCCGTGGCATGGACTACAGAATGTTAAAAACTTTTCCTGACCCATTTTTAACAATTGTTCTGTCGGTAGTGTTGGATTGGCAAGAGGTACTTCAGGCTGTGCTTGACCTTGATAAGGATATGGCATAAATTCCTTTGCAACAGTACCAACAACTGGGGTTCTCATTGCATAACCGTCATAGAAAAAATTAGTTTCAGATTGAGGATTCGATTTTCTCTGATTATCCATCCAATTGAAAGGCACAACGTACATCAGCTTATTCAATGTAATAAAAGTACCGAATGATGTTAATGCGGCTACTACAACAAGAAACAAAATGAATTTCGGCTGTAATATTTTGAATTCTTCCTTTTCAGGCTCATTTATATATTCAATTTTCTCTCCGCCCAAACTCTTTAGAAATTCGGTTACTTTATCTCTCTCAAATATTGGATCTTGAGCCTCGATGACGACACCAAATTTATCAATAGATACTTCTTTTATATAATTAGAGTCGTGTATAGGATGGTTTAGAAACGGTAAATTGAAAAACACTGCAAGCATACCCACTACCGTTGCTATCGAACCACAAAGTACAGTTACTTCAAACGTAATAGGAATAAACGCCTGAAAGGGAAATAATGGCTTCCCGCCGACTATATAAGGATAATTTATCGCCATAGTCCAGCCCATAAAAAGAAAAATAAAGATGGCGCCTGCAAAGCCAAAAAATAATGTCACATATCCAATTTTAGATTGCCCCAATCCCATCGCTTTATCCATTCCATGAACTGGATAAGGTGTATTGACATCAAACTTTGTGTAGCCAGCTTCTTTAACTTTTTTTGCCGCATTAATAATCTTATTTGGAGTATCAAAAAGTGCGGCAACAGAATTCAAATTTTTATTTTCACTCATGATCACTGCCTCCATGAACGGTAGGTTGAGCCCCTTCCAGTACAGATTTTGTTTCTACTATTGAAATCACCGGCATTGTTTTTGCGAAAAGTAAAACTAATGTAAAAAATAGTCCAAAGCTCCCGGTAAGTACTCCAAAATCTACAAGAGTGGGGGTGAACATGTGCCAACTTGATGGCAGATAATCTCTGCTGAGAGACTGAACTATAATGACAAAACGCTCAAACCACATCCCTATGTTTGCACAAATTGAGATAATAAAAAGTACAGTAACCGAGCGCCTAATTTTCTTAAACCAGATCAGCTGAGGAATAAGAGCATTGCAGCTTATCATAAAATACCAAGCCCATCGATAAGGCCCTACAACCCTTGCCCAGAAATCATATTGTTCAGCCGGTATTTGACTATACCAGGCTATAAAAAATTCCATCAAATACGAATATGCTACAAGCGATCCGGTTAATAGCATTACTTTTGCCATCCTCTCAAGATGATTTAAAGTAATGATATTTTCCATATCAAAAACTTTCCTTACTAAAATCAAAACCGTCATAACCATTGCGAAGCCGGAGTATATAGCGCCTGCCACAAAATAAGGTGGGAAAATAGTTGTATGCCACCCAGGAATAAGAGAGACAGCAAAGTCAAAACTTACTATTGTATGAACAGAAAGTACAAGCGGAGTTGCAAGTCCAGCCATTATCATATATGTTTTTTCATAATGACGCCAGTGACGATTTGAATGTCGCCAACCTAAGCTGAAAAACGAATAAATGGTTTTCTTAATTTTATTTACGGTTTGATCCCTTAGAATAGCAAAGTCCGGAATTAGCCCCATGTACCAAAACATTAATGAAACCGTAAAATAAGTTGATACGGCAAATACGTCCCACAAAAGCGGAGAAACAAAGTTAGGCCACAATAAATGCTGGTTAGGGTAAGGTATTAAATATCCAGCTAGCCATGGCCTGCCCGTGTGTATTACGGGGAATATACCTGCAGTCATAACAGCGAATATTGTCATTCCCTCCGCAAATCTGGCAATACCAGTTCTCCATCTTTGCCTTAGTAAAAATAGGATAGCAGAAATTAGAGTTCCAGCATGACCTATTCCGATCCAAAACACAAAGTTTGTTATATCAAATGCCCAGCCTACGGGGATGTTGTTTCCCCACATTCCAATTCCGTAATATAATGTTAGCCACAATGAATATGCACCTATTAGCAATGCCGTGCTGCTAATAGAAAGTGCAATATAATATTTTCTAGTAGGCGGCTGAGTTAAAGGTCTAGTAATTATCTCGTCTATATCCGCTAAACGGGGATTGCCTTCGACAAGAGCCAACTCTTTAGTATAGTCAATATTCAATTATGCTTCCTCCGAATGAGTATTTCTTAATTTTGCGAGATAAGTCACGTTTGGTCTGACATTTAGATTTTCTAAAACGTAGTAACCTAATTCGTGGTTCCTGAACTTGTAAAATTCAGATTTATCGTCATTCATATCTCCGAAATTTATTGCACTTGTTCCGCATGCTTCCTGGCAGGCAGTTACAACATCGGAACCCTTAAGCGGCTTGTGGTCCCTTATTGCATCTTCTCTTGCCTCCATAATTCTTTGGATACAAAATGTGCATTTTTCCATAACTCCACGCGAGCGAACTGTTACTTCAGGATTATAAACTAAATCAAATAAATTGCTTTCCTGGTACCCGTCCCGAAAATGATCCTTAAAGTTGAAGAAATTAAATCGTCTTACTTTGTAAGGACAGTTATTCGAACAATATCTTGTCCCTACGCAGCGGTTATATACCATTTGGTTCAATCCGTCATTGCTATGATTCGTTGCAGCAACCGGACAAACATTCTCGCAGGGGGCATGGTCGCACTGTTGGCAAAGCATAGGTTCTAGACTAACTTTTGGATCCTCCGCACTGCCGGAATAATAACGGTCAATTCTCATCCATTGCATTTCCCTGCTTACCTTTACTTGATCTTTTCCAACTACCGGTATGTTGTTCTCAGCGTTACATGATATTACGCATTCACCGCAACCCGTGCATTTGTTAAGGTCAATCGACATACCCCATTTTACACCTGGGAAATCTAGCCGATTATATAAGGTCGCAGTATCCATCGACCTTTGTTCTTGAATAAATTTAGGATTCTTTTTGTAATCAGAGACTGTGCCTTCAAGTATGATTTTTCTTTCCTTAACTACACCCGACACAAGTGGATCGTCAATTGGATGATGCTCCATAGTCGAGACTATATCATAAGTATCACCTGTTTTCCTAATTGAGGCTGAAGTGTATATCCATGGACCAAATGCACTGCTTTTAGACATTAGTACATTTGCATTAAAACCTACTCCCTGCCCAACCACTCCGCATTTACTTCTTCCATATCCAAGTTCGATTGTGATTGTATTATCTGCAGAGCCAGGCTGAATAACAACCGGTATCTTTAATTTTCTATCATCTAAAGTAATTTCTATTATATCCTTTTCTTCAACATTCATCTGCTTAGCTGTTGCTACCGAAATAGATGCGTAATTATCCCATGTGACTTTTGTAACCGGGTGAGGTAGTTCTTGAAGCCAACCATTATTCGCATATTTACCATCACCGGTAGCATATCCTTCTTTTAAGAATACTGCATATCCAGAAATATTACTCTGATTTTGATTTAAAATAACTAAAACTTCTTTATTAAAATTGCCTACAGATTTTGGAATATTCCCGGTATTTACTACTCCTCTTTGAAGTGCACCGAGCCAAAAGCGATTAAAGTCCAGCATTTCATTTAATGTAGGGTAAATTGTGGATTGCCAATAATTCATTAAATAATCATGATAAATATTTTCTTTATAATTTCCACTTATCCAAGCCAGAAGAACTTCTTCCTTTTGTCTCGTATAAAACAAAGGTGAAATTACAGGCTGCTGCATTGAATAATACCCTAAGCGGGTTTGCGCATCGCCCCAAGATTCAAATGGGTGGCTTATTGGAAGCACATAATGAGCAAGCTCAGACGATTCATTTTCGCTTTCCGTTAAAGATACGATTAACGGAACTTTTTTAACTGCCTCGACAAATCCTAAATCAGATGGAAGATGATAAACAGGGTTAGTATCAAAATTTATTATAGCACCGATTTCTCCGTTGTTCATAGATTGGACTAAATTTTCCCAATCTGAAGTACTACTAAGTGAAGAATTCGGTAGCTCTATAGTATCTTGTGTATACAACTTTGTATTGCCGAGTGCCTCATTTAGTAAGTTAACTGCCACCTGAACATTTTCAGGTAATGATCTACCGGCATAGATAATAGCAGCCCCTTTGTTTTTAATAAGATCTCCAACTAATAATTGAAGCACATTTCCATACAAAGAATTTTTTTGAGCGAAATCATAAAGATTGTATTGATTAAGAATAGAAGGATCAACTCCGACACTGATGCCTTGCTTAGAAATTTCGTGGACAAGCGACATTACAAATTCGAACTGTAAATCGGGGCGCAGCCTCATTCTATAGTCAGCATTTAGACCCGTCAACGAAAGATTGCCTTCGATAGAATACAACCTATTAAAATTATCAAGGTCGCTTGTATTTCTTCCTTCAGCGAACATTCTGGAAGATTCCACCTTATTACCATCAGTACCTAAAAAATCGGATTCTAGAGCGAGAATTATTTTTGCTTCATTCCATTTTATTGACGGGAATAATCCTGAACCATAACATTTCTTCCATGCAGAATTTTTAATTTCTTCATTAAATATTTGATACGAATAAAGCTTAGCCCCTGAATATTTCTGCTGGAAGTCCTGTATAACTTTTAATGTGGTTGGAGAAATGATTTTACTTGATATAATAGAAATTTCTTTTCCCCCTATATTTGACAAAGACTTTGAAATTTCTTGATCAACATGTTGCCATGTCGATTTCATAAAATTTCCGGAAGTCGTTTTCCTTAAAGGCTGCTGCAATCTCTCAGGGTCATATAGCCCTAAAATTGCCGATTGAGCTTTTGCTGAGGTCTTACCTTTACTAACCGGATGGTCTGGATTGCCATCAACTTTTATGGGCCTGCCTTCTCGTGTCTTTATCAGAATACCATAGTCCAATCCATTATCAACATAAGTTGAGGCATAGTAATTAGGCTTACCTAAGGTAATCTCTTCTGGTTTAGTGTTGTACGGTATGATTTTACCATTCCCGTTATAATCCGAACATCCCGCAGCTGCTAATGCAGCCGAAGCACTAACTAAAGCTAAGAATTTCCTTCTTGATACGGCGGGTAATTTATCTACATCAAATTCGTCTTCAACTCCTTTTTGGAATTCCAATTTTTTAGCTTCAGTAAATGAAATATCTTTGTATAATTCCTTAAAACTCTGCCAATAATTTGAGTCTGATTCTTTTGGTTGCTCGTTATTATTTTGATTATCTAGATTTTCAGCCATTATTATCACCTAATTTATTCCGGCTAATTGCAAGCGGATTGATTCTAACTGTTGCTCTAAGAGGCTTTTCTTTGGATTTATGTTTACGATTTAACAGCAAATTGAAGGGGAACATTCTCATTACGAATAATCCCACCAAGCCTACCCCAGCGGAAATAAAGAAGTCTTTCCGCTCAAGCTTTTTTACAAATAATTTTTGAATATTCATTTTTACTCCTTTACCTTCTAGCGATGACAAGCATAACAGTTTTCGGGTCCATTTTTAATATTTTTTAGATAAGGCAGTTTTTCTTTTGCGTTTCTATGACAATTCAAACATGCCGACATAGCAAATGAATGAACTTGTACGATTCTGTCCATTTGTGCTACATCGCCATGACAACTTTCGCATTTAATACCCATATTAACATGAACGCTATGATTGAAATAAACAAAATCTGGGACTTTATGAACCCTTACCCATGGTATAGGTTTTTGTTCCATATAATATGCAGTTAACTTTTTAATCTCAGGGGAATCCTTTTTAGCAATACTGTGGCAATTCATACAAGTGTGAGGAGGAGGTACCATTGCGTGACGCGATAATTCTACTCCGGTATGGCAATATTGACAATCGATTTTCATTTCGCCGGCATGAAGCTTATGAGAAAAATTTATCGGCTGGACAGGACTATATCCAACGTTATCTCTTTCTGCCCGCGTTGCAAAATAAGTAACGGTAAAAGAAGCAATTATAATAAAAAGAGTAATTGGTAGACGAACTCGAAGGATATAATCAAGTAAAGATTTTTTCATCTTAAGCTTTCACCATTTTCATATAGATAAAAGAATATAAAATAATTAAAATAAATTAATTTAGAATGAGGCAGGAAAATTTCCTCACCATTAATAAACTTAATTAATTATTATTACACGGAATTTTTTTCCGCGAAACTTTATTATAATATTATTTTTGTAACGAATCTAAAAAATGTTGACGCAAACTTAAAAATTTATACTTACAAAACAAAAGGCAAGGGTAATTTAAATTGTGTTAGTTTTCCTTTTAAGCTTACTCCCAAATTCATTTTTTCTGTATTGAAAATTTATTTAAATAATAACATAGTCAAAGTGATACGTATCATTTTAAAATGGTCAGCGTGAGTCAAAACTATATATAGAATGGAATATGGTTCTGGAATGTGAGATATAAAAACTTTTTTTAATGTAATCTAGCCTTTATTGGTTTAAAGATTTCTTTACAAAACTAATCGGGTGCATTACTTCAACATCAACTTTAAACTTTTTCGCTCCGTATTTTAGCTGCGCTATGCAGCCTGGATTACCTGCTAAAACAATTCTTGAATTCGACTTCCTGATATTATTCATCTTTCTTTCAAGAATCTTCATCGAGTCATCATAATGAGTAATGTTGTAAATGCCGGCACTGCCGCAGCACCATGCTGATTCTTCAAGCTCGGTAAAGGATATTTCCGGAATAGATTGCAGGACCTTTCTAGGCTCAGTATATATCTTTTGTGTATGAACCAGATGACATGCGTCGTGATAAGTGACCGAATCGTTTAAGCTTTTGAATTTCTGCTCAATGCCAATATCAGCAAGAAATTCCATAATGTCTTTTACTTTAGTAGAAAATATTTTAGCCTTCTCTGAATATTCAGGGTCATTTTTCAATATATGACCATATTCTTTCATAAATGCACCACAGCCTGACGAGTTTGTAATTAGAAAATCAAAATCATATTTTCCAAAAACATCGATATTCTTTTTCGCTAGCTTCCTTGCCGTATCAAAGTCTCCGTTGTGTTCATTAAGCGAGCCGCAGCAGACTTGTTCATTCGGAATAATGATATCACAATTCAGCATTTTTAGGACATCCACAGTATCACTATTAATTTCGTCAAACATAACATTCATCAAACACCCGGTTAGAAAAGCTGTCTTACATTTTGAAGATATCGAAGATGGATAACTCTCTTGGAAATGATTGTCGCTGAATCTAGTAGAAACAGTAGGAGATAGTAAGTCAATTTCAGAAAGCTTAGGTGCTAAGCGCTTGAAAATCCCTGATTTGTGTAAAAATTTCTGTAATCCCGACCTTTGATAAAGCCTCAGCAACCGCGCGGCTACTTTCAACAAAAACTTATTTGGTATTATTATTTTTAAAGCCAAATATTTTATTGATCTGCCTAAGGGTTTACCATAACCGGATTTTTCCACAACTACTCTGGCAGCTTCAACTATAGAGCCATATTTTACGCCAGCAGGGCAGGCAGTCTCACATGCTTGACAATCCAGACAGAAATCCATTTCTTCGGCAAAAATTTTCGATATTTCCATTTCACCGCTAGCCACGGACTTTATCATTTTAATTCTGCCTCTGGGGGAGGATCGCTCAAGCTTGGTCATTTCATATGTAGGACAGGTAGCCAGACACATTCCACAATGTATACACTGAGACAAAACATCATCGCTTGGTAATACTGAGAGCAACAGGTCTTTAGAATTTATATTCTGCATTAATTAAATAATTCTTAATATACAAAGTCTTTTATTTGTTCTCTTCTTTCAGGAAGAGCACCTTCGCAGCGCGGACTCATAGTAAATATTTTTCCCGGATTTAGAATATTATTCTCATCAATTGACTGTTTGATTTTCTTCATCATATCAAGCGCGGGAATTCCGACTGCTTGTTCTAAAAATTCCTTTTTCGATAATCCTGTTCCGTGCTCACCTGTTATAGTACCTCCCAATTTTATAGCTTCATTAAAAATAAAATCGAAAGCTTTTAACGCTTTTATTATTTCGGTTTTGTCCCTTTCGTCAGTCAGACAGGTTGGATGTAGATTACCGTCACCGGCGTGTCCAAAGTTTCCGAAAGTAACATCGAACTTCTTTGAAGCTTCTGTAATTTTTTCAATCATAATCGGTAATTCACTTCGAGGAACTGTAGCATCTTCCAAAATTGTCGTAGGTCGTTTTCTTGCCAACGCACTAAATGCGCTTCTTCTGGCAGATTTTAATTTGAAAGCTTCACTATTAGTCTCAGCAGAATGCACATATGAAGCTCCATCTTTTTTCAAAATATTCTTTATTGTCTCGGCATCTTCATCCACTGAACTCCCCCTACCGTCAACTTCTATTAATAATATTGCGTCTACATTCCTTGGTAATCCAATCTTCGTAAAATCTTCTACACAGTTGATCGTTGTATTATCTAAAAATTCAAGCATGCTGGGCGTTATATGCGCGAAAATGATATCTGCTACTGCTCTTGCGCTATCTGATAGTTTATCAAAATAAGCTATTAGTGTAATAAATTTAGACGGCATCGGAATAAGTTTAAGCAAAACCTTTGTTATTACTCCAAGAGTGCCTTCACTACCTATTATAAAATCCCTTAGGTTATAGCCAGCAGTATCTTTATAGTTTTTCCCTCCTGTTTTCAATAATTCCCCGTTAGGCAATATCATTTCTGTACCTAGTACATAATTTTTCGTTACTCCATATTTTAATCCGCGCAAACCACCTGCATTATTAGCAACGTTGCCGCCAATAGTACATACATTCAAACTTCCGGGATCGGGAGGATAGAATAAACCTAGCTTTTCAACCTCTCTTTGTAATTGCCCTGTTATAACTCCTGGCTGAACAGTGGCAGTAAGGTTTTTGCAGTCGATTTCTATAATATTATTCCAACGGGCCATTACAATTACTAGAGAATTCTCTACCGGGATAGATCCACCACTTAATCCTGTTCCGGAGCCTCGTGGGACTATATTAAATAATTCTTCATTGGCAAGCTTGAGGATTTTTGAAATTTGCTCTTCATTATCAGGGAAAACAACCGCCTCGGGCATTTGATTATATATAGCCGTTGCGTCATAAGAATAGCTAAGCTTATCTTCTACAGAATCAAAGTAATTTTTCGAACCTACAATACTTTTTATTTTTTCTTTTAACTGATTATTCAACTATGATACACCAAATTAATTTTTAATCGCTAAAATTTTATCATATAAATTTTTATTTGATAATATTTTCAGTGCAGTTTGGAATTGTACATCATCAGATAGCATTTCTCGCACTGCTCCGTTGTTGCCAATATATCTTGTAGCCAATTCAATTTTTAGTTCTTCAATTATTTCCTTTTTATAAATACTCAAATCTCTATCACCTAGTTTTTCAAATTGAAGCTTTACTTTCTCTAAATTTTCATATATACTTTTATCAATATTCTTCGTTTTTATTTCAGCAAGTAATTGATTTACCTGACTCTCAGTTGGAGACTTATATGTATATTTTTGTTCCTCCAAATATTTCTTGAAGGCATCAAATATTTGATCGTCATTCAAGGATTTAAAATCGGCCTTCCTATTTGCATAATAATAATGATCTGCAAACTGAAAGAAAAGACCTTTTGCCAAAAGATCTCTTGTAATATTTCCAGCAATTTCATATGGGACTGTAGAATCTGGAGTAATTCCGCCTGCAGAATAAACCAATCGTTTATGATCAGTGTAATATGTAGACTTAAATATTGTATCAATTTCTGAGACTGCTTTATTATGGCTTGCATAATCAATTTTCTGTATACACCTTCCGCTAGGAGTATAATATCTAGCTGTTGTAATTTTCAAAGAGGTTTTATCATCAAGCGGAGTGATAGTCTGAACTAAACCTTTTCCAAAAGATTTTGTACCGAGGATGACGCCTCTATCATGATCTTGGATTGCACCCGCAACAATTTCAGATGCCGATGCAGAACCATCGTCAATTAAAACAACTAAATCTGCATTCGCTAATAATGGTTCGTGTACAGAATAATAGCTGTGCTTGCTAGATTCATCTCTACCTTTAGTAGAAACTACTAAATCATTCTTAGGTAAGAACATTTCACAAATATCCACCGCAACATCCAACAGTCCTCCCGGATTACCCCTTAAATCAAGCACAACTGATTTTATTTCTTTCTTTGCACTTAATTCCTTAAGCGCAGTAAGAACTTCATCACTTGCCGATTTGCTGAAGTTTGTCAGTCTTAAATAAACATTATTACTATTTTCTGGGTAGAATCCGGCATAAGCAACACTTTTCACCATTACTTCTTCGCGAACAAGATTAAAGCTTAATGTATCCTTTTCCTCATCTCTTAGAACCTTTACATTAACAATTGTTCCCGGTTGACCTTTTACGAGAGAAGAAATTTCATTCACGTTTTCTGGCGTAATCTTTCGCCCTGCTACTTCTATTAAATCATCACCTACTCTAACACCTTGTTTTTGAGCTGAATAACCTTCAAGGACATCAACTACCGTAACTCTGTCTCCTCTTATTCCTATTGAAATTCCGACTCCTCCATATTTTCCATTAGTTATAAGATCGAAATCTTGTTTATTACTTCCATCTATAAAAATAGTATAAGGATCTAGTGCGCTTAGCATTCCTTTAATTCCGGCTCTCATGAATTCTTCAGGGTTTATCTTATCAACATAATTAAATGTTACCTCCTTATATACCTTGCCAAAGAGGTCAATATTTTTTGCTATTTGGTAATAAACATCATCTTTACCTTCAAAGAATCCGGCAAAAACAAAAATTATAAAAGCTGCTATTAATACTTTCTTAAATTTCGAAAAAATCATAAAGACTCCTTGCTCTCATATAATTCAATTTCATCAATGATTTGGTCATGTATTTCATTTATTCTTAAGGTACCGTTTATAACCTTAAATCTTTTTTCTTTTTCGGCTAAATGCATGTAACCGGAACGAACACGTTGATAAAAATTATTTTCTGACATTTCAATTCTATCCAAACGCGACTTCCCCTTTTTTTTCTTGCGTCTTTCTGCCTCTTCTACAGGAATGTCAATAAAAAAAGTCAAGTCAGGAATTGTGTCTCCAATTGCTAAACGGTTTATACTTTTTACGGCTTCTATTGGTATCCCTCTGCCGAATCCTTGATAGGCAGTAGTGGAGTCATGAAAGCGATCAGAAATCACATATATCCCTTGCTCTAGATAAGGACGTATTTTCTGCCTGACAAGTTGAGAACGTGAAGCTGAGAAAAGAAAGATCTCAGTCTCAATTGTCATCTTGTTGTGCGCTTTATTAAGCAATATAGTTCGCACAAGTTCTGAGATTTTAGTTCCTCCAGGTTCGCGAATTATTTTAACTTTTTTATTTTTATTATTGAGATACTTCCTAAGTAACTTTACTTGCGTGGACTTACCGCTGAAATCTATTCCTTCAAATGTAATAAACATTTTACCTTAAAGTTTTAATAGGTGAATTTAATTAAATTTTTTAATAATATATTTAAGTCTTTCCGGATTAGTAAAAATAAGAGAACTATTCTCCGGAATTATTACTTCCGGAATAACACTCCCCAAAGAATCCGCTACAATATCACGGTAATTAACGTATGCTGCTAGTTGAGTAGAATCAATTCTGCCAAGTATATCAACTCCGCCTCGCAAACTAATACTTATTTGGTTAGGAAATAAAACAACTTCCCTATCCATTGGTGCGTCAATAACTTTAACGGGGACATTATTAAAATTTTTCTCGACAATCTTTTGTACATCCAGTGAAATATTCACTGAGTTATCTTGAAATCTCATCCCTGGAATTCTTACAAGGCTGACCTTTTTAGCAACTTTCGCCTGAAGATTTTCAATCGAAACTATCTCAGTTTCAACCGAGTCTAATTTATTCAAATAGCTAAAAGGTCCGTAGACAAGAGTAGAATCAGGTGATAAAATAACTCTCGATGCTAAACCATAATCTTTTTGAAAGTTAATATTTAGTTTCGGTACAATTTTAAGTTTCTTTGCAAAAGCTCTTTCAATAAAAAAAGAAATAGTGTCAGGTGCTATGTTAACTACCTCATCTTCAGTTGAAAGCCATGTGTTTTCAGAAATATAATTATAAAGATTTATATTTCTTTTGCCTGTTTCATAACCAACAGGGACTATAAAATTTGATTCTCCTGACAAATAAATGGATACCAATTTCCAGCCCTTACCTTTTAGTTTTATAGAAATCATACGCGGTATTCTAGAACCTGTTGAAAACCCGTGAGGGAAATCAACAAGCTTTACAGGTACTTCTATTGTTGCATAATAATCGTTAGACAAGGAAATTGAAACCCACAATATAATTGAGAAAATAAAAGCTACAATTATTACGTATATGTTCTTTTTCATTGCCTAAATATAAATGAAATTTTTACTTATTTGCTCTCGCTTAGATAATCCTGCAAGATTATTGCAGCTGCACTTTGATCAATTAAAGATTTATCCCTTCGCTTCGATCTTTTAGTCACACTCGAATTTATCATCTCAGAAGCAATTGACGAGGTATATCTCTCGTCTCTTAAAAGCACCTCAGCCTTTGTCCTCTTTTCGACTTCTTCTTTGAATTTCAAGACCGTCGCTGTTAATTCATACTCCTCGCCGTTTTCCTTCAACGGCAAACCAAGAATAATTTTAATTACATTTTTCTCTTCAACAATTGAAGTCAATTCATTCCAGAAATTTTTGTCATTCAATAGTGTTTTGAATGGGTAAGCAAAAGTAATTAATGGATCAGTTAAAGCAATACCAATTCTAATTTTGCCATAATCAATCGCCATAATTCTGTGATTTAGATTATTATCAGACATCAATTATGAACTCTCAAATCTTTCAACCGAGTAAACCCCTTTCATTTTTCTCAAGCGATCGACAATTCTTGAAAGATGATCAAGATTATGAACATAAATTGTTACGCTTCCTTCAAATGTAGAATCACTTGTGTTGATGTTTATAGATTTGATATTAGTATTTTGATAAGAAACTATTGAATGTGATATTTCATTAAGAGTGCCTGGAGAATCTTCTCCCATAACTCTCAATCCAGCAACAAACAAGGAATCCTCAGCTTCTGGCCACTGAACCGGTACCAATTTGCTCGTGTCTTTTTCGGAAATTCTTAAAAGATTAGTGCATGTCTTACGATGAATTTTTATCCCCTCCCCTACTGTAATAAACCCAATTACAGGATCACCGGGAATAGGGTTGCAGCATTTTGCATAAGAATAAAGTATACCGGAATTCTTACCGTCAACTAAAACACCGCCAATATCTGTCCTAGCAATATTTGCAAAATTATCAAATCCTAATATCTTTTCTTTTTTCTCTTCTTTCTCTTTTGTAGCAGTTAGTATTTCTTCAAGATTAACCTTATTCTGCCCTATTGCCTTAAAAAATAGTTTAGGCGTTTCGTATTTTAAGTTAAGTGTTAGCTTAGCTACATCTGTAGGCGTAAAAGACAATTTTAGTTTCTTAACTTTCTTATCCCAAATCTCTTTTCCGGCATCAATAACATCTTCTTCCTCCTTATTTAGCCACTTCCTTATCGCAGTTTTCGCCTTATGAGTTGCAGCAAATTTTATCCAGTTCTTATTTGGATGTTGATTCTTTGAAGTAATTATATCAACTTGATCGCCACTGTGAAGTACTGTATCAAGCGGAACAATCTTACCGTTAACCTTTGCTCCTATGCAGTGGTATCCAACCTTGGAATGAATTTCAAATGCAAAATCTACCGGAGTTGATGAAACTGGTAATCTTCTAAGATCACCCTTTGGTGTAAAAACATATATCTCATCTTGATAAAGATTAAGTTTAAAACTTTCTAATAATTCTTTCCTTGCATCCTCTTTTGATGCATTCTCAAAGATGTCCCGAATCCAGTTTACCCAATTTTCAAGTTCTTTATCCGAAGCAGCTTTGTTTTCTTTATAACGCCAGTGGGCCGCCACTCCTCTTTCTGATACCTCGTGCATCTTTATTGTTCTTATTTGAACTTCTACTAACCTGCCCTCGGGCCCAATCACGGTTGTGTGTATTGATTGATAATTGTTTGTTTTAGGTATGGATATATAATCCTTAAATCTATCGGGAACGGGCAAATACATTTGATTGACAATTCCTAAAGTAGTATAGCAGTCATTTGAATTTTCAGTATTTAAAATTATTCTAATCGCAAAAAGGTCATAAATTTCTTCAAAAGGTTTATTACGTTTAACCATTTTCCTGTATATGCTGTATAGATGTTTAGGCCTGCCGTTAATCTCATATTTTAAATTATATTCATTTAATTTAAGGATTATCGGTTCGCTAAATTTTTTAATATACGATTCTCTTTCCTTCCTCTTGCTTTTTATCTTCCTCGCTATTTCCTCATAGGCTTCACGGTTTAAATACTTAAATGAAAGATCTTCTAATTCCCATTTTACTTGACCTAGCCCAAATCTATTTGCAAATGGCGCATAAATTTCAATAGTTTCTTGTGCAATTCTTCTTTGCTTATCAGGATTAACAAACTCTAAGGTTCTCATATTATGAAGCCGATCAGCAAATTTTACTAGAATTACTCTAACGTCTTTAACCATTGAAAGTAATAGTTTTCTATAATTTTCTGCTTGAGTGATTTCCTGACCCTTAAATATTCCGCTAATTTTTGTGACACCATCGACAATTTCTGCAACTTCCCTTCCGAATTCTTTAATCATCAGTTCTAGGTTGAAATCGGTATCTTCAACTACATCATGAAGTAGAGCGCATACTACTGTTACGTCATCTAATGGTATTTCACTTGAAACAATAAGGGCAACTTCATAAGGATGGCTAAAATATGGCTCTCCCGACGCGCGCAAATCATTTTTATGCGCCTCTAAAGAAAATTCAAATGCTTTAGTAATTAATGCTTCATTAACATCTGCTAAATGTTGATTGCATTCATATAAAAGATCATCAAGCATCTTTTTATATTTAGGATTATCTAAACTCATCGAGAGTAAATATTGTTAAAAATTGATCTTAATTTAATTGATTTTAATGATTAGTAAAAGTCACCAGAATAGTCAATGAACCAGCTCATCCCTTAATTTTCTTACCCTTTCTAATCGGCTGGATAACTCTTTACTTACTCTTGAGGAAAGATCTTTTATGGATAGTATATTGTTACAAAATGCCAATGCTTTCTGACTATCTCCATTTTTTTGATAAAGCTGAGCTATTATATGTTTAAGTATTATTTCTTGATAGTGATTTTGATTCGGTATCATCATATAAGAGTTCAAGACCTTCAAATAAATTTTTATGGATGTATCTTTGTTAATGTTCTCATAAGCTCTTGCTAGCCCCCATAAAAAAAACCTATTATCCGGGAATTGCTTTAATGCTGCCTGAGCAAGTTTAACAGCATTATTATATTCCTTACGGTCTATATAAATCCATATGAGTGAACTAATTGCGACGTTTGTGTTATATGAAGCATGAGCAATTGCAATTTGCAGTAAATTTATACCTGATTGCTCTTCATCCTTTACAAAGGGTAACCATTCTAAAAATTCTGTCTTTCGGCTCTTCCAATATTTATAGGCACCTATAGCACTATATGCATCATAAAATTTAGGATCTAATTTCAAGCACTTTTCGAAATCAGATTTAGCGCTTAGACCTTCACTGAAAGCTGCTAGCCAGCTTTTATTTATAGCACTAAAGTATGCTGAATATCCATTTGATAGAGCTAAAAAATAGTTATACCAAATATTGTTGCCGTCCTTTTCTACAAGTTCTTTTGAAAGTTCCTTTGCAGCATTAAGATTTGCATTTATAAAATCTGAATTGAATCTCTCTCCCAGGTCATAAGACTTTGCAATATCAGCTGCAGCTAAATATATTTTCCCCAAAGGCAGATTAGGGTACTTTGAGTCTAATTGTCTGAAATAATTTGACGCGCTGTCATAATCCTGATTAGTTATTTCCCCAATTCCGCTATTAAGCAAATTGTTAACTGTGGAATCAGGATAAGATTGAGAAAACATTAATGGAGAAAATAAAAAAAGTAAAATGGGAATTATAATAATTTTACAATGTACCAAAAGTTCTATCCCCTGCATCACCTAACCCGGGTAGGATATAGCCTTTATTATTGAGTCCTCGGTCCAATGCTGCACCAATAATCTGCACATCAGGGTGATGCGCATTTAATTTTTTAATACCTTCAGGTGCTGCAACAAGGCAAACAAACATCAAATTTTTAGCTCCTCTTTTCTTTAGATAGTTTAACGCTTCTGTAGCACTTCCGCCGGTAGCAAGCATCGGGTCAACAAGAACAACTTTTGCAGTATTAATATTTTTAGGAGTCTTATAATAATATTCAACTGGTTTTAAGGTAGTCTCATCTCTCTGCAGCCCTATATGCCCTACCTTAGCATCTGTTATTATTTCAAGAAAGCCCGTCATCATCCCCAATCCTGCGCGTAATACAGGAACAAGGACTACCTCGTCAATAATTTTATACCCTATTGTTTTTTCAAGCGGAGTTTCAACTTCATATTCGGCCGTATTTAAGTTCTTTGAAATTTCAACCGCTAAAATATGTGAGATTCTTTTTACTGCCTCTCTAAAAATTTCCGGTGGTGTTAGGTGATCTCTTAAGACCGTCATATCTCTTTTTATTAGAGGATGATCAACTAGAAAGAAATTGGGATACTGCGTCGTCATAAAAGCCCCTACTTATTCTTAAAGCTTAGTGTCATTGGAACGCCTATAAATCCGAAATTTTTCCTAATTAGTTTTTCCAAAAATCTCCTATAATGCTCCGGAATATTCTTAGGATAATTAGAGAAGAATAGGAAAACTGGATAATGATCACCAACCTGTGTAATATATTTTATTTTAACTTCCTTGCCTGTTCCGGTAGCCGGAGGAGGTACACGTTCAATTTCTGAGAGCAATGTATCATTTAGAAGTTTTGTCGGAATTTTCTTTTTTCTTTCATCGTTAACACTTAAGCACAAATCAATTAGCTTAAAAATCCTTTGCTTGGTAAGAGCAGAAATAAAAATTACAGGGGCATAATCAATCGAACCTATTTTATCACGAATTTCTTCTTCATAAAGTTTAGTAGAGCTATTATCCTTTTCAATTAAGTCCCATTTATTTACAGCAATAATTAAGCCCTTCCTCCACCGGACCGCTTCATCTATAATTTTCTGATCTTGTTTCTCTAATCCGGTTTGCGCGTCTATCATCAGGACAACCACATCGCTTTCGCCAATAGTTTTCAATGTTCTTATTGTTGAAAAAAATTCAACGCTTTCATCAATCCTTTTCTTCTTTCTCAATCCTGCTGTATCAATCAAAACTATTTCTTGACCATAGTATTTTAATACCGAATCAATGCTGTCCCGAGTAGTTCCAGGCACATCAGTGACTATACTTCGGTCATGCCCAAGTAATGCATTTGTTAAAGAAGATTTTCCGACGTTCGGTCTACCCACTATTACAATCTTTAATCTTCCATCTTCAGGCTTGTCAGCATCTACAGGTAAAAAACTTTCTGTCAGGTCATCAAGCATATCTCCAAGTTTTCTCCCGGCTAATGCTGAAATAGAATAAACCTTTTTTATTCCTAATCTGTAAAAATCTGCGACTGAAGATTCAAATCCTTCAGAATCTACTTTATTTACAATCAACAAAAAATTCTTATTCGATCTTCGTAGCATTTCGGCTATTTCAATATCTACAGAGTTAACCCCTGTTCGGACATCGACGATAAACAAAATGACATCTGCTTCTGAAATGGCAATTTCAACTTGTTCTCTGATTGCTGTTTCAAATAAGTCCTTTGAATTTGGAACGTATCCTCCCGTGTCAATTATTTGAAATTCTTTGCCGGCCCAATCTGCACTGCCATAATTTCTATCTCGAGTTACACCGCTCTTGTCATGGACAATGGCGTCTCGTTTACCTACTAAACGGTTAAATAATGTCGATTTGCCGACATTTGGTCTTCCAACTATAACTACTAATGGTGTTTTCATATGTAAATCATTTTTTCCTTAATACAAATATAACCTTAATAAAAAACAAAAAGCGATATTGCCTATAATTTTGGCAATATCGCTTTAAGTATTTGAAAACGGTACTAAAAATTATAAGAAAAGTTAATCGTTGGAACTAAATCTATCTTATCAGCTAAGTTTCCGTTTTGAACCCTAAAATTCATTGTAAGTGACCTGTTATAATTATCTACACTCCAAATCGCATCAAAAATACTTAAAAAATGATTTACATATACGACTATTATTGCGGTTGATCCTGTAGTATAATAGCTATTTGCTAATCCTCGAGCATGCGAGTACAATAGAAATTGCTGCGTTAATGTATGAAAATCAGTATCTGCAAAATTTGCCGTTGACCAGCCATGACTGTATTGCGGATATTTTCCTATGAGTTCATAATATTGCTGCTCGCCCGCTGCTGGAAGTTGATGGGAGTATCCATCTCCTAAGTCAGTTTCTAGTCTATTTAATTCGCTTCTATTAACTAATCCATTGTATTGACTCCAATTTGTATTTGCACCTAATGTGGTTCCATCAACATTATTTCCAAATATTTTATAATTTTTGGGGTCAATATTTCCGCCTGGGCTTATGTCATTAACATGCTGCATAGTCCATGCTGCATATTTCGCTATGCTCCAATCTTGATTAGCATAATTTTGGAATGAAACTGTTTGATTATCACCTTTACGTGTATATATAAAAGCTGTCGCTATAGCAGCCGCTTCAATAGTAAATAATATTCCGGCTTTTACATAACTACCCGCGTAAAATTCTCCCGCACCTGGCAAAATACCAGAAAGAACTCCAGCAAGAACACGAGATTTTTTTTCTTTTATATTATAATTTATAAAATTAGTCCTTTCGGCTGGAGAATAATTTGAAATATTATTAGCATCGAGAAGTAAATTTCCGCTTAATGGAACTACTTTTTCATTTTGTGCATAACTGACTTTCAAAGAAAAAACTATCATTACTGATAATAGAAAAATCTTAATTTTAATATGATTCATTTTCTTTCCTTAACTGCAAAAAAGATTATTAAAAATTAATCCCAAAAGAATCTAAATATCAAAGCCGAATAAAAGGCCCCCGTAAAAGAGCCACTGTTTACCGTATGAAACTAAATCCCCGCGCACGTTCCTGGTAAATTTGTCAAATCCGTATGAAGCATCAAAAAAGAGATCTGTAGGAAATACATAGTAAGAATTCATGTGAATTCTAATTTCTGCGCCAACTCCTCTTTTAAAGTCCTTAAAGTTTGTGGCATTCGCATTCCAGGCATTTCCTATATCACCATACACCGACATAAATATTTTATCTATATAAAGGTGACCTACACGAGTATCTATATTCTTAAATACCGGGAATCGATATGCAAGATTAAACCAACCAACTTTATTCCCGCTCACAGCATAAAAAGGGTAAGATTTCATACCAATCATGCCGCCTAGGAAATAATCAAAAAAGTCAGGAACAGTTTTCCCCAGTATAGCTCCAAATCGGAATTTTGTTGTTAATGTATTTTCTCCCCATAATTTGAAATGAAGCTTGGAATTAAGCTCTAGTCTGTTAAAATCATAATTGTTATATACATCTTGCAAAAATCCATTACTTACAGTATAGCTGCCGTCTGAGTTAAACTTATTAAATTCATAATTATATGTAAAATCTACTTGAGCTCCGATTGGGTTAATTTCTTCATCGACAGTGGGCTCAATTGCATTAAGCGTGTATTTTAACTGAATATTACGTCCTATCAGATAATTATCTGATGTTGCCGGGTAAAGTGTCTGATCAGGTAAAATAAAACTTCCTAGATTTGCTGAGTAACTGCTAAAGATAAATCTCAATTCTAAGTTTTGTTGACGCGTAAATATTCTTTGTGATGCTGCTACGTCAAATTCAAATAAATTATATGAAACATCAGCGGGCACAGTATACGAGTAGTTAACTGTGTTTCCTACTGTGTCCGGTGTAAAACCTATACTTGAGTTTGCATCCCTGCTTATGTTATATACTTCAAGCGCTAATTCCGGTTTGATTCCTAAATCAAAAAGTAGCGGAATTTTATTTCTATAGTTGAATATAAAAAATAAATCGCGTTCAAGTCTTGAATTTATGTCGGCTCCTGCAAATAAGGAATAACGATTCAGCATATCGGTTGAAGATACATAAACTCCAGGCTTAATCTTTTCAAAGAAATTATTTGTCGTATTATAATTGTCAAACCTAATAAATGGATAAAAAGATAGCTTGGTGAAAGTACCTGTATAGTCTTCTTTCTTATAATTCGGCACATTATAATCATTGTAGTGTATCAACCTTGCCATATCAAACTTAGCCAAATCGCCTTTTGGTTTATCTTTATCTAAAGGAGGATCATTTATCCATTCATAACTATCGCCTTTTATAACTTTCTCTTCTTCAGCCGGGGTTATTCTGAATATTTTAAACCCCGTTGAAGTATAACCTGAATATAAGATATTTCCGCTATCATCAATCGCCGGCATAAAGGCTCCGCCTATAACATTAGTTAATTGCTTCTGAATGCCGCTCTTAAAGTTGTATGAATATAAATTAAATATCCCTGTTGAATCTGAACAAAAGATCAAATCCCCATCTTTATCATAAACTGGGTTCCTATTATCATGATTCGTTTTAACTACAAAAGTAAAATTCTTACCGTCTGAATCAATTCTGGCTATGCTTCTGTTATTAGCGTAAGAGTAATCAAAAATTATTGACTTATCATCCGGTGAGTATTTTGGATCATAAACCTGCTCACCGTTTTTAAAAGTAGTGAGTTGTTCATAATTTTTTCCGTTGATATCTACTGTGGCAAGGTTTGTTGTCCCATCTTTTTCAAATAAGAAAACTATTTTCTTGCCGTCATGTGAAACGCAGGGTTGATTGGCTCTCAAATCGTGCGTTAATCTCGTTTGTTTATCCTTATCAATATTATATGAGTACAAATCATGAACATTATACCAGTCAGGATTGTTATCGCTTAGTTTTGAATATATGATTTCATTTTTACCATTCACCCAGCTTATTGTAGAATTTACACCTGGAACAATTTCTTTCTCTTTGTTGGTTTTAAGATCATATAAATAAATCCCGGCTATCCCGAAATAATCATTGTTTTTATTTGATATATATATGAACTTCGAACCGTCCGGTGAGTATACTGGATAGAAATTTCCGAATCCAACGCCTGATATGATCTTCCCCTCTACAGAATCCGCAAGTACCTTTTTCATTCGCTCTTTATAACTTTTAGTTACAAAGCTTCGCCATTCATCGTAAATTTGATTCCCGTCTTTCCCAAGTACGTCTTTGAAAGCTGCGTCAATTGTAAAAACACCAAGCTTCCCTAATGCGCGGCTAATTTTTTCAAGCTTATCTTCGCCATATTTCTGAGAAATATACCTGGTCAATGCAAAACCTGAATTGTAAACTGACTCATTGCCTAAACTTGTCTTATCGAATACTCCCATCTGATTCCAGGTTAACATATTTCCGTCAAGCGCATAGCATCTCAAGACCATATCGCGGTGCGTATCCCAATTATCATAGTTGAATTCTTTTCTCATATACTGTGCCGTTCCTTCTGCAAACCATGAAGGGACATTAATTGCTGCAATAGGATATGACGCAATTACATTGGGATATCCGTATAAAATATCCGGTCTGCGCTCATCTTGATAATTAAGAACTTGTAAAAAGAATGCGGGTACCGTGCGTGGAGCCTTTAGCGCTGATTGAATTTGGACCATATGAGTTGTTTCATGTGAAATAACATTTCTCAGCCAATTATGTGCTCCTCGTAAATCAAAGTCTAACGCACTTGTCCAGATTTCAATTTTATTGTCAAAAAAGTATGTTGCTCCGTTTGAGTAATCATCTATGTCTTTAATAACATAATGAATTGTGCCGGGCTTGTAGTCATAAAGAGATTCCAACACAGGGATTACTTCATCTGCAATTTTTGCTACAACTCGCGCTGTCCTTTCCGCACCGCTGTGAAAGTGAACTTCACAATATTTCCCTTTGATTGTGTACCACTTCAATTCAGGATGGAAATCAGTAAACTGTGCAAAGGCTGCTGTTTGGATTAGAAAAAACGCAGCAACGGCTAAAAGAATTTTAGACATAAATAAAAATCTTATTTGTTGAAATGGATAATATCAAAATTTATTCCGCATATTGTTTTTACTTAACTACAGCAATTTTGATAATGTTACTTTCGGTTTTTCCGCTTGCACCGGTAGCTTGAATATGAGCAAGATAAACTCCGCTTTGAATATTGCTTACATTCCAGGTAGTTTCGTTATCAAATCCGCCTCGTGCATTACTTTTTAAATCAGCGACATAATCTCCTGCAATGTCAAAAATCTTAATGTCGATTTGCGAATCTTCTGAAACATAATATCTTATCTTCGTTTCATTCCCGTATACGGGATTTGGATAATTATAAGCCCGGTTTGAAGGGAAAAATTGATTTACATAGTTTTCATTTTGAGCAGTGCCGGTAAAGGAGGTATTTAGACTGTTTCCATTTTCTTCAGACCAAAATGTTTTGCCTGCATCTGCACCTATGCTCCAAGCAGAAAAATTATTCTGCTGATTAATTGCTGCTATTGAAAGCTTTCCGTTCTCAACAAACAATGCTTCAGTAGACGCTGACTGAGATCCGTCAGAGATAGGAAATCCTGGAACGACTTTCCCCGTACCACCGTCAACTGCAAATATTCTGCCGTCTGTTGTTGTTGCTATAATTTCGGATTTGCCGTCTCCGAAAAAATCAGCAGTAACAGGAGAACCTGTAAACCCTATTCCTTGAGGATCAACAAACGGGAAATTATCGGCACTAGAACCCTGCATATTAACTGCGTCTATTTCATTTCCATTCGTAAATACAATGTAATTTCCGCCGTCTTGCTTTAGATCTGCTAGTGCAAAAGACTTAATTGAATCGCTTGAAGTAATGTGAAATTCATTGATTAATTTTCCATTGCTCACAATATCAAATACATTCCCCGTTAACAGCGCAATTTCAGTTTCATTAGCATTTGCATCCTTTGTTAAGGCTAATTGAATTAATCTGCCTGCCTTACCTAAATATGATTTACCGTTATTATCATATATTATATAGGTCGGAGCATTTGATGGATAATTAGCAGTACTAGTACCTATGAATTTTCCGCCAAAGGCACAAAAATAATTGTTAGTACAAATTTGAGAAGCCGAAATAAATCCTCGTCCACTGCTGTCTATCGATACTAATGCTGGATTATTATCTGGTAAGGAGCCGAGAGAAAATATTTCCAAATTACCATAAGAAGTGCCGACTAAAATTCCTTTGTTACCGGAACTTGGTTGAAAAATTACTGGAGAACTGGCAACAAGGTCTCCGACATTAACTGACCCGAGATATGTGTTTGTTCCATCATCCATATATACATTCAGTAAAGAATCCTTTGTTCCGAAAATATATTCTACACCGTTCAAATTAATTGATGCAGTCTTGTAAGATGAAAAATTCGGAATAGTTTTTTCAATGTTTCCTATGCTGTCAACAATATTCAAAGTTCCTGAAGAAACCAGATTAAAATTTAGCCCTCCGTCCTTTGCAATAACATTAAGGTTATCCGGACCGGATGAAAGGTTCAATTGTTTTGAAAAAATTGGCTTAATTAAAGAATCACCATAAGTAATATTGAAACTCATTTTGTCAGATGAAGCGGAAAAATTTGAAATAGTTATTAAGCTATTAGCCCCGGCGTTTGTATTACTGTTGGGGCGTGAGTCTTTCGAAAAAATATTTCTATAAAAGTACGCGGAATTATTAGCATACCAATAATCCTGGTAAGAGCCTTCACCGATTATAGTATTTCCTAAAAGGTCTGTAAATGTTTGACCTATCTGAGGAATTCCGCTAGCCTCCATCAAATTTACTCCACGGTGATTTGGATCTGCATTTACATTGTTTAAAGCAAGATTGGAGTTAATCACATTGTCATCTATATGCCAAATTAAAATCCCTCCGCCGAAATTTGAAGTATCGTCTATCTGCCCGGGTAATGCCCAATCGAATTCATCAACGTCCGTAACAACTCCGATAAGTGAATCTGTTTCAGAATTCATAAAGGTTGTGGTATCATGATAAAATGTTTTTGTATAACTCTTTCCTCCTAGGTCATAAGTAATCTTTGCGCCGTCATGGTCTGCATCTCGCTGACGATTTTCTAAAAGGAAATATTCAGTTGAACTTATCGGCACCTTAAGTATTGTTGTGTCATTCTGCAATGCAGACACTTGAGTTGCTAAATTTATTTTATAGTCTCCGGGATTTATTGTAACAGGTGTTGTCCATCCTAAATATATCTTCTCCCAGGCAGATGGTTCCGGTGGAAATGCTCCGCTATATGCAAAAATTGATTGCCCATCCATTAAACCGAATCTTCCTATTGCACTTAGTCCTGTTTTTGTATCAAATAAATCGGGCAGACCAAGATAACTTCCTACACTGGCAGCTAGTAAACCATTAATAGTTACTTGGAATAAAACGTTTCCGCTTAAAGTTGATTCTTCTCTGCTCTCTGTTTCAGGCATTATTAGACTATTCTTTATTAAAAAGGTGTTATTATCCACTGGGAAGCCGTTGAAATTACTGCCAAAATAATTCTGAAGAGCTTTTGTGCTTAGATAAATTGAAGGTAAGTCTCTTTCGGTTCCTAAGCTTCCTGGCAATGTTAAATCACGCCCTACGCCCGCATGGAAAATTGTAAATAGCTGATATTTCCCAAAATCAAATCCTGGATACATCGAATCTGCATCTGACCAGACTTCTTTTGAAAGATTTGCAAGCGGAGTAAAATCATCTGAATTAAGTTGCGGAGAATAATTTTTCATTACACCGGAGACCGTAATTATATTCGGAAGGACCGTGTATTTTATAACTAATTTCCCATTTGATACCTTCTCGAAGTAATTTTTAACGAATTCGAGATGGGCATCAAAATAATTTATATCGTGCGGCAAAGGGTCAAGTATAGTATTCCCATAATCCTGAGAATAGATTGTTCCGAACTGTCCGTTACCGGATGTTGCTGCATCCTTATCCGGATGGAACTCAACCATTACTGCAAGTATATTTAATGTATCTGGTACATCTGTAATTTTAATCGCATTTTTTTCTGGGAAAGGATTAAGATTACCTTTAAAAGTTTGGGCAGAAATGTTGCCCAAACTTAAAATTAATGTGAGAAGGAAGAATATTTTTTTAAGCATAAACTATTAGATACCTCTAGGAATTCCTCTGTATGTAGTTGCTGATCCCCCCCACCCTACAGAAAGTGTAAACCTTAAAGTATTTGCCAGTGGTGAAGTATCTCCTCCGGGGAATACTGAAGTTGATATGTAACTGAAGTCGAATCCATAAATGTCATATCTAATTCCCGCACCGAATGTGATAAACTTACGATTTCCATTACTTGGATCTTCATAGAAGAAACCGGCTCTTATAGCAAATAAGAAATCGCCTGGCTTACCATACCAATACTCAATTCCTGTCGACGTTTGAATTGTTTGAAATTCACTGCTTATAGATCTATCAGTCCAAGAGGAGAATATAGCTTGATAAAATTGACGGGTTGTAACTGTACTGTCAGGATTCATGATTTGACTGACTAATAGCTTGTTGAAATCCACCGTGTATACTAATGAGTTATATTCATCCTTAAATAATTCGTATGCAAATCCTAATCTAAAGTTTGTAGGAATAGGATCAGCTTGAGCACGATCAATATAATACATCTTAGGACCGAGATTACTTAGATTCAACCCTATACTTAATTTTCCTCCGATATCAGTATTTGTGAAAGGAATAATTAATTTTGCCGGTCTCCACATTCCTCCGACATCAAAACTCACCGAAGTAGCAACTCCGCGACCTTGCTCTGAAGCAGTAGGCTGATCTGAAAGCCTGCTGTAAATTAATCTAAAATTAACTCCTAATCCCCAATCACTCGAAAGCCTCGTTGCATATCCTACTGTCATTGCTGCATCAAACGAAGTAAATGTTCCTATTGGTGTAGGCGAATCCGGACCGGTCCTTATAAATTGTCCGTAATTCATGTATGTAAGACTTGCCGTTAAACTTCCATTAATATCCGGCATGTATTGCATATAAGTTAGGTAGTCATAAAAAATATCTAAATTAAATTGAGGTAACCAGTTACTATGTGTAATGCTTACTTCATTGCTTTTTATAAAGCCAATGCCTGCAGGATTCCAATAAATTGCAGCAGAGTTGTCAGCTAAACCGGCACCTGACTCGCCCATTGCGCCTGCCCTTGAATCTGGAGCCACTAACAAAAATGGTACGGCAGTGGTCTCTTGCGCGAACAGTGTTCTTGGCAGTATTAAGAATAACATGCCGACCAACAACAGCCTGAGAATCATTTTCATAAAACTATTCCTCCGTTAATATATTTTCTTTTGTATGTTAAATTAAATTTTTTGCTCGTGTATAAATAAATAAAAATTATAGCACTCATTTTTATTAGCACTATCTAATTATTGCCATCTTGCCTAAAACACTTTTCGAATAACTTCCATCTACTGTCTTAACTAATATTTTATAAAAATAGGTTCCGTTTGCAAGAACATCTCCGTTTTGATCTCTTCCATCCCAGAATATTTTCACAAATTTATCGTTAACATAATTATCTTTAATTTGTCGTATTAACCTTCCCGCTACAGTATAAACCCTAATTGTTACATCCAGCGGCTGGCTAAGATTTTGTTGGAATGTGAAGCTAGTACTTCCGGAAAATGGGTCGGGATAATTATAAACATCCTGTATCTGTAGCCCTTGACCGTTTACTACCGTGAAATTGGTCGTTTTTGTTGAGTAATTGTTAAATACATCCCATGCAGAAACTTGAAGCTTGTAATTTCCTGGGTCAAGGTTATTCAGTTTATAATTTATTTCGCCTGAGCGCCCGCCTGCATTAAGATCACCAGTAAAATAATTTGTGAAATCAATTGGATTATTTACCTGACCATTCAATATACCTTCAAGCTTATGTCCTACTCCCGTTCCGGTTGTGTTCAATCCGTTATTATCTGAAAGTTTCACAATTAAAGTTGAATTCGGATTAACTAATTCTGCATTTGTATAAGTTGTATCGTCAAAAAAGATTTGAATGCTGGGACCGATATTATTATTTACTGCAGTTGTATCGGTACCGCCTACAATAATATTCTTAGTAAAACCAATACCGTCGCTTGTACTATTATAGAAATACAAAAGCACTTTACCGTTTTGATTTTCGTAAGATATATCTTTAGGCACCACAAAATTTGCGGAGAATTTACCATTTGTAACCGAAACTGCACCATTGAATATTACTCCGCCCTGAACTATTTCAGGATAATTGCCAATTGAAGCAAGAAGTACTTTGCGCTGAGAATCATACATTGTCAGGATTCCTTGCCCATTAAAATTGGTCCACGGAGAATTATCAGGTTTTCTGACTTCACCATTTATCTGAACATGGCTTAATGCTTTTATTTGAACATTTGTCGTTAAGTTCTGCCCATCAATTGAGTCTATGGTTGCATTATATTCTGGAATTAAAAGTCGAAGTGTTGGGTCTCCAAGGATTTCATACTTTTGAGAGTTTACATCGTTATATGTTTGTTTTGTCATAAAGACTGCCTTTCCGACAGTAATTGGCAAATGAGAAGAATCTCTTGGAGTTAGAAGCAAGTTGGTAAATAATTGATACATTAATTGATGATTATCATAAGAATAAACTGCCCTTGACGATGAGAATGTTCCGATTGCTCCTGCGTTTGGCATAAGTAGAAGCGCCTCGGCGGCGCTTTGAATGTTTGGTCGATCATAATATCCAAAGTCGCAGGTAGCCGCCGTTAAGAAAAAATAATCTTTATTATGAAGAAGTGGAAAGTCTGTGCTTTCTACAAATATATATTCATGCGCCCATTGCTGATCATTTCCGTGCCCGACATAATTGAGAATCAATGTTCCGTTATTAATTGCATTATCAATTGCTTTATTTCCATCCGGTATTGTTCTCCCTACACTTGTCAGAACTACTGGATAAGCAGCCATGTATAATTTCTGCAAATCAAATGAAGGTGGAATTATTGTGTTAGCAAGTAATTCATTTGGCGCAGTATGCTCAGGACCTTCGTAATCAGCGTCCGCCCAGCCATCGTCTGACACAAGCGTAATTAAATTCCGCCAGGACCCTTTATCGCTTCCGGTTTCATATTGAATAATTTTACTGACTATATTGTTTGCATCTGTAGCATCAGTAACCGTTATTCTGCCGTAAGCTAGATCAACAATCTGATCATTACCGTCTACTTCTGTAAAATAATCGTCTGTGTTGTAAGAATAAATTTGGTCAAATGATTCTACGCTTTCAAAAGTAGGGACATAGTTCTGATGGAAACCTTCAACGTCTTTGCAGTCATAATCACCTTTACCAAAGAATAATACGTACTGCGGTTTTATCTGCCAGTTGTCATACGCGTATTTAATGAAATCTCTTAGCGCTGTAGGGTCAACCATTCCGCATGAAAATTCATTATAAATCTGATCCATGTAAACTACATCAGTTGAAATTTTTACAGGCGCCTGGTTCTCCCTGTAGTTTTGAAGTCTTTGAGCAGCGTCTGCAAATGTCTTATCAGTAATAATTATAAATTTAGCTCCGGGTTGTATAGAATGAATATTTGAATTCGATATTTGTAATGGATTTATAGGAGTTGCATAATTACCGCTCCCGACTGCGAAGTATTTTGAAACATGACCGGATGTTTCCTGCGCTTGGAAACTGCAGTCACCTCCGCTTATTTCATCATTCGAAATTATTTTTACATTTGAATAATCGGTGACGTTAAATACCTGGATATTACTTGATGAAAAACCCGATAGATTATATTGAATTATCGAGGATGTGTCTTTTGAAAAGAATAGGAGATTATCGTTTACTGCTTGAAGCATTTCCTGATAATAAATTTCAAAGTAATAAAGATAACCCAGTGAGTTTGGAGTTGTTGGAGTAAAAATAAATTTCAGTGCACTTTGATTACCCGGCATTATACCGCTATATGTCCCGTTAAAAGTATAAGGTATGCCGTAAGAATATTCATAGCTTCCCCACCCACTCAAGCTTTGATTTATTATTTTAGTAGAGTTATCATCAACTTCGAGTCCCACTGTTTCCTGTGAAGAATTCACAAAACTTACTATATAGTTTATTGGTGTATTATCAATTCGCCCGTCTAATTTATTTATATATGTCCTTGATGTTATAGATGAGGTAAAGTTGTCACCCATATACTCTCTTCCTGTCTTGCCGATATTTATTTTATCCTGCTGTAAATCTTTGAAAGCTTTCGTTGATGTTTGAGTATAATAATTAGATGCACTCAGACTTTGCTGAAATTGCATACGTTTACCGTTTGCTCCCCCTGATGTTATCCAATAATAATTTTTATTCGAATATGGGTGATGATATCTTATAATGGACTTAGATGACGTATCATAGTCCCAAAAATCTGTACCTCTCCCGTAAAATAAAATATAATCTCCGTCATTAAATTTTCCATTATCCTGCCCCACATATAATATGGCATTCTCTTGGAGGTCTGAAGGACGCGGAGTGTTAAAATTTTCTGGTAATGCTTTACCTCCATTGTTGTAAATCTTTATAGTTCTGGGGTCAACTGTGTTTGGATCTATTCCAAATGTAGGAAGCATCGCTTTAGTAATTTTATAAATACCCTCAGTGGGCGTTTCAAACCTGTACCAGGTTCCCGTTGAAAGTACACTGTTAAAGGTACCCTTAGCCATATGGTAAGCTGGTTTAGGCTTAATCCAAAACTTCGCAACATTGAAATTTATTAAGACGCCATTTAAGAAATTTCCGGCTGGTTTACTTGCGAGAGCCTGTTGATTAGAATAATTAATCTGAAATATAATTTTAGTATAAAGTCTTATTGTATTACTGGAAGGATAAAAAATAACTGGATAAAGTGTAAAGCATTGTACTGGTATTCCTCTCATTATTCCATATTTGCCAAAAGATATTATATCCTGAATAGGTTTATAATTATAGTAATCATTTGAAATCTGATATTCATAATTATTTAGATTACCCTTTTTATAAAATTTAGGCTTCGGAGCTATGTTCCCAGTTAAAGTCTTAAATGTGCTTGAAATAATCTGTACAGTGTTTCCAACTTCTGCAGGAACTCCCACGTTGAGATTGACCTCTGGAACTGACGGCACACCCCACTGCTCGGGCTTAGTAACAAACCCGTCACTTACACTTACTTTGATATATTTTTGATTATTGATTGTAATAATAGATGTGTCTGAATAACTTGGAGTATATTCCACTACCATAGATTTGAAATCTGATGATAGTACTTTGAAGCTGCTCTGAGGAAACACAGGTAACGCAAACATCAAAAGAAGTATTACTGAGATTTTGCTATTCATTTAAAAAAGTATTTCTGTAATTAAAAAAACTCAAGCCGCATTTATTGCGCTTCTATTTACCATTGTAGCAAAAATCTTTATTAATACTCCTAAATTTTATACGAAATTTAGCTAAGCTCTATGTACAATGTCAAGTCATCTGGAAAAATTATAAATTAAGCTCTAATGTAAAAATTTTAGTAGAATCTAATGATATTTTATAAGATTTTTTCTTTTATCAGCAAATTAAGGATTTCATCTGTATTAAGATATGTTATCATCGGAATATTTTTATCTAATAGAATTGCTTTTGAAGGTGCTATTAATACAAGCTTCCTTTTGTTTGCACCTAAGAAATTAAGTGCGTCAAACTGCCTGCTTACTGTCTTATCTTCATCGACAAGTAATGGAAAATCAATTCCGCTTTTATTACAGAAATCACTATGAGACTTTCTATTACCAATATTCACACCTACAACCGTTAGATTATTCTTATGAAATAAATCCTTCTTTACTGTATAATCTTTAAGCTGCTTTGTACAAACGAGAGAGCTGTCTCTTGGATAAAAGACTAATAGTACCTTTTGATTGTTTCCAAGATTCTTATATAGATTAAATTCATTCCCATTTTGATCTAGTAAGGTAAAGTCGCTTACAGTTTTCTCTGCCATTATAGACCCAATTCCTCTTTATTTAATTTCATTGCATTGATACAAAATTCGATATGTTCATCCAACTGAATTCCTAAGGCCTCAGCTCCGTTAATAATGTCTTCCCTGTTAACACTTCTCGCAAATGCTTTATCTTTCATTTTCTTTCGAATTGACTTTACTTCTACTTCTTCAACTGTTTTATTAGGACGGACATATGTAACCGCAGTAATAAAGCCGGCAAGTTCGTCGCAAGCAAAAAGGGCTTTAGCTAATAGAGTATCTCGAGGTACGCCGGAATAATTTGCATGAGATAGAATTGTATTCCTGAAATTATCATCAAAGCCTTTTTCTTTAAGAATCTCTGACCCCTTAAATGGATGCTCCTCCGCAGTCGGAAAAGCTTCGTAGTCAAAATCGTGAAGTAATGCTACATTTCCCCAATACACTTCATCTTCATTATACTTATTAGCGTATGCTTTTACACAAGTTTCTACTGCGTAAGCATGCTTAAGCAAAGAATCCGATTTCGTAAATTCCTTAAGTAAGTTCAGACAATATTCTCTATCTCTTGAATGATCTTCCATAATTTCCTCTATACATATTATTTGAATTCAGGATTAAAACTTGGGCATTCGTCAGCAAGGCAGCATTGAAGACAATGAGGCTTCCTTGCTATGCATATTTTCCTTCCGTGTGATGCAAGGTAATGAGAAGAGTTTGTCCAATCACTTTCGGGCAGTATTTCCTTTATCTTCATTTCTATTGCATCAGGATTATTAGACTGAATAAATCCTAATAAATTAGATAGTCTTTTAACATGTGTATCTACCGCTACTGCGGGAATACCAAAAGCATTACCTGCAACTACTGACGCTGTCTTTCTTCCTACTCCCGGAAGTCCAACTAATGCATTAAAATCTGCAGGTACTTTCCCTTTGTATTTTTCGATTAGGACTTTAGAACTCTCCTTTATGCTCTTTGCCTTTTGATGGTAAAAGCCCGTGGAATGAATATCATTTTCTAATTCTTCATTTGTTACTTTAAGAAAATCTGCCGGAGTTTTATATTTCTTAAATAAAGTCTCACCCACAATATTTACCCTTGCATCAGTGCATTGTGCAGATAAGATAGTAGCTACCAAAAGCTGAAAAGGATTGGAATAATTCAATGCGGGTTTAACTGATGGGTATTCCTTTTTAAGAATAGCGAAGATTTTCTTAACGTGCTCGGATTTAGACTTTGATCTCATCTTTGTGGAATTTCTTATCTTTAATTACTAATCTGTCAACAGGTATATTATTTATAATGTGACTTTGAATAATCTCTTCAACATCGTTTACGGTTACTCCTCCATACCAAATTTGCTCTGGATACACGAGGACAGTTATACCAAACTCGCATGCATCAAGACACCCTGAGACATTTGCTCTTATTTCTGAATTAAGACCTAATTCCTTCAATCTCTTCTTAAATTTCTCTCTTACCTCTGCGCTGCCTTTATCTAAACAACATCCTCTCGGGTGACCATCCGGTCTCTTGTTTTCACAAACAAAAATATGTTTCTCAAATCTTTTCATATAATAAAATTACGAATAAAGAATTTTATACTAAAATTAAATCACTCTTTTTTTGTTTTAATTTAAATATCGAGCAAAATCAGACTTGGTTAATTAGTCAAGTGATTCACCATTTATTTTTATTACAATCAATAAATCTTTTTGAAAAGAATAATGTTCTTATCATTCACCTGTTGCAACATAAATAAATATTCTGATAAGCACTCGGAGTGGACTTAATGGTAGCGCGTACGGGATTCGAACCCGTGGTCTCCGCCTTGAGAGGGCGGCGTCCTAAGCCACTAGACGAACGCGCCTATATATTATTAAATAAAATTCCTTTAAAAATATATCAACAATTACAGAATTCCAAACTTAATCAGAGCAATGTGGCGCTCATATCTTCATTTTCTCTTCCGCCAATATCAATTTTACCATTTATAATCAATTGCTAAAAGTAAGAAATTAATTATGATAAAATAAAGATCATTCTTTTAGGCAATTGCTTACATCCAATACCGTAGCATTCTCTCAAATCTCCCTCCCACAAAAGCAATAGATATATTATAACTTTATCACTTTATAATCCTGTTTAAAAATATATCCAAGAGCTCTTTCTACTGAGACTAAATATTCTTCTTTATTTAAGCAATATCATTTTGTTGATCAAAGTTAAAGGATTCCCTTTTAAGGTTAATTTGTAAAAATAAACTCCGCTCGACAAGTTTCTTCCGTCAAATATTATTTTGTGCATACCGGGATTTTGTGACATTTCACTTATGAAAGACTTTATTTCTCTTCCAAGCATATCATAAACTTTTAATGTGACTATTTCTTTTTGAGGAAGTTGATATTCGATTATTGTAGTTGGATTAAATGGATTCGGATAGTTTTGCATTAATTGAAACTTACCAGGAATACTTTTAGCATTGTCAATTCCGTTTATTGAGGAATTGTCATAATATAGAAATATAATCCATTTGGCGCCGACTGTGTTACTAATTCCATTTTGCGTTTGTACACCTTCCCCGGGTGTATATAAATACATGCCGATTCTATATGGATATTTTGCAAATTCATTGACTATATCCAGACTTTTTACAGCCCCCCATGCTGAATCAGCTTTCATCTTATAACTCGAACTATCAATCATAGGGATAGAATTATAATAATATTCAGTTGATAATGGCGCCTGGATGTTTGTTTGTTGAACTGAGAAGGAATCTGCGGGTTGAAAATATTTTGGGAATGTAATTTGTCCCTGCCCTTGCCATTCTATTCCGGCAGAAAAAATTGAGTCCTTATTTTTATCTGCAAGAAAACTTATACTTCCATAATCCACTGGAGGTACATATTCACTTTCCACAGGGATTTTATTTACTATTGAATCATTTGCTGCATAATAAGACAAGTCTCCTTCTTCAAATTGATAAGTCTGATAATCTGATATAAGAATAGCAATATTCATTGAATCCTTTTCTATAAGCCACTTAGTCTGAGGATAAAATGTATTACTGAGTAATATAAAGAATAGAAATAATATTGATTTTTTCATCATAACAGCCCCTCTAAATATTTTCGAATTGTACTAAATAAAATGTCCATTTAGTAAACAAAATTAAATGAGCACAGTTCACCTCAAGTGGTATAGAATGTACTTAGTCAGTCCTTAAAAAACCAAATTTCTTTTTTGAGAGTAAATAATCTGATCGAAAAAAGAAATGATCGGCGAAATAAAATTGCGATAAAAAAGAGACTGTAAAATAATTTGTGTAAACGGCAATTAAGCATCATAAGAAAGGCTCTAGCCTTTCATCAAAAATAATAGAAAAATTAGAAAGAACAATTGCCCAATTTCTAATAGGCATAGTCCACCTTTTTGATAAATCTCTATATGCTAAATATAGCATTTTTTTAAGAGCATCATCATTAGGGAAAAGTGACCTGGTTTTTGTAACTTTTCTAAACTGTCGGTGAACAGATTCAACAGCATTTGTAGTATAAATAATAGTCCTTATTTCTTCCGGGTACTTGAAGAAAGTTGCTAAGTTATCCCAGTTTTGTCTCCAAGATTTTAGTGCCAAAGAATATTTACCCGACCAGCGTTCTTCAAGAGCTTTGAGGTTTTCAAGTGCAGCTTCCTCCGTTGGTGCAGAATAAACCGGTTTTAGCTGCTTCATAAATTCCTTCTGGTCTTTTGAAGCAATGTACTTAAGCGTGTTACGGATTTGGTGTATTACACAAAGCTGGATTTCAGTCTTCGGGGAAACAGTATTTATTGCCTCCGGAAAACCTTTTAGTCCATCGATACAAGCTATAAGAATATCTTTTAGACCACGATTCTTTAGCTCGGTTAAAACATTCAGCCAAAAGTTAGCTCCTTCGGCTTCTCCGACCCAGAGACCAAGCAGCTCTTTTCTACCGCTTGTCTCTACTGCTAGACATGTATATGCAGCCTTGGAGGTTACTTTCTTTGAACCTTCATCTCTTACTTTGTAATGGATGGCATCAAAGAATACTATCGGGTAAATTGACTCTAGTGGCCTGTTTTGCCACTCTGTTGCTATGTCGAGTATCTTCTCTGTTATGTTTGAAATTAGTGTAGATGATACATCCAAGCCATAGAACTCTTGAATGTGCGACTGTATATCCCGAACTGTCATTCCCTTTGCATACATAGAGATTATTTTATCTTCAATTGGACCAATGGTTCTTTCATATTTTTTTACAATTATCGGATCAAACTGACCATTGCGGTCACGGGGAACTGTAATTTCAATTTCTCCGTTATCGTTCTTCAGTGTTTTATGGGTTTTGCCGTTTCGGCTGTTGCCGGTGTTCTTGCCTTCGGGTGAATGCTTCTCATAACCAAGATGTTCGGTCAGTTCGCTCTCCAGCATTTGCTCTAAGGATTTGGCAATAAGCTTCTTTATAGCTCCATCCTTACCCATTAGGTCTTCGTAGTTCTTGGCTTTGGATAGATCGGCTTTCAGTTGCCCGATCATTTCTTCGGTTAGTTCCATGAGTGTGAAGTTCCTTTCGGATTTTGGTTAATAAATTAGTGATTTTTTTCTCATAGATAAATGCTGTTTCGCTACGCTCAACAGCATTTATCTAATTCTCTCTATTAACCATTTACACAAAATTATTTACACTCCTATATATTTTAATTAATATGGAAATTAGCTATTTTAAAATAAGATATATCACATTAAATTATATCAAAAAATCCTCCAAGGAACGGGGTACAGCTAAAGTTCCTAAATTTGCTAAATGAGTTTGAATCATCATTGTCATTACATACCTATGTCCTAATATCTCTTCTTTCGATTTGTCTTTTTGAAATATATTTGTGCTTACCTGTTGCAGCAGTATGCCGCTCTCACTCTTTGTGGTTATATTTATATGCTTTAGCATCTTTGCATCTCCCCATGCGTATCCATCATTAAGTTAAATACTTTATCCCAATAAATACTTAAATCAACTAAATTATTCTATTTACATGGAACAGTAAAATTCTAAACTTACAATGGTACACATTTTACTGCTCGCCTCTCATAAATATTCATAACAATATCACTTCAACAAAACCATTTTCTTCACATCTCTAAACCCATTCTTACCGTCAAGACTTCTTGCTTCTATCAAGTAGAAATATACTCCGCTTGCTAAGCCAGTTGTGGTGAAGTTTACCTCATAGTAACCAGCGTTCTTTTGTTCGTTTACTAGTTCTTTAATCATCTCGCCAAGAAGATTATAAATACTGATTTTCACATTGCTGCTGAATGGCAAGGCATATCCTATTTTTGAGCTTGGATTAAATGGATTAGGGTAATTCTGCATTAACTGATAAACTACAGGAATACCGCCCTTTATTCCGTTTATTCCGGTAATTAAAGATACTGCCATCGAATTAGACCATGAGCCTGTACCGGCTTCATTACTTCCTCTTATTCTCCAATTAAATGTCTTTGGAAGATTTGTTGATTGATAGGTACACGATGTATCGGTTATCCCTGTTGTGTCTGCTATAATAGTACTGAAGTTTTGATCCAATCCAATTTGTAATTCGTATTTACTTGCCAAAGGTGCACTTTGCCAGGTAAATAATATTGAGGAGACTGAGTCGAAAATATTTGAACTGCTATTGGGGGATAGTAAAATAGCCACTCCCGGAGTGTCAATAATAGTAACAAAATTTATCCAGTCTGAGCTAGTTTGCCAGCCCGTTTCGTTCATTGCCCGAACTCGCCACCAGTAATTAGTTAAGTGAGCTAGTCCGCTTACCAGTCTTGTTGTGTCGGTTAAGGTGTTATCATTAACTACATAATTATTGCTCGTCGTATCTATCATTAGCTCCAGCCAATATTTGCTAACTGTTGCTTCCTCCTTTATTCCTGATGAGCCTGTCTTTGTTATGCTTTGCAATTTTAACGGAGACAACGCTATTTTTGCCTTGTTCAATTGGTCTTGCGATTTTTTCCAAATCAGGTTTACGCTCACCGGTATGTTTGTACTTCCAGCAGTTGGATAAATATGTACTACTTGTGTCGGATTCCCCAATGTCTTAAAGTTCCATACCTGACTCCAATGACTCGTGCCTCCAACATTCATAGCATTAACCCGCCAGTAGTATTTTGTAAGATTACTCAGTCCGCTAACCGTCAGTGTTGTATCAGTCAGACCGGCTGTATCAACTAACGTTGTGGCAAATGTGCTGTCTGAGCTAAACTGCAATCTGTAGCTGCTTGCACCGGTTGATATTAACCACTTTAGCTGAACAGGTTGTATGTTTCCTAAACTATTATTAAAAGGGCTTACTTGCTGTACTTCATTCGGAGTTAATGGTATTTTTAGTTTTATTATAAAGATATTTAAATAACCATAATCAAGTTGTTCAGGTCCTATTATCGTAGGAAAATTATTGAAAGAACTCGTACCACCCGTTATGTAAGTATTTCCTCTTGCATCAATGGCGATTGAATTACCACCATTAAAACAACTATAATCAACAAATGTGGAGTAATCCAAACCCGTACCGATTGAGTTAAGTTTTGTTACAAAGGTGCTTCCAACAGTAGTATCATAAGCACCGCTTGTCGTTGGAAAATCCCAAGAACAATTCCCAGTGATATATGCATTCCCGCCTGTATCTACGGCGATTGATTGTCCATAATCATCGCCTTCACCCCCAATATAAGTGGAATAAACCAAAGCACTGCCGGTTGAGTTAAATTTTGTTACAAAAACTTCATAACCGTCGATCCAACTAGTCTGATAAGCACCGCTTGTTGTAGGATAAAGAGTAGAATGAGTATAACCTATTATGTATGCATTCCCTCCAGCATCTATGGCTATTGATTTTACATAATTAAAATTATCATTACCACCAATAAAAGTGGAATAAACCAATGCACTGCCGGCTGAGTTAAGCTTTGTTACAAAGACTTTCTGAAGACCTCCAAATATAGTCTGATAAGCCCCGCTTGTTGTAGGATAACGGGAATTCTTAGTCCATCCAGTTATGTAAGCATTCCCGTTTGCATCTATGGCAATTGATGCTACTTGATCATCCCAAGTCCCCCCAATAAAAGTGGAATATACCAAAGCACTGCCGCTTGAGTTTAGCTTTGTTATAAAGTAACTGTTAATGCCGTCTAATTTTGTCTGATATGCTCCAATTGTCGCAGGATAATTGCTAGAATAAGCATTCCCCGTTATGTATGCATTCTCGCTTGCATCTATGGCAATTGATCGTCCATAATCATCTTCTCTACCCCCAATATAAGTAGAATAAACCAAAGAACTACCGGTTGAGTTAAGTTTTGTTACAAAGGCATCGAAGTGTCCAAAACCTCCTATAGCAGTTTGATAAGCTCCGCTTGTAGTAGGATAATTGGTAGATTGAGTATACCCGGTTATGTAAGCATTCCCGCTTGCGTCAATGGCGATTGATTGTCCTCGATCATCAATATTCCCCCCAATAAAAGTAGAATACACTAAATCACTGCCGGTTGAGTTAAGTTTTATTATAAAGGCGTCGAAGTATCCAATACCTCCTATAGCAGTCTGATAAGCTCCGCTTGTAGTAGGATAATTCGGGCAAGTAGTCACTCCTGTTATGTATGCATTCCCGCTTGCATCTATGACAATTGAATTACCACACTCAATCCCAAGACTCCCCCCAATCATAGTAGCATAAACGAGCGGGTCAATTATCAGTTCTTTCATTTTATCATAGCTATTTGCTTTTAATCCTATTGTCCCGTCTTGTCTTTGTTCAAACTTACACGTCACTTCTTTCTGCGCTACTCCGTCAATTTGATATGCGTATATCTTTCCGTTTGTTACTTCGCCTATGCTTGTCTTTAGTACTAATTCACCGTTAGCGTTTACGCTCATCCCCTGCTGTCCGTCAAACTTGAACTTTATGTGAGATATGTCCGCTCCGGGCTGGACTTTGTAGTCATACCTTAGCTGTCCATTATCGTAGTAATATTTTACGTTTATGTTTTTATAAACTCCCTTTAATTCTATGTTATCATAAAGTGGTACGTTGCTTGCCCATTTGCTTTTGTCATTGCCTATAAAGTAATTGTAATAACCTTCTTTCTGGTTATTGCCTAGTCCCGTAATATTGCTTTCAGCATTAACGAGCTGCATTCTTACTACATCACCTTCTACAGTAGTGTTTTTATTTTCATAATCTCTTCTATTCTGCGGATCCATTTTTAAGGTTTGAGATTCATCATAGTTTTTCTTTATCCGGTAATAATCATAGACGACACCTGAGTTTGTAATCCAAGCATTCATACCACCGATACGTGCAAGGTATTTTACTTCGGGATTCCACTGCCCATGATTCGGAATAAAGAAATTTTGGTTGAATTGATTGAGAGTTTGTTGAGGATTAGGTGCTTGTTGTGCGCTTGCTGCCGCAGAAACAATTACGAGAAAAAGCATTAATCTTTTTATCATAGTGCCTCCACTGATTTTGATTTAAAACGGGATAATTTGAAGTGATCTTCATTCTCCCGCTTAATATAATTTTTTATAACATACGAAAGCCTATTAGGAATTTTCCCCCAAGCGGAAAGTTCGGAATAAGTATTTTCAAACTAACCAGGTTAATTATTCATATCAAGACAAAAAAATTTACATTAACTCATATATATTCTATTTCCTATCCCTCTACTGCGAAAACATTATCAATAGTCCTTCTAAGACAATTTCCAAAAAAAATTACCATCAATAAAAAAAACTATTGATTTCTTTGTTAAATTTTTTATATTAGTAAAAGTATATGTTGTAAAATATTAAAATAATATTGTCCAAAATATCCGATACTGACTAACATAACATCTTTTCTAGGCTCATTTCGCCAAAAATATGAATGCACTGTGAATGCACATCAATTGCTTATATATTGGCTTATACTCCCTCCTATTTCTATACTTCTCCATGACCTTAATTACCAAGAATATCATCTATCCTTTTTAGCTCCTCTTGTGCAAAAGACAAATGATTCAATGCCTTTACGGCATCATCAATTTGCTCGACTTTACTTGCTCCGATTAAAGCTGAAGTAACTTCTTTATGTCGCAATGCCCAGGATAGTGACATCTGCGCTAAAGACTGACCACGATCTAGCGCCATAATATTAAGTTCTCTTATCTTCTTAATTTTTTCATCCGTCACATGCTCAACTTTTAAAAACCCTGTTGGCTTTGCAGCTCTAGAATCGCTTGGGATTCCTTTTAAATACTTATCTGTTAATAGTCCTTGCGCTAAAGGTGAAAATACTATACTTCCTATTCCTTCTTCTTCTAGTACTTTTAGTAATCCGTCCTCAATCCATCTTTCAAACATGCTGTATTTTGGCTGATGAATGAGACAATGTGTCCCCATTGATTTCAATATCTTCTCTGCCTTTTTTGTTAAATCAGCTGGATAATTTGATATGCCCGCGTAAAGCGCTTTGCCGCTCTTTATTATGTTATGCAATGCACCCATCGTTTCTTCCAAAGGAGTATTTGGATCTGGACGGTGATGATAAAATATGTCCACATATTCCAACCCCATACGCTTTAAGCTTTGATCCAGGCTTGCGATTAGATATTTCCGCGAGCCAAAATCACCGTACGGTCCCGGCCACATATCATAACCGGCTTTGGATGAAATTATTAGCTCATCACGATAAGGGAAAAGATCTTTTTTAAGTATTAAACCCATCGTCTCTTCTGCTGATCCGTAAGGGGGTCCATAGTTATTTGCAAGATCAAAATGCGTAATCCCAAGATCAAATGCATGACGTATCATTGCTCTTGAGTTTTCCAAAAGATCTACTCCTCCGAAGTTATGCCAGAGCCCTAATGATATTGCCGGAAGCATTATCCCGCTTTTGCCGCATCTATTATATTTCATATTCTTGTATCTGTTATTGTCAGCTATATACATTTTTGTAATTCCTCATAATTGTTGATAAATATTAGACAATGAACTATAAATAGTACTGTCAGCGCTTAGTAAAATAGATTATCCTTTAATGAAAAGTTTCGCCTATGAATTTTAAACCATTCAACAAACCGCTCCTCCAGTATACCCATGAATGCATTCCTTCTCTTACTCTATATACATGAGGAATATCTAAATCTCTTAGAAGTACATGTAAAGCAGAATTTCCTCTGTATAAAAAGTCATTGTCGCCGCAATCAATATAATATCTTACACTTTTAATTTTATTTATATCAAGAGTTTTAAATAAATAAAGAGGATCATCATCTTTGAACTGCTTAGTAATTCTATCCTTACCCTCAAGTGAAGGGTCAAAGGCATACCCTAAACCAAGTCCCTTTTTCCAAACATCGTCTTGCATATCAATAATTTCTTTATCGGTAAAGACTGCTGCGCTAAAGGCAACGCACGAAGAAAACATGTCCGGGTGCTTTAATGCATAAACTAAAGCTCCGTAACCTCCCATTGAAAGTCCCGCTATTGCTCTATATCTTTTTTCTGCTAATATCCTGTAGTGAGACTCTATATATGGTATAAATTCTTTGAAGAAAAAATCTTCATACTTAACCGAATCATTATAATTATTTATGAACCAGGAAACTCCTCCGTCCGGCATAGCCAATATCATTGGTGGTATCTCCCTTTGTGCAATTCCTTCGTCAGCCGTCGCATTTGCTTCGCCAAATTGAATCCATGCAATATCATTATCCGTGTATCCGTGAAGCATGTAAACTACAGGATAATATCTGCTTGAAGTTTCATAATCAGAAGGAAGATAAATTGTGTAGCGCACTTCCTTTCCCAATATCTTACTTTGTATTTTTAACCCCTCTTTTACTATCCCTCTCGGAACTTGCGAATACATATTAACAGATAGAAATATAAAGAATCCGGTCACTAAGAATAGAAGTCTTAAATTCATTTCTTTACTCCAAAAACCAATTTTAGATTATATATCAACTAGCTGAACTTAAAATTAATAAATTTTTCCCATTTTGCATCTTATCTCTAACAGTAATTAAATAATTTGCCGCAAATATTATCAAGTACCTTTCACACTTGATAGCAAACCCTGTTTAGGACACTGTTCTGCAATTAAGAGATATTTAATTTATAAAGTCGTTACATTGATGCGGAATTGAGATAAGTTTTTAGATGTGTCAAAATAATTCCTTCAGTATTTAAAGGATAAATTTATATCCTAGGCTTTCTTTAATGTAAATGAAAATATACTCCCCTTTCCCTCTTCGCTCTCTACCCAAATCTTTCCTCCGTGCTTTTCAATCATTTCTTTGCATAACACCAGACCTAACCCGGTGCCCTTTTCTCCCGAAGTACCGCTATATGAAATTTTTGAGTCTATTCGAAATATTTTATCTAAAATATCTTGCGGTATTCCCCTGCCGTTGTCAATCACTGATACTTTCACGAAATCACCCGAATCTTCATCTATAATTTCGACTTTACCATTTTGAAAAGTAAATTTAATTGCATTTGAAATGAGATTCTGTAAAATTGAAAATAGCATATTATTATCGCTGCTTACTGGTGTATTTTTATCTACAGAATTAAATAAACTTATACCTTTCTTAGCGGCATTATCTGCTACTACCTCAATTACTTTGTCAACTAACTCACTAAGATTAATTATTGAAGCATGAAATTCCATCCGGTTGATTTGCATACTTGACCAGCTTAATAGATTTTCTAACAATCTGTATTGATTCTTCGCCGATTTGTTTAACTCAATTGCAAAATCTCTTAGCTCTTCCTTGGTCAAGGTTTCGAATTCTGATACCATCAGTTCCGAAAGATTAAGAAATGTGTTAAATGGAACTCTTAAATCATGAGATATTAATGAAAAGAATTTATCTTTAGTAGCATTAGAAATCTTTAATTCCTCTGAATATTTTTGAAGCTGTGAATCTGCCTGTACCCGGTCTGTTACATCACGCATAATACCTTCATGAAAAAGTACTTTCCCGCTTCCATCTACTTCAAGACGACCATGATCTTCAACCCATACTTCCGTGCCGTCTTTTTTCCTCATTCTAAATACTGCCATTTCTTGATACTTCTCTTCAAGTTCGGCACTTTCGCGATCAGATGATTGGAAATATAATTGCGATTTAATATCTACTGCTAATAATTCTTCTTTACTTTCATATCCTAACATTGTTACCATCGCCTGATTTACTTCAATAAATTTACCTTCATGAGTACTCTTATATACTCCATCAAGTGACTTATTAAATAAATCATAGTGTCTTGCTTCGCTTGAATGTAATGCGATTTCTGTTTTCTTAAGATCGGTTATATCCCGAGTTATTGAAATTATATGAGGTACTTCATCTATGTTAATCAAAGAAGCAGACATTAATCCATCTAATATTGTTCCATTTTTCATTACAAATTTTGCTTCATGGTTTTTTAGAATTCCATATTCGGTTATTGCCTTAACAAGCACATCTCTGTCTTTTATATCTTTCCAAATTTTAATTTCGTATGAAGACTTTCCTATTACTTCTTCCCGCGAGTACCCGGTTAGATTCATAAATCCTTCGTTTATGTCTACATAAACACCGTCCTCAAGCCTGTTAATGTTAATAGAATCCGGACTAGTAAAAAAAACCCGGCGAAAACGATCTTCACTATCGTATATTGCCTTCTGTGCCTTTTTGCGTTCGGTTATATCCCTTATTATTCCAAGCACACCGTCTTTGCCGAGATATGAAATTGAAGAAATATGAATTTCTGCCTCAATCAAACTGCCGTCTTTGCATAGAAGTTTAGTTTCATAAGGCTTCTCCGCATTATTCATACCCGCTAGTTTTCTAATTTGATCTTCAATTTTCTGGATTTCCTCGGCAGGCAAAAATCTTTTGAATGAATGACTAATTAACTCATTTACTTTGTAACCGCCCATCTTTGCAAACGTAGGATTGGCATATTTTATCATGTTATCCGCAAAAATAAAAATACCATCAGATGCGTTTTCAGCAATCATCCGGTAATTTTCTAAAATAGGCTCAAAGTCAATCTTATGACCTTTCTTTCCTGACTTTGTTTGTTCTTGGAAATTGGTCTGCTTACTTTTTCCCATTGTTAAGCGTATTCTTTATTCGATTGATAAAAATAGAAATTTTGTCACATAGCAATATTCACGCTTGATTAAAATCATGTATTTAAAAACCATTGTCAAGTGAAACTAATTTAATCTGTAAACATTATTTCATAGGACACATATAGCAGAATTTAAAATTTAAGATCACGGACTGTCATGGAAATATCCTTTACCTCATATTTCAAATAACATTCTCCAAGCAATCGACTTTATATTATTGTCAAATAGTTTAAAAAGATTATTTTAATTTGAACTCGACAAGTCTTCCTGAATCATTTGATACAACAAAAGTATCATCCACTAGATGGGTAATAGATTGTATCGCGCCTCCTTTCAAATAGAAAAGTGGTTTCCGCTTTAGGTTATTTTCGATTAGATAAACTCTCCCGTTGCCAGCACCTATTAAAATACTCCCCTTCCATTCTTTAGGCGAACTCATTGAAGTGTCCTCACCAAAATCCATGTCTAGTTTTCTAATTGATCTCCCATCAATCGGCGAAACTAAATTAAAGTAATTCTTCGTGCTTTTTACATATAAATACTTCTTATTCTCCGAAATGACTAAAGGTGGGTTACATTTATAGGAGTCCATTTTCCATCTAGTCCGCCCAAGCATCGGATCAATTGAATAAAGAGCTTTATTAGTTGAACATATAAAAACATCCCTATTGTCAGAGACAGGCGCACAATTAGCCAAATCAATATTATTTATCTTCGGATCAGTCCATTTCCATATTAACATACCGCTTCTTGAATCTAAACAATAAAGGTAACCATCACTAGAAGTAAAAATAATCTTGTTGCCGAGTGCAAGCGGCTTGGACATTACTGCTCCTTTGGCAGAATGATTCTCCCAAATCATCTCAAATGAATTTATATCATAACAATATATGCTCCCTTTTGAAGAACCAAGTATTACTGCTTCAGTTGGATTACCATTATATATAGTAGACATTTTAACAATCGGAGAGGTGAGTGGCTCATTAAGCCCTATAGACTGAATTGACTCACCAGTAGAGTCATTCAAAGAAATCAAATCGCCTGATAATGTTGATATAACTAAATTGCCGTCACTGTCTATAGGTTTACCGGCAATTCTGCGTTTAAGGTCATGCTCCCAAATAATCTTTCCGCTGAAGTCACAACAAAATATTTTTCCGTCTTTTGATACTGCAAAAAGTTTATTATCACTTGCTGTTAACAAGGATGCTAGTTGATTCTTCAAATCCTTTACCCATGTAATCTTCGCATTATAATTAATTATCGGCGACGTATCTTGACTATTTGTATTATCTTGTGCCATGGAGTAAAAAGATGAAAAACACACAAAAATCAAAAGCATTATTCTTTTCATATTATTATAGGTATTTTTATTTAATGAATTAAGAAATTAAACTTTAACACAAATTATGGTACACAGACAATGAAATCTAAAGTATTTTTAAAGAAAAATGAAGAGAGAAGAATAAATGCCGGACATTTATGGGTATTCAGCAACGAAGTAGATAAACTGGAAGGTACAGTTGACAACGGTGACTTAGTAGAAGTATTCGACTCACGTAATAGTTTTATAGGAACCGGCTTTTACAATAAGAACTCATTGATTGCTGTTAGACTCTTAAGCAAAGAACATATTGAAAATTTCCGTGAATATGCAGAAAACAAGATAAAAAAAGCTTTTAGCTTAAGAAAATTAATCTACCCTGAAAGAAATTCCTTTAGGCTTATCTTCAGTGAAAGCGACTTGATGCCGGGCTTAATAATAGATAAATATAACGATACTTATGTATTACAGGTCTATTCCGCTGGTATTCAAAAGAATATTGCCGCTATTACATCTGTCCTGCAAAATGACTTCAACGCAAAAAACATCTTCACAAAGAATGAAACTTACTTCCGCACTCTCGAAGGCTTACCCGAAACCGACGAAGTGTACTTAGGCGAGTCAACTCTGGAGACAATTGACGACGGCTCTATAAAGTATAAAATAGACTTCCAAAAGAGCCATAAAACAGGCTTCTATTTTGACCAGAGTGATAACCGGTATTTCATAGAAAAGATAGCCAATGGAAAAACCGTCCTTGATGCCTTCTGTAACTCAGGAGGATTCGGACTTCATGCAGCAAAAGCGGGAGCATCATCTATAACCTTTGTCGACTCTTCTGCCTCAGAGATTGAAAACGCAAAACACAATTTTGAATTAAACAATCTTTCTACTAATGCTGAATTTATTGTAAGCGATATCTTCGATTACATGGAAGCATCGCTTACCCAAAACAAAAAGTTTGATGTTGTTATGATTGACCCTCCGGCATTTGCAAAAAACAAGAGAAATCTGGCAACAGCAAAAAAAGGATATGAGAAATTAAACCGGTTGGCGATTCAACTTGTCTCTAGTGACGGAATCTTAGTTACTTCATCATGCTCGCATCATCTTTCTAAAGAAGAATTCCTTCAGGTAATAAATAATGCGGCGGTGAAGCTTCAAAAGAAAATCCAATTGATATATTATAATGGCGCATCGATTGACCATCCGGTAATACTTTCAATGCCGGAAACAGTCTACCTGAAGTTTGCGGTTTTTAGAGTAATGTAACTACATTCTTTGCCTTGTATAAGAAACGCAACCTTTTTAATTTACCATGCGTCTAATCTCATTACTTTTCTAATAAGTAAAACAATTAAAAAAAAAATTTAAGAGGTTTAACTTGGATATTGCTGCATTAAATGACAAAATAAAACAGGAGAGCGCATTTGTTGATCTGCTGATGAATGAAATTAGCAAAGTAATTGTCGGACAAAAACAAATGGTCGAAAGACTTATTGTTGGACTTTTGGGCAACGGTCATATCCTTCTCGAAGGAGTTCCCGGATTGGCAAAGACTCTTGCAATAAAGACTCTTGCTTCTGCTATGAAAGCAAAATATCAGAGGATACAGTTTACTCCTGACCTTCTCCCGGCTGATTTAATAGGAACAATGATTTATAATCAGAAAGATGGTAACTTCTTTATTCGCAAAGGTCCTATCTTTTCTAACTTTATTTTAGCCGATGAAATAAACCGTGCCCCCGCTAAAGTACAAAGCGCTTTACTCGAAGCAATGCAGGAACGCCAAATTACTATTGGTGACCAAACATTTAAACTTGAGGAGCCGTTTCTTGTACTTGCAACTCAAAACCCTATCGAACAAGAAGGTACATATCCCCTTCCGGAAGCACAGGTAGATAGATTTATGCTGAAGGTAAAAATCTCATACCCAAGCCGAGAAGAAGAATTAAAAATAATGAAACAAAATGTTGACTCTGTTGAAAGCATTATACAGCCAGTTATTACGCCGGCTGATATTATGAATGCAAGGAAATTAGTGCACGACATTTATGTTGACGAGAAAATTGAGAAATATATTCTTGATATTGTTTTTGCCACTCGTTCCCCTAAGGATTTCGGCTTAGACAAGTTAAGCGATCTTATTAGCTACGGAGCTTCACCTAGAGCAACCATTAACCTGGCACTAGGTGCTAAAGCTATGGCATTTATTAAGAGAAGAGGCTATGTAATCCCTGAAGACGTTAGAGGAATTTGCCTCGATGTTCTGCGACATAGAATTGCAGTTACATACGAAGCAGAAGCTGAAGAGCTGACATCAGAGAATGTTATTCAAGAGATATTGAATAAAGTTGAAGTACCATAGTTGTCATTTTAATAACAAGATAAACATTCAGAAATAAAAGCGTTTAAACTGTGTTTACCAAAGAAATATTAAAACAAGTTAGACAAATTGAAATACGGACTAAGGGACTTGTCAATCAGGTCTTCTCGGGTGAATACCACTCGGTATTTAAGGGAAGAGGAATGGAGTTCTCAGAAGTACGTGAATATCAATTTGGAGATGATATTAGGAATATTGATTGGAACGTAACTGCTAGGTTCGGTCATCCCTTCATAAAAGTCTTTGAGGAAGAACGGGAGCTTACCGTAATTCTTATGGTTGACCTTAGCGGCTCTCTGAATTTCGGCTCTGCTGAAAAGACCAAGCAGGAGGTCGCCGCTGAACTAAGTGCCATCCTTGCTTTCTCTGCCTTAAAGAATAATGACAAGGTAGGCTTAATCTTGTTTACTGATAAGATTGAGAAATTTGTACCCCCAAGAAAAGGCAACAAACATGTTCTAAGGATTATTCGTGAAGTATTATCCTTTGAACCCGAAGGTAAATCTACGAGCATTAAAGGAGCCCTAGAATATATGAACAATGCTATTAAGAAGAGAAGCATTGTATTCCTACTTTCTGATTTTATGGATTCAGGCTTTGAGAAAATCCTTAGAATTGTCGGAAAGAGACACGATTTAATAGGCGTAGTACTTAATGACAAACGCGAAGAAGAAATTCCAAAAGTAGGAGTAGTTAGATTTACTGATTCTGAAACAGGACAGGAACGTTGGATTGATACTAGCAATCCTATGACTCAATTCCTCCTTAAGGAAATGCGTGAAAAAAAAGCCGCCCAGCAAAAAACACTTTTCCTTACAAGCAGGGTTGATAGCATTAGAATTCAAACAGGGCAAAACTACATTAAACCTCTTGTGCAATTTTTCAGACTACGTGAAAAAAGATGGTAAGAAAAACATATTTCTTTATAATTATACTTCTGGTAGGTTCATTTAACCTATTTGGACAAACCGTAACAGCGAATGCTTCGACCGACAAAAAGGCATATCTTGTAGGCGATTATATAAATTATACTATTCAAATTCAGCATCCTAAAAATGAAAGCATAATCCCACCGACAATTCAAGATACTTTAGGTGAGCTAGCTGTAATTAAGAAGGATACTTCTTTTGACACTGACAACAACGGAGCAATTACATCAACTTATAAATATATTCTGTCAGGTTATGACTCTGCCCTTGTTTTAATTCCGCCTGTTCAGATTCAGTATAAAAGCAGCAGTGACACTGCTTTCCAAATAGTATCCACAAACCCGCTGCAAATATTAGTCAGCACAGTAAAGATTGACCCTAACGGAAAAATTAAAGATATAAAACCGCCGATCAAAATACCGCTTGATTGGAAACTGATCATACTGTGGGCATTAGCTATTCTTATTGTGCTTATAATAGTTTACATCCTAATAAGACGTTATCTAAAAAAGAGATCGCTGAAACCTGAAATTCAAAAGATAATAATATTAACTCCGCATGAGGTTGCATTAAATTCTCTGCATGACCTAGAAGAAAAGAAACTATGGCAGCAAGGATTAATTAAAGAATATCACTCAAGCATAACTGAAATTATAAGACGATATTTTGAAAAGCGGTATCAACTCCCGGCATTGGAATTAACTACATCAGAAGCACTTGAATTATTAAAACGCAGAAGCGATACTGAAGTTATACTAAGCCTAACAAAAGACTTTCTGAACAACGCAGATATGGTAAAGTTTGCCAAATTCATTCCTCTTAATTCAGTAAATGAAGAAATGCTTAAACAAGCATACGAGATTGTAAATAAAACAATCCCAACCGTAAAGGAAGAGGAAAAACCGGAGGCAGCAAATGTTTCGTAATATAACCTTTGCCTATCCATGGATCCTATTTTTCCTTTTACTTATCCCCGTTATGATCCTTTGGTACTGGTATAAAGGAAGGCAAAATCAACCTTCTATTAACTTTTCTTCCGTAAATATGTTCGAAGGATTCCCCGTAACTTGGAAAGAAAAATTAAGACACCTTCCATTTATTCTAAGAACTTTAGCCGTGGGACTATTGATTGTAGCTCTTGCCCGCCCTCAAGATTATTCTTCTGGAGAAAATATTTCAACAGAAGGCATAGACATTGTGATGGCACTTGATATCTCAGGAAGTATGATATCTGAAGATTTTAAACCAAATAGAGTCGAAGCCGCCAAAAATGTAATCGCCAAATTTATTAAGGGAAGAACATCCGATAGAATCGGTTTAGTAATTTTCTCCCATGATGCGTTTACTCAATGCCCCTTAACCGTAGATTACCCTGTGCTTCTTCATCTTCTAAGCGAGGTAGAACCAGGAATGATACCGGATGGTACCGCTATTGGAAATGGGATTGCAGATGCAGTTAACAGGTTGAAGGACAGCAAAGCAAAAAGTAAAGTAATAATTTTGTTAACCGACGGTGTAAACAATTCGGGCGAAATCGACCCACTTACTGCAGCTGATATAGCTAAGACATTCGGCATTAGAGTTTATACTATCGGAGTTGGAACTAATGGAGAAGCCCCTTATCCTGTGCAAACACCTTTTGGTATAAGATATCAGATGATGCCGGTTCAGATTGATGAGGGATTACTTACTAAGATTGCTCAAATAACCGGCGGACAATATTTCAGAGCAACTGATAATCGGACTCTGCAGGCAATCTATAATAAGATTGATAAACTAGAAAAATCAAAAATAGAAGTAACTTCCTACAGTCACGCTGAAGAACTTTTCTATGGCTGGCTTGAAGCAGGATTATTTTTAATACTGCTTGAAATCGGTTTATCTAAAACAGTTTTAAGAAAACTGCCGTAAATAAATATAATAATAAAATCAATTTTGGAAGTAATATCCTTTTAATATTTTATGTTAAGATTAGCTCATCCTGAATATCTAATGGCTCTTTATTTTGTTCCGCTCCTAGCAGTTCTTTACTGGTATTTGTTAAGGAAGCGGAAAAAGATGCTTGCAAAGTTCGCTGAAGAAAAACTTCACCCGGTGCTTCTTCCTGCATATAGCAAAATGAAAAATGTTATAAAATTCAGTCTCATATTATTAGCTATAGTGTTCCTAATTATTGCAGCCGCAGACCCGCAGATCGGCACAAAAGTGGAAAATGTAAAGGAAAGCGGAATCGATGTCTATATTATGCTGGATGTTTCTTTGAGTATGCAGGCTCAGGACATAAAACCAAGCCGGCTTGAGAAAGCAAAATTTGAAATAGAGAATTTGATGCAGAAATTACACGGTGATAGGATAGGACTGATAATTTTTGCTGGACAGGCTTATGTACAATTTCCATTAACTTCAGATTATTCAGCAGCAAAATTATTTTTAGATGCAGTGGACGAAAACTCGGTACCTCAGCCCGGTACAGCTATAGCAGATGCAATAAACCTTGCAACCAAATCTTTTGACTATTCGTCTAAAACCGAAAAAGTGGAGATATTAATTACTGACGGTGAAGATCATCAAGGCGACGTCACCGAAGCTGCAACCGATGCGGCTAAGAAAGGAATAATGATTTATACTATTGGCTTGGGATCTCCCGATGGAGTCCCAATACCATTATTTAATCAACAAGGACAACAGACTGGTTTTAAAACGGACGAAAATGGGAATACTGTAATTACAAAACTTCATGAGGGTACTCTAAAAAAGATTGCTGAAATAGGTCATGGTAAATATTTCCGCGGAGCAAATTATCAAGATGAATTAGACTTAATTTATAAAGACTTATCAAACTTGAGGAAAACACAGTTTGGTGAGAAGAGAGTCACCGACTACGAAGATAGATTTTATTATTTTTTAGCTATCGCGATCATTCTTTTAGTGGTTGAATATTTTATGAGTGAAAAGAAATCGCCCTGGATTTCAAAACTCAATAAACGTTTTGGAATTGAATAACACACAACATTGGTTATATGAAGAAGAGAATTTTATTATTCATATTTGTAATTGCCTTAGTAAACGGCAAGTTTATTCTTGCTCAAAGTACAAGGTCATACGTTAACAAAGGTGTCGACTTATATAAGAAAGGCAAAATAACCGATTCTGAGGTTGAGTTTAAAAAGGGACTGAGTAAATCGCCTAATAATTTTCAGGCTAATTTCAACTTAGGGGATTCGTTTTATAAAGAAAAGAATTATCAGAATGCTCTAAAATCATATTCATCTGCATTAAGTAAAACGAAAGACAATGAACTTAAAGCGAAAATATATCATAATATTGGAAACTCTTTTTTAAAGTCTAAAAAACTAAAGGAAAGCGTCGAAGCTTATGAGAATTCATTGAAACTTAATCCTAACGATCAGGATACAAAATACAATTTATCTTATGCCCTTTCGCTAATGAAAAATCCAAATAATAAAAACAATAAGAACAACAAGAATAATAAGAATAATAAAAACGATAAAAATAATAAGAACAATCAGAATCAGAACAAAGACCAGAATAAGCAAAACAAGAATCAAAATCAGCAGAAGCAAAATCAAAACAATAATCAGCAAAATCAAAATAAGCAGCAGCAGCAAGGGAACAACGGTCAACAGCAGGATAAAATTTCAAAACAGCAAGCTGAATCAATACTTAATGCATTAAACCGTGATGAAAAAACAATGCAGAAGCAATTAAGAAAAATAAAAGGCACTCCCGTTAAAACTGATAAAGACTGGTAGCCCTAGACTATAACTATTTGTATTTTGAATCTTAAAGGTGATATTAAGCTTAAGCAAAACTTAAAGAATATGAAAAAACATTATCTCAAAATATTTTTAATAATAATACTTTGCCGGGGTTTGATATATGCTCAGTCCTTCAATGCCTCCGTTAGTAATACTACAGTTGGTCTTAGTGACCAATTCCAAATTTCATTTACATTTTCAGCTCAAAGCATAAATGGCGTAAGTAATTTTGCTCCTCCGAATTTTAACAACTTTATGATTCTATCCGGTCCTAACGAATCAACAAGTATGCAGATAATAAATAGCTCGGTTTCAGGGTCAAAAACATATAGCTATTATTTACAGCCTAAAGCAATGGGGAGGTATACAATTGCAAGCGCATCAATTAATTACGATGGAAAGATTTTAAAATCTAACCCTCTGACAATTACGGTTGTAAAAGGAAGTCCTAAACAAAAAACACAAGCCCAGGGAAACGGTACGGTTTCAGATAAAGAAATCGGAGAAAATCTATTTATTCGCGCAGTCTCTGATCAAGATAAAGTATACATGGGGCAGCAGGTTACTGTAACTTACGAGCTCTATACTCGCTTAGGTATTGCATCCCAAATGAGCGTCTCTAAACTTCCCTCTTATGAAGGATTTTGGTCAGAAGAAATTAATGTACCCAATAATATAACTTTCAAGACAGAGGTTTATAACGGAAAACAATATCGGGTTGGAATACTTAAAAAGGTAGCTCTCTTCCCTACTCAACAAGGAGTGCTGTCTGTTACTCCAATGGAATTAAATATCCCTGTACAAATTCAGCGCAGAAGTCAAAGTGGTAATATATTCGACAATTTTTTTAATGATCCATTCTTTAATAATACTCAAGCGGTTAATTATGACGCGAAATCAAACACTCTTCATATAAGAGTTATTCCTCTTCCAAATCAGAATGTGCCGAAGAGTTTTAACGGTGCGGTTGGTAATTATACTATAAATTCGCAGCTTGATAAGACGGATACTAAAACTAATCAGCCAGTTGATCTAAAAATTAATATAAGCGGTACCGGGAATATTCAATTACTTAATTTGCCTGAAGTTAAATTGCCTACGGGTCTTGAACAATATGAGCCGAAGACTTCAGACCAGGTAAATCGTACAGGATTAATTAACGGATCTAAAACAATTGATTACTTAATTGTACCAAGAGTAACCGGGAAAAAAGAAATTCCGCCCGTAAAATTTTCATTTTTCAACCCTGCTAAACATGAATATGTAACCGTATCAACCCAGCCTTATGAGATAAATGTTGCTCAAGGGCCTGCATCTGACCAAAGCCTTGCGGGTTATTCAAAAGAAGATATTAAAATATTAGATCAAGATATCCGGTATATAAAAACATCACCCGGCGATATTTCAAGAATAGGAAGCATTGGTATTTTTGGGTTTGGCTTTTGGTCTTCAATTATTTTACCTTTTGCCGCATTTGTTGGATTGATCTCTTGGAAAAGAAAAAACGATAAACTTGCCGGCAATTTACAATTGCTCCGCTACCAACGTGCTGAAAAAATTGCCCGTACTAGATTTAAAACTGCTAAAAGCCTTATGGAGTCAAATAATCAAGAAGGATTTTACTCCGAAATTTCATTAGCCTTATTCGGGTATCTTGAAGATAAACTTCATATTTCAAAAGCTGATATATCTTTAGAAAAAGCTGAAGAAGAATTAAATAAAAAAAGCGTTAATGAATCCTTACTTGTAAATTTGAAAAATTGTATAGAAAAATGTGAGTATGCAAGATTTGCACCTAGCGGTAATCTCTCAACAGAGATGAATGAAATGTATAATGATATGACTAATGTGATTATTGAACTTGAAAAATCTTTAACACCTAAGAAATATTCGTAAGAATTATTATGATGAGAATCTTTAAAATAAATTTATTCCTTGTATCTCTTATTGTCTTATTTGGGGGAATGCTAATATTCCCGAAATCTTCCACAATAGATAACCTTTTGTACAAGGGAAATAACTATTATCAAAAGAAAGAGTATGACAAAGCAATATCAACTTATCAAACTATTCTGAATCAAGGTTATGAAGGCGTTTCGGTTTATTATAACCTTGGTAATTCATTTTATAGAGAGAATAAATTAGGCTATGCAATTTTTTATTATGAAAAAGCGTTAAGACTTTCCCCCGGAGATGAAGATGTTATTCATAATCTTTTGATTGCAAATTCAAAGACAGTTGATAAGATTGACTCAATCCCTCAATTTTTTCTCGTTCAATGGTGGAATAGCCTGCTTGCCCTATTTACATTAACAGGTTGGAAAAATCTCGCTTATCTTTTTTACTGGATTTTCCTGGTCTCAGTAAGCGTGTATTTCTTCGTTAGAAGAACTAAGTATCAAAAATATACTTTTTATTCTGCCGGGCTTTCTCTAATGCTTTTAATCTTTACCATAACTTTGCTCCTAATTAAATTTGATCAAGAATATTCTACAAAAAAAGGGATTATAGTAGAACCAATTGTAAATGTAAAACTCTCCCCGGATCCAAATGCCAATGACGCTTTTATTATTCACGAGGGCTTGAAAGTAAAAGTTGAAGACAAAGTAGATAACTGGTACAAAATACAGTTAAACGATGGTAAAGTTGGATGGCTTCAGCAGAAAGAAGTAGGCGTAATTTAATATAACACTCTATAGTTCATAAAATTCCGATTGCTTAACTAAGCAAGAGTAGTTATTTTAAAGTTATGGATTCGAAAAAATATAATAACACCAAGATTTTTTTTAATATAGCAAAAGGTATATCGACATTTTTGCTTATTCTGATATTTGTCTCTAGCGGACTTAGCTTCACCTTACAACAATATTTATCTGGGTATTTTCATAACCAATACGTCCTTTTAATCGCCTTCGTCGTAGTAACAGGTGTAGTTAGCTCAATAATTTTCTTCCCTGTAAATTATTACACTGACTTTTATTTAGAACATAAATATAACCTTTCAAATCAAACCTTTATTAAATGGATATTAGAAGGTGCAAAAGCAATTTTAGTATCAACTATTATTGGGGTACCTGTTCTATTGCTTTTTTTCTTTGTGCTTAATAAATACGACAACCTTTGGTGGTTGCCTTTTGCAATAGCATTATTTATAATTTCAGTAATTCTTGCAAGAATTGTCCCGGTTATAATTTTACCTTTGTTTTATAAAATAACTCCTATTGAAAATGAAGAATTAAAAACTAGGATTCAGAATCTTGCAAAGAATGCGGGAATAAAGGTGGAAAACGTATATAAGTTTAATATGAGCAAGAATACAAAAAAAGCTAATGCAGCCTTTACCGGTATTGGAAAATCAAAAAGGATACTTTTAGGAGATAATTTAATTGACCAATATACAAGTGATGAAATTGAAACCGTTATTGCTCACGAGTTGGGACATTATAAACGAAAACATATAATTAAGAATATTATAATTGGAACTGTAGCTAGCTTCTTAACACTTTTTTTGATCTCATTTTTCTATTCTTATTCTGTAACTTGGTTTAACTTTAACTCCATAAAAGAAATAGCTGCCTTACCGTTGCTTATATTGTGGATGCTTTTAATCGGACTAGTCCAGACACCGATTACAAATCTATTATCAAGGAAATTTGAATATGAAGCGGATCAATATGCAATATTATCTACCGGGAAACCTACTGCGTTTATTTCTACTCTTGAAAAATTGACTGAACAAAACTTGGGGGATAAGAATCCGCATCCATTAATAGAATGGTTTTTTTATAGTCATCCTTCAATAGAAAGAAGAATACTAGCAATTAGGAAGTATTCTTCAGTCTTAGAGTTAAATAACGGAATTATTAAAGATAATTTAACCTATCAGGGAGAGTAAGTGCTCTCATATCTCAAATTAATCTTTATCGTACTTTATACTACTTTGTGTTCTTTTTTAGCGCTGATCCTTTCTATCGTTGACAGGAGTTTCAAATCTTATTTTTGGTTGTCTCGAGTATTTTCAAAGGGCATATTGTTAATAAGTGGGATTAAGATTGAAGTTCAAGGACTCGAAAATGTAGACAAAAATTCCGTCTATATTTTTGTATCAAACCACAGCAGCCAATTTGATATTCCCGCATTACAGTATACAATTCCGACTTCAGCAAGCATCGTTTATAAAAAGGAAATAGGCAAAATTCCTTTGTTCGGCTGGCAGATGAGGATCGGTCCATATATTATGATCGATAGGCAAAATGTTGAGAATGCATTGAAGAGCATTGATAAAGCAAAAAAAATAATGTCGCAAAAAAGATTTTCTGTATTATTATTCGCTGAGGGAACGCGAAGCAAGACTGGTGAAGTTCAGCCATTTAAACGAGGCGCATTTTATCTTGCTGCTCATGCAGGTTTCCCTATAATTCCCGTTAGTCTAAGCGGAACTGATAAAATATTGCCGAAAGGAAAATTCAAAATTAGAAAAGGAACAATAAAGGTTAATTTCGATAAAGCTATCTCTACGGAGAATATTAAATCGAGAAAAGATGAAATTGAACTAATGGAAAAAGTTAGAAATATTATAATTCAAAATATTAGAGAAGAGAATTAACTATGCCTGTGACAAGAAAAGATGTTGAATACATTGCAGAACTAGCGCGCTTAAAATTTAGCGGAGATGAACTTGAAAGTTTTACTATGGATTTAAACGAGATATTAAAATATGTCGATAAATTAAATGAACTCGATACTGATAAAGTAGAGCCGCTTTCGCATCCGGTTGAAGGGACAAATGTATTTAGAGAAGATAAAGTAAAACCATCGGTTTCAACGGAAGAAGCATTAAGGAATAGCACTGAGAAAGATGATTCTTTCTTCAAAGTCCCTAAGATTATTGGCGGCGCATAACTATATTTGCCAGGCTCATTTTTTTTAACTTCTAATTAAGATTATGATTATAGGAATAATACCTGCCCGGTTTGCTTCTTCGAGATTATTAGGAAAACCGTTAGCCGATATCGGGGGAAAACCTATGTTACAGCACACCTACGAAAGCTGCCTAAAATCAAAATTAATAAACGAAATCATCATTGCTGTAGATGATGAAAAAGTTGCATCTGTTGCAAGAAATTTTGGAGCTAAAGTCGTAATTACTCCCAAGAATATTTCAACTGGCTCAGATAGAATTGCATATGTGGCTAAAACTTTGCCCGCGGCTAAGATTATCGTTAATATCCAAGGTGACGAACCCTTTATACAGGGGACAATGATAGACCAGGCAATAGAACCGCTGCTGTTTGATAAATCAGTAAACGTTGTAACTTTGGCTAAAAGAATTGAAACAATAAATGAATTAAAATCACCGTCAATTCCAAAAGTAGTATTCGACTATCAGAATAACGCCTTGTATTTTTCACGCTCCCCTATTCCCTATGTTAGAGATGCAAAGACGAATTTTGAAAGGATTAATAATGCTGAAATTTACAAACACATTGGCCTTTATGTTTTTAGAAAGGATTCTCTTTTAAGATTTACTTCCCTTGAGCAGACGGATCTTGAAAAGACTGAAAAACTTGAACAGCTTAGAATGCTTGAAAACGGATTTAAAATTAAAGTAGTAATAACAGAATATGATAATCTTGCCGTCGATACTCCGGAAGATCTTGACCGTGCCAGGATGTTTTATAATCGGTATATGAAAAATCAGGAGGAAGATTAGTCATGATTATTCCTAATAGAATTTTATTTGCAAATATTCCAACACCGCTAGAGGTAATCAAATTTGACGGAAAATCTTTTTTATTAAAACGAGACGATCTTACTGGTGTTGAGCTTTCGGGGAATAAAGTCAGGAAGTTAGAATATCTTATTTATCAGGCAAAAAGGGAAAAATCGGATTATATTTTCACCACAGGTGGAGATCAATCAAATCATGCAAGGGCAACTGCGGTTGCAGCAGCTAAATTCGGAATGAAGTCAAAATTATTTCTTTGGGGTAAGAATTCTGGATCTTCTAACGGTAATCTGTTTATTGATAAATTTCTTGGAGCAGATATTTCCTTTCTTAATAAGGAAGACTTCGGTAATGTCAATCAGATCATGTTTGAAGAAAGAGCAAAATATGTCAAACAAGGAAGAAAAGTTTTCGTCATTCCGGAAGGCGGATCAACCACTCTGGGAATTTGGGGATATATTAATTTCATTGAAGAATTAAAAAATCAAATTGAAATACGAAACCTCCGGGGTATATTTTCTGCATCAGGCTCTGGCGGAACCGCCGCTGGATTATTAGTTGGCGCAGCTTTATCAAAAGTTAATCTTAAAATATTTGCTGTCAATGTTCTATATTCAAAAGAAAAGATAAAAAAGAAAATTATAGATCTTGCAGAAGGCTGTATTTTGGACTATAAATTACCTTGCCGAATAAACGAAGATAATTTGGAAATTGTTGATGGCTATTCCGCTGAAGGTTACAAAAACATTAATGAAGATAAGCTTACTTTAATAAAAAGATTTGCCCGTGAATCGGGAATTATTTTGGACCCTGCTTACACCGGTAAGGCTTTTGCGGGATATTATGAAACAATTCTTGACAAAAATGACGGGAAGAAAGTTTTATTCCTTCACACTGGAGGCATTTTCGGAGTCTTTGCGAAACGAACACAGTATTTAAGCGCTAGTTAATCAAAATTATTGATTGCCCAAATAGATTTTAATGACTATTTTTCTAATATGAATTGTATTTTTTGTCAAATAGTTGAAAAGAATGCCCATGCAGAAATTCTTTACGAGAATGACCATATTATTTCTTTTCTTGATATTCGACCGGTTAACTTAGGGCACGCACTCGTTATCCCTAAAATACACTACACAGATTTCCTTACAATCCCAGAAAACGAATTAGATGAAATATTCAAAGCAACTCAAAAAGTAACTTCCGCGATAGTAGACAGTGTGAAACCTGATGGTTTTAATATTGTTACAAATAATGGTGTTGCCGCAGGTCAGTCCGTATTCCATTTTCATCTGCATATAATTCCAAGATTCGACAAAGACAATTTTGCGTTTAGACCAATATTTAAGAATTATGAAAATAATTCAATGAAAGATTACGCCAATAAAATAATAGCTGAAATAAAATTATAGTTAGAGGGAAAAATGGATAGTAAAATTAGGGTATTAGTTGCTAAAGCAGGGCTTGATGGACATGATAGAGGAGCTAAAATTATAGCTGCGGCATTGCGTGATGCGGGAATGGAAGTAATTTATACTGGACTAAGACAAACACCTGATATGATAGTTGAAGCGGCTTTGCAGGAAGATGTAGATGTCATTGGTATTAGTATACTATCTGGCGCACACATGACTATCTTTCCAAAAATCTTAAATCTTATGAAAGAAAAGGGACTGACTGATGTACTTCTTACCGGGGGTGGTATCATACCGGATGAAGATATTGACGCTCTAAAGAAATTGGGCGTTGGAGAAATATTTACCCCGGGAGCAGTAACGACTGAAATTGCAGATTATATTAAAAAATGGAGAAACGACAATCCTAGACAATAGTTATAAATAAATATCAGATTATATCTAAATCATAAAAATGTATAAAATTAATTACCTATACTTGCTGATGTAAGCTTCAATTTTCACCTTATAGCAATTATAGTCTAGCCTCAAACATCAATCTGGGTCTTACAGCCTAATAATTAATAGACTCTCATTCGCACGAATCAGACAACTCCCCGCATTAATCATATTAAATCAACCTGGAAATTTCCTTAATAGCAGAATATATCAATGTCTTCTAAATGACTATAGAAAGTGTAAATTAATCGATAATATTGTTAAATAATTGATTTAATCAAACCACAACAATACTTGCTGTTCTTTGAAAATTTGACAGGTTTAATTTTTCTAATATTGGACTATTATCTCAATATGTCTTATTATAGTTAGTAAATGTCAGGATTCTCAAGATTTATAAATTTTATATTTATTTTATAATAAAAATAAGGAGCCAGTTATGAAGAATAAGATAAATTTAGCCGCGATAATCATATTACTTACTCAAATTACAATATTTGGGCAAAAAGATACATCAATAACTAGCGGATGGGTTCCTAAAGCAATTGTAGGTTTTAACATTAGTCAATTGGCGCTTAGCAATTGGACACAAGGGGGAGAAAATTCATTAACTTGGACTATTACCGGTAACTTGGGATATGACTATAAAAGCAATGATTGGAATCTTTCAAATAATTTGAAATTAGCCTACGGAACAACAAAATTAGGCGGGCAAGGCTTTAGAACAAATGATAACGAATTTTATCTTGAAAGTGTTTTGTCAAAGAAAATTGAATGGGTAGTTAATCCATTCTTTAGTAACATAATAACAACGACAATTGCCCCTGGTTATAATTATAATGGTAATCAAGCAATGGAAATTGCAAATTTTTTCGATCCGGGTTATGTAGTACAAAGCTTGGGATTTGAATACACTAAAATAACTGGATTTAAAACGAGACTCGGTCTAGGATTACAAGAGATATTTACTAATCACAATAGGCAATATACTGACGATCCGGCAACTTCAAAAATTGAAGCCTTTAAACTGCAATTCGGTCTGCAATCTGTAACGTCCGGTAATGTGCAGATAGCAGAAAATTTGATGCTAAGCAGTAGTCTTACTTTATTTTCAAGCTTTAAAAGTCTTGATGTTTGGGATGTAAGATGGGATAATTCAATAGTTGCAAAGGTAAATAGCTGGCTTAATGTAAACATTGGTTTCCTTTTAATTTACCAGAAAGATCAGTCTCTGACAACACAGATGAAACAATCTATGCAGCTTGGTGTTGTTTATGCATTGTTCTAAATAAGGCTGCAATACGGACATAAGAAAAATGGGATGAGGAAGTTTTGGTTCTATACTTCTTGTAAAAAAATAATAATTAATGCCCAATTCTCTTTAAGTTAATTTGTATTTCGCAAATTAAAGGATGCTAATGCATAAATTAATCATACTTGAAAAATGAGCTAATAATTATTAGAGTAATTGATATTTCATCATTTGCCGTGGTGCTTATTTGTTGAAGCATCTGCCTTCCTGCTTACTGCCATTTTTTTCTGATCTTGTACAAACATTTCTGCTTTCGCTTTTTCCATTTCAATAACCCTCAGCGTTTCAGACTCTTCTTCTTTATACTCAGATCGCAACACTACTATTTGCGCTTCTGTCGCTGCACGTTTTAGTTCTAATCCTAATTGCTTACGTTCTATTTCTTGTTTACGCAATAACTGTTCGGCATCGTTTTTCGCTTCCTGCGATAATCGAGCTGATCCAGTTAATACTCCTTCCGGACCGACATAAACGTTTATCAATTCAATTCCATTATCTGTCAGCTTAAACTCGCGAATCTGATTGGAATGAGACATACCTCGCGATTTAAGAATATACATTCCTCTGTTACGCTCTCCGCCAATTTCAATGTCGCGTAATAGCAGCCATGTATCTATCAAGGATGATATTGACATATCCGTAAGTTCGTGGCTATCTCCGGCGCTCGAGAGATTAGCAAAAAATGCAGTAATATTTCTCATCTTTAAAAAATCCACAAGACGAAGTAACATTATTTTTACTTCAGTCTGGTTTCCCCCTATCACAAATGCATCAATGGGGTCTAATACCACTATCTGCGGCTGGACTTTATTTATTAATTTAATACTTGTAGTTAGATGATGTTCCAATCCATGAAGTGTTGGCCGCGTTGCGTGAAAATGGAGTAATCCTTTTTTTACGAAAGAATCTAAATGTATCCCAATTGAAGACATGTTGCGCATAAACTGACTTGGAGACTCTTCAAATGCGAAATAGAGAACTCTCTCACCTCTTTTGCAAGCTGCTTCAACAAATTTTGCTGCAAGACTCGTTTTGCCTGTTCCGGCCGTACCCGATACAAGTACTGTGCTTCCTCGAAAGTAGCCCTTGCCTGATAGCATTGTATCAAGTCTTGGAATGCCTGTAGAAATTCTATCATTAGATGAAATATTATTCAAGCCAAGTGAAGTCACAGGTAAGACAGAAAATCCATCCTCGTCAATTAAAAACGGATATTCGTTAGTGCCGTGCGTTGAACCGCGATACTTAACTATTCGCAGCCGTCTTATTGATGATTGCTCACTAACTCGATGGTCCAGCAGTATTACGCAATCAGAGACATACTCTTCCAAACCCTGACGGGTCAAAGTGCCATCTCCGCGCTCTCCTGTAACTACTGTAGAGACACCTTTCTTTTTCAACCAGCTGAATAAACGCGTTAGTTCCATTCGTACCACTGTTGCGTTTGGTAGTGCTGAGAATAAAGATTCTATTGTATCCAGCACAACACGCTTAGCGTGGATACTTTCAATTGCATTGTGAATACGGACAAACAACCCTTTTAAATCATATTCACCGTTCTCTTCTATTTCTCCCCGTTCTAAGTGAATGTGCTCAAGCCATATTTTTTTACCTGCAACAAGTTTATTCAAATCAAAACCTAACGAAGCAACGTTTGCCGTTAGTTCTTTTGCAGTTTCCTCAAACGAAATAAATACTCCCGGCTCATTATAAACTGTTGCACCGCGAACAATAAATTCCATTGCAAAAAGTGTCTTTCCGCAACCAGCACCTCCGCATATAAGAGTCGGTCTGCCTTGCGGTAATCCGCCTCCCGTGATTTCATCAAATCCTTTTATGCTTGTAGGCGATTTAGGCAGCGTATTTCGGCGAAATTCTAATTTCCCTTTTTTCATAATTTTTGACTCCGGATATGTCTATGAATCACTAGTAATAATTAACTCTATTTTTCTACAACATATATTACAAATAATTATAAGATAACTACCTCACCCAATGGGATGAAAAATGGATTAATCCTTATCAGATTTCTTCTCGCGACTCCTCTAAAGCAGGCATAAATCCTTAAATAATATATTGCTCTCGCCTATTATAAATGAAAGAGATAAATAGTACTATATTTGTCCTTTGAATATTTAACTTGTCATTCTTAAAAATTGTTCGATATTACTCCGTAGTTAATTTAATAATACCATCTAGAATTAGATTATTATAGGTACTCTCTATGATACTAATCGGGTTGACTACTATTAATAGCGACTATTATTGAAGCAGTTCACTTTAATGTTTAAAAAGAATTCTCCCAAAGTATTGGGAAGATATTATAGATATTTACTTCATAGAAACCACATTTATAACCTGCTTTTCTATATTAAAATAATATAATAAGGTTTTTATTTTCTATATTTGAATACTAAAACATTATCAAAATTTATTAACAGAGATGCTAACTCAGAAATAGTTTTTATTTCAGCACAATCAAACCTTCGCGCAACATTTACCTTTATTACCTATCTTGCATTTATATTTTTAATATTTTATATTCTTTAATTTAATTATCGATAAGTTTACATTGGAAGCCCATGCATGAAAAAAATCCATATACTTATTATTGAGGACAATCGTCTTTTGCGTGATGGAATTTCAGATATGCTCAAGAAACAGGAAGATATAAAAGTAATTGCTGCTCTAGGTAATGGCGAAAACCTTCTTAGCATAATGGCTAATCTCAAACTTGCAGATGTGGTGCTGCTGGATCTCGGCCTGCGAAGTAAGAATAGTCTTGAAATAGCAAAAGCTATTAAAAACGATTACGAGAAAACCAAAATAGTTGTAATGGATCTCATTCCGGCTCAGTCTGATGTTTATCAGTTTGTACAAGCAGGAGTCTCAGGGTTCATCTTAAAGGACGCAACAATAAATGAATTCTTGAAGACAATTAGATTGGTTTCTCAAGGAGTTCAGGTATTACCTCTCAATTTAACAGGGTCACTTTTTTCACAGATTGTCGAGCACGCTCTTATCAAGTCTGAACCCTCAAAACTGATGGAATCGATTCGAATGACGAAACGGGAGCGGCAGGTAATCGAATTGATTGCCTTTGGTCTTACAAATAAAGAAATAGCGGAGAAAATTCATCTCTCTCCGTTCACAGTAAAAAGTCACGTTCATAATATTCTTGAAAAACTTACGCTTCATACACGCGTACAAATTGCCAAATATGCTAATAATACTAAAGATTATAATGATGTAATGAAATCTATTCCATTAATCGAAGAAGAGTAAACACTAAAAATGACATCCACTGTTCCTTTTTATTTATTTCCTACTGACCTCTTTCTCACCGCTGCAAAACATTGTACTAAAAGAAATCCTCCTGCCAAGCCCAACTCTTATTGTCATTACTACTGCCTCAGGCTATTTGACAAAAGTCTGCAATTTATATAATAACTAATAGCAAATCACTTTTCGTGAGCTCGAATGGATAATAAAGGGTTAATCCCTAATTCATCCATTTGGACGATTTATTTACAATCTTGTTCTTAATATAATTACTTAGTCAAATTATCAAAGAAGAGGTTTTATATGTATCAGACCAAAAACAAAAGTAGCTGGGGACCTATTAAAGAAAAAATACGGCAGACCTATCCTATTATAACTGAAGACCATTTTAATTCAAGCAATGACTATGAATTTCATCTATTAACTAGATTTAGAAGAATACTTTCAAAAACTCAATCAGAAATTTTTTCAATAATTGATAAAATTAAATAGACTCCGCTTTATATGTCGATAATACTAAATTTACACGTTATTGTTTCTACTCAATTGAATTATCCATTTATTTTACTCTTTAAATTCTAAATCCTAAAGCTCAAGTGGATTAATCCATTTTTCATCCTTTAGATGCATTTTAATATTAACACCATTTTTATATTTTTTTTATATTGAAAAACGGCTTTGTAAGAATAGAATAATCAATTTAGCAATTCTCATTCTAATCTCTAAAACTTATAAAAAAGTGATAATAAATATAGGTGCAGATATGATCCAAAAACTTCAAGTAGGAATAATAGACCTGGTATCAAAAAAGGCTAATAAGAAATTATTTGCTCGAATAATGAACGCAAACTTCGCCAGCATAATGCCACAAGTTGTGGGAGTCTGGTCCGAAGAAGAAGGACATAACGTTACCTACATTTGTTATACAGGGAAAGAAGATTTAATAAAAGAGCTGCCGCGAAATGCCGATATAGTATTTATCGGCTCATTTACTGAAGCTGCACAAACAGCTTATGCATTAAGCAATCTTTTACGGTCGCGAGGCGCAGTTACTGTATTAGGAGGCCCCCATGCACGCTGCTACCCTGAAGATGCAGTAAAGTATTTTGATTATGTACTGGGATTTACCGATAAGAATATTATTCGTGAAATTTTATATGATTGCTCACCGCACCGCCCCGTAGGTTTGCATCTTACCGCTCAAAAACAACCGTTGTCTCTTCCGGGAGTAAAAGCACGATGGAAATTTATTGAACCCACTCTAATGAAAGCTCCCCTTATAAAAATGGTTCCTATGCTCGGCAGCTTAGGTTGTCCATACACCTGTAGCTTTTGCATAGATTCAACTGTTGCGTATCAGCCTTTGGATTTTGATATAATGAAAGAAGATTTGACTTTTCTCCTTACTAAGTTTAAACGCCCCCTAGTAGGATGGCATGATCCCAATTTTGGGATCCGGTTCAACGAATATATGGACGCAATTGAAGAAGTTGTTCCAGAGAATAGCATTGACTTTATTGCAGAAAGCAGCTTGTCGCTATTATCCGAACCGCATATGAAACGTCTTAAACGAAATGGATTCGGAGCTATGCTGCCGGGAATAGAATCATGGTTTGATCTCGGAAATAAATCAAATACTGGCAGCTTGACCGGAATGGATAAGGTCAAACATGTCGCCGATCAGGTCAATATGATCTTACGTTATATCCCTTATGTTCAAACTAATTTCGTTCTGGGTCTAGATGTTGACGAGGGAGATGAACCTTTTGAGCTTACTAAGAAATTCGTGGATTTGACTCCAGGTGCATTCCCCGGTTATTCTCTGCTATCGGCATTCGGACAAGCTGCTCCTCTTAATTTAGTATATCAACAACTAAATAGGGTAATACCGTTTCCATTTCATTTCCTGGATAATAATCATGCTATGAATGTTAAACCGAAAAATTATTCCTGGCAGGATTTTTATTCCCGTGTTATAAACCTTGGGGAACATACCTTTTCGTGGAGCGCAATCATAAAACGCTTAATTGCTACTAATGCATTCATACCGCGATGGATGAATGTCGTGAGAGCATTATCCGAAGAAGGTTCAGGAAGGATTGCATTTAATAAAGAAATACTAAAGCATTTAAATTCAGATACTCATTTCCGCAACTACTTTGAACAAGAAACAACAGAGCTCCCTCAATTCTATAAAAATATTATTAAAGATGACCTTGGCTCTCTGTGGAATTGGCTTCCTGAAGGTGCGATATTCCATGATCAGAATGCATATCTGAAATCGTCTGTCAAACGTATTGCTGTATAAATAACATTTTCTCAATAAACGAAAGAATTAACAAATGAATATTCTTTTAGTATACCCGATGTATCCTGATACTTTTTGGAGTTTTAAACATGCACTTAAATTTGTGTCAAAAGATGCGAGCTTCCCTCCGTTAGGACTTTTAACAATTGCTTCAATGCTGCCCAAAGATTGGAATAAAAAACTTGTTGATATGAATGCAAGCGAGCTGAAAGATAAAGATATCCGTTGGGCTGACTATGTCTTTATTAGCGCAATGTCAATACAAAGCGCATCCGTTGATGTAGTAATACAAAATTGTAAAAAACTAAATACAAAAATTGTAGCAGGCGGACCTTTATTCACTAGCAGTCCGGAAAATTATCAAAATATCGATTATCTAATTCTTAATGAAGCTGAAACAACACTTCCGGAGTTTCTTACTGATTTAAGCCGGGGTAAAGCAAAACATAAATACACCTCGGATCAATGGGCAGAAATTACCACCACTCCCCTGCCCCTTTGGAACCTTATTTCTATGAATAATTATACTTCTATGAATGTTCAGTATTCACGAGGTTGTCCTTTTGATTGTGACTTCTGTGATATAACCGTCCTCTATGGAAGAAAACCACGCACAAAAACAAAAGAACAAGTATTAGCCGAATTGGATGCATTATATGTTACAGGCTGGAGGGGTCCTGTGTTTTTTGTAGATGATAATTTTATAGGCAATAAAGTAAAACTAAAAAAAGAAATACTCCCTGCTATTGCAGAGTGGAATGATAAAATGAAAGACCCTTTTTACTTTAATACGGAGGTTTCTATAAATCTCGCCGACGATGATAAACTGATGCACCTTATGGTTAAAGCAGGTTTTGAGGCAGTATTCATAGGCATCGAATCTCCTAATGAAGAGAGCTTGATTGAGTGTAATAAACTTCAAAATAGAAATCGCGATTTATTATTAAGTATAAGGAAAATACAAAAGTCAGGTTTGGAGGTTCAAGGAGGATTCATCGTGGGATTTGACAATGATCCGCCTACAATCTTCGATAAGCTTACAAGCTTTATACAGGAAAGCGGTATTGTAACAGCTATGGTTGGACTGCTAAACGCCCCTAACGGGACGAGGCTTCAGAAAAGACTTATTTCCGAAGGAAGAATGCTTAATGATTTTACCGGCAATAACACTGACTTTTCAATCAATTTTATCCCTCAGATGAATTCTGAAGAGCTTATCGGAGGTTATAAAAAAATCTTAGACACTATTTATTCGCCCAAATATTATTACGAACGCGTAATGCGCTTCATGAAAGATTTTGAACCAAATAAGAAGAAGGTTTTTCACCTCAATCCGAATTATATCCTTGCCCTTTTTAAATCTATATTCAAATTAGGTGTAATTGGCGAGGAAAGAATATATTACTGGAAATTATTTTTCTGGTCCTTATTCCGTAAACCGCAGTTGTTTTCCTTAGCAATCTTGTTTACTATTTATGGATTCCATTTCAGAAAAATATCAAATAGTTATTGAGTGTGCTGCCTAATTCTTCAGGTGTTGGGAAAGCCTGGCCTGCTTTCTAATGTTTATTGTATCTGCGTGATCTTTTAATAGTAGCTAGGCATCCCTAATTACTTTGTTAAAATCTTCTTTGGATGCTTAGAAGATTTCCTTTTTGATTTATCTGGTTTGCCCCTGTAAAATTGGTATTGATAAGTTTGATTTCAGCTTTTAGTTATAATCAACTATAATATTCAAAGCCTTACCTCAAATCTTATTTAATGCCCTAAATTTATTAACACAATCTTAGCCCTAATTAAGCTGCCTTGTTACCTGATTCAACGTATTTACATTTAACTAACCGGATTCAAACTCAAATGGTAAAATTTTACGAATGATTCATATTCCTCAACAATAGTAATTTTATGATGTTGCTTAGGTCGGCTTAGTATATATATATATATATATATATATATGTATCGTCCTCATTTACGCCCTCGTTATGAACCCTCATTGAACAGGCCTCATTGCAGTTATTCTTAATTGCACTCCCTTTCCTGACTTCGGCTCATAAAAACCATACGAAATAGCGTAGGTTTCGAGCCGTTTTTTCGTTTATAAGCCCTTTGTTTCTTATCGGGTGACCATTTATATCCCTTTTCTAAAAAAGTGCTCTCTAAACTAATTTTTAGAAATTTTCAACAGTACTATTCCCCATTTAATTACAAACCCTGTATCAAAGGCAATCATAAATGTCTTTACACTCTTGGTTTCCTGAAAGATCTAATCCCTTTTTCATCCTTTTGGATGATTTAACTACCAAACAATTTTTGTATCTTATTTTTGGATTAAAGCATTAGGGTTATTATACCTTTATGGTAAAATAATCCATTTATTTTGTTTTAAAACTTGAACTTTAACTTGATTGCGTAATGCTACATAATATCGTTTATATTCTAATCGAAAATTGGTGCATCGGAATTCCCTTACTTATCTCCGCAGGAAAACTATTAAAGTAATCACTCCTAACATAAATGGATCATTATTCAGGCTATCCGATAATTAATAAATCTAAAATCCTTTTGGCAAGATTTAAGAAATACTGGCACATTCTTGGCCCCGGACTTATTACCGGCGCAAGCGATGATGATCCTTCTGGTATAGCAACTTACTCACAGGCAGGTGCTGGTTTTGGTTTCGCTACTCTTTGGACTGCAATTATCACTTTCCCTCTAATGGCTGCAGTACAGGAAATGTGTGCACGAATTGGATTGTTGACAAAAGAAGGATTAACCGGAACTTTAAAAAAGAAATATCCCAAAAGCATTTTATATTTGATGGCAGTATTTAGCTTCCCCGCTATTACACTTAATATTGGCGCTGACATCCAGGGAATGGGTGCCGTTGCTAATTTACTTATACCCCAAATTCCAACTTTCGCTTTCAGCATAATTTTTACCTGTCTGCTTATTTTCTTTATTATCAAATTTCCGTATCTAAAACTTGCTGCTGCGCTGAAATGGCTTTGCCTTTCTTTATTATTATATATAGCAGTTCCATTCCTTGTCCACGCCGATTGGATGCAAGTTATTAAAAGCACTTTTATTCCGACTATTCATTTCAACAAGTCTTTTTTTGAGATAATTGTTGCCATCCTTGGTACAACTATTTCTCCCTACTTGTTTTTTTGGCAAGCCACCATGGAAGCCGAAGATACATCACACAAACAAAAAAGAATCATAATCAATAAACGACTTTTAATCGACATGAAAACCGATATCGATTCAGGAATGTTGTTTTCAAATCTTGTTATGTTTTTTATAATTCTTACTACAGGCGCGGTATTGTATCAAGCAGGCATCAGGCAAATTGATACGGTAGGGCAAGCGGCAAAAGCATTGGAACCTTTGACGGGTAAACTTACCTATTTGCTTTTCGCTGTCGGTGTAATCGGTACGGGATTACTAGCGATACCGGTTTTAGCCGGCTCACTTTCCTATATTTTAGCCGAGACGTTTAATTGGAAGGAGGGATTAGATAAAAAGTTTCGCGAGGCAAAAGGATTTTACACCACCCTTATAGTCTCGCTCATTGTTGGATTGTCTTTGGAATTTCTCGGCATAAGCCCGATACAAGCGCTTATTTATACCGCTGTTTTATATGGTCTTACAGCGCCGGTAATGATTGCCATTATAATGCACATTTGCAATAATAAAGAAGTAATGGGAAAATTTACGAACAAAAGATGGTCAAACGCTCTCGGATCAATAACCCTCATTCTAATGAGCGCTGCAGCAATTGCACTGATTTATTTTCAGTTCAAGTAAGTATATATGAATCCGGTTTTCAGAAACTCATTAATAACATATTTGAACTATTTTTAATAAGCATAACAATTTATTCCAGTAACGCCCGGATCTTACACATGCACCTTCCAAAAAAAAGTCCACAAAATTAATAATAATATTTTCTTTCTTCGCCAACCTATTTCAGGACAAGACACTCATTACTCCAAGCTTCCACCACTAACCACATACTTCTCCACCAAACGGTGTAGCCCATCTTTCGTCCCTTTGATCGATTTACTCAGCAGCATCTATAACGTAAGTTCTAAACTAAAAAATATTCAAAAATTAATTTATAAATAATCTATAGTGAATAAAATGAAAAAAGTTACAATCAATCCGTCAACTGTTATTAGCAGATTGACCCTATTCCTCGGAGTAATGTTGGCAGTCATTTTTTTAACTGCCTTTCCTTCAATGTCGCAGTCCTCAACCGCACCGGTGAATCTTGGGACGGCCGGCAATTACGTTATTCTTGCAAAAACTGGTTTATCAACTACCGGTACAACTAATGTTACAGGCGATATTGGCCTTAGTCCAGCTGCAGCTACTTATATAACTGGATTTGGATTAATAATGGATCCTTCTGGTACTTTTTCTACATCATCTTTAATAACTGGAAATGTGTATGCCTCTGACTATACTTCTCCTACTCCTACTAGGATGACTACTGCTGTTGGCGATATGCAGACCGCTTATACTGATGCAGCGGGTAGAACATCACCCGATTATTCTGAGCTTTATTCAGGGGTGCTGACTGGACAAACCCTCCTTCATGGTCTATATAAATGGGGTACCGGAGTATCTATAGGTGCTGCCGGGGTAACTATTTCAGGGAAAGCAACCGATATCTGGATTTTCCAGATAGCACAAAATTTAACAGTTGCAAACGGTGCCATTGTTACTCTAAGCGGCGGTGCATTGGCTTCTAACGTCTACTGGCAGGTAGCTGGTCAAGTTATTATTGGAACTACCTCTGAAATGAAAGGAATAATATTGTGCCAAACAGGAATCGCAATGAATACCGGCGCAACGTTAAACGGAAGAGCGCTGGCTCAAACAGCAGTTACTCTAAATGCAAATTCTGTCATTCAGCCGGCAACGGTTACGGCCGTCAAAAATAACTTATTAGTACCTGAAAAATTTGTGCTCTTCCAGAACTATCCCAATCCATTCAATCCGTCCACAAAAATTCAATATAGTATTGAGAAACCCGTTCGAGTTTCCTTAAAGGTATACAACTTGCTTGGAAAAAAAGTCGCAACCCTTGTAAATAGCCGCCAGGAAGCCGGTAGTTATACCGTCACTTTCAATACTAATAAATCCGCAGTCAGTCTATCAAGCGGTGTGTATTTCTACCGCTTGGAAGCTGGTTCCTTCGTGTCGACTAAAAAATTAATCCTCATGAAGTAAATATTATAAATAAAACATGTACCTATTTAATAAGTAAAAAAACTAAGTCTAATTTATCACAGGAGTCAAATTATTATGCGTAAAATGAAAAACTTTTCCAAAATGTGGTTAATACCGTTACTTCTAATCATGGCTATGGCTGGATGCGACGATAGAATGGGAATCACTTCTCCTCCGGTTACCACTACACCGACTGTGAGTTCAACAAACCCGCTTAATGCTGCTACAAGCGTGCCCTTCAATCAGAAAATCACAGCAACTTTCAGCCAAGCGATGGATTCTTCATCCATTACCAGCGCTTCTTTTACATTGATGCAGGGATCATCGTTTGTCTCGGGCACTGTCTCCTATACAGGTACAACTGCCACTTTTGCTCCTTCAAGCAATCTCGATCCAAACACAGACTATACTGCCACCATTACAACTATGGCTAAGAATGATGCGGGCAATAAATTGGCAAAGAACTATGTATGGAGCTTTAATACAGGCGCAGCAGCATTGATAACTCCACCGTCTGTTAGCTCTACTGACCCTGTTAATGCAGAAACAGCAGTGCCTATAAATCAAAAAATCGCTGCTACTTTCAGCACCGCTATGGATGCTTCGACTATTACTGCATCGACTTTTACTTTGATGCAAGGGACAACACCTATTCCAGGATTTGTTTCCTACTCGGGTGTAACTGCCATTTTCGCACCTTCAAACAACCTCACACCAAATACCGCATATAATGTAATTATTACTACAGGGGCTAAGGATCTTGCAGGCAATGCCTTGACAAACAACTATGTTTGGAGTTTTACTACTGGAGCTGCCGCTATCATTACTTCTCCAACCGTAAGTTCTACCGATCCTATTAATTCTGCAATCGGAGTACCTTTAAACCAAAAAATCGCTGCAACTTTTAGCAAAACAATGGATGCTACTACTATTACTTCTGCTACATTTACTTTAACACAAGGTACTGCTTCTGTTTCAGGCTTTGTTTCTTATTCCGGCACAACTGCCATTTTTGCACCGGCAAGTAATCTTTTGGCAAATACTGTTTATTCTGTCACGATTACTACTGGGGCAAAGGACTTGTCAGGTAATGCTCTTAATAATAACTATGTATGGAGCTTTACAACAGGCGCTGCAGCGGTTGTAACCCCACCAACTGTTAGTTCAACTGACCCTCTAAATGCAGCAACCGGCGTGCCCTTCAATCAGAAAATAGCCGCAACTTTTAGCAAGACAATGGATGCTTCGACTATTACAACAGCAACATTTACTTTGATGCAAGGTACTTCATTTGTATCTGGTACTATAAGCTATGTTGGCACCACAGCAATTTATACCCCAGCAAGTAGTCTCACGGCAAATACAACTTACACCGCTACTATTACAACCGGAGCCAAGGACTTGTCGGGTAATGCTCTTGCAAATAACTACGTATGGAATTTTACAACAGGCGCTGCTGCTGTCGTTACTCCACCAACTGTAACGTTAACAGACCCTGTTAATGCCGCAATAGGTGTCCCGTTGAACAAACAAGTTGCAGCAACCTTTAGCAAGTCAATGGATGCATCAACTATTACGACTGCAACGTTTACCTTAATGCAAGGGACAACATTTGTGTCCGGTACTGTAAGTTATGCTGGTGCGACAGCAACCTATGTACCATCAAATAATCTCACACAGAATACAACCTATACCGCTACAATTACAACCGGTGCTAAGGACCTTGCAGGAAATTCACTGGCAAGCAATTATGTATGGAGTTTCAAAACGCTTATTCCGTATACTATAACACTATCATCGAATCCAATAGCAGGCGGAACAACAAGTGGTGCCGGTACATTTAATTCAGGCTCTTCAGTAACAATAACCGCTACGGCAAATAACGGATATACATTTGCTAACTGGACAGAGAACGGAAATATTATATCTGTAAATGCAAGCTATACTTTTACTTTAAGTTCAAATAGAACATTAGTAGCCAATTTTACGGCTGCGGCTGTAAAGGATACTGTATCATTATCATCGAATCCTTCCGCTGGCGGAACGACAAGCGGTGGCGGTATATTTAATTCAGGATCTTCAATAACAGTAACTGCAACACCCAATACCGGGTATGCATTTATTAAATGGACAGAGAATGGAAATTCTGTATCCACAAATGCAAATTATCAGTTTACCATTAGTGCAAACAGAACATTAGTCGCAGTCTTTGCTTTAACAGGTCCGCTTGGCGTAAATCTTGGATCTGCAGGTAACTTTGTTATTTTAGCTGGCTCTGGAGTCTCCAACACGGGTCTTACAACCGCTACTGGTGATGTAGGATCGTTTCCTACCGCTACAATTAATGGATTCCCTCCCGGAGTTGTTGTTGGGACACTTTATTCAACAGCTGATCCTATAGTAGGTACTGCAAAAACTGATTTGACTGCTGCCTATAACGACGCTCAAGGAAGATCTTTAAATGCCATCTCATTGCCTGGAAATCTGGGCGGTTTGACTCTTGCCCCTGGCCTATATGTTAACTCATCAACTAGTGGAATTTCAGGAACGGGAGCAAACGGTATTTTAACCCTTGATGCCGGAGGCAATCCGAATGCTGTATGGATATTCAAAATGGGCTCCACATTCATTACTGATCCAGGAACCAGTATTGTTTTGGCCGGCGGTGCAAAATGGGAAAACATCTATTGGTCTGTTGGCTCTTCAGCAACAGTTGGGACAACTAGTATAGTTTATGGCAATTTTCTGGCTCATATATCAATAACTCTAAATACCGGCGCTGTATTGCACGGTAGAGCTTTGACACAAACTGGCGCAGTATCATTAGACGCCAATACTGCAAGTATTCTGCCGTAAGGTATTGGGAATGTAATGGTGAGGAGACTTTAATCCCTCACCATTATTTCCTAAATAAATGCACTAAGTAGACTTGAATGTTTTGAGCTTAAAACGGAATGAATCTTATAATAATTGAGTTAAATAGATTTCAAAAAAAATAATAAAGGAAACATGAAATGAAAAAACTTTTTATAACGCTTGCATTGATGCTAACTATTGGAGTCGGTATCTCTCAAGCACAAACTGTAACCGATAGCTGGGCATTCGGCTTTGGTTTAAGTTTTCCTAGATTTTACTCGGTAAACATAACATCTTTAAATTCTGATTACGGCGCATATCTTTCAATCCAACGAAACTTTTCTGAGCACGTTGGACTAAGATTAAAAGGCGGTTATTCTCACCTCGAAGGACAATGGAACAACCTGGCTCTTAACCAGATTACGACCACTGACAACCTTATAACTGGCGATCTTGATTTACTATACTATTTTACTCCGTGCGAACCAGTCTCCCCTTACCTGTTTGCCGGTGTTGGTGGTAATTATAAAAATATTACTAACGCACAAACAGCATTTCCGGATAATAACAAATTTGGATCTCAATTAAATGTCGGCGCTGGAGCCGAATTCAAGCTTGATCCAAGTTGGAGTTTAGTAACTGAATTTGGTTACCATATGTCAAACAACTCAGAGCTTGACGGTACTATAGTTCCAAATGAGTTGAATGGACGCGATTCTTATATAGTTCTTAGCGCAGGATTGAATTTCTTTTTTGATAAAGGCAAACCGTCTAAAATGTGCGAGCCTTGCCAGGGGATCACCCCCGTTATGAAAGATATGACCGACTACAACAGAATTGAAGATATGATAATCAAACACATACCAAAAGAAGTTACAAATGTTGAAGTAGATACTATTCTAGTAATTTCAAATAATAAATTGGTACTTATCGGCGTAAATTTTGCGTTCGATAAATCAGACCTTTTACCTGAATCTTATCCCGTGCTTGATCAAGCTGTTAAATTATTAAATGAAAAACCGGCTGCGAAAGTTGAAATAGAAGGCTACACTGACTATATAGGCACTGCAGCTTACAACCAGGAACTTTCATTAGATAGAGCTCAAACAGTTAAAACTTATCTTGTTTCTAAAGGTATTGCTGCAAGTAGACTTACAACCATTGGTTACGGGAAAAACGATCCTGTCGCAAACAATGATACTGAAGATGGTAGAGCAATGAATAGAAGAATCGTGTTTAGAATTATTAAATAAATTTGTTCTTTTAAGCAATGTATGAATGTCCCTGTGACTAATAATTACAGGGACTTCAATGGGAAAATCCTGGCTAAAGTAAGAGCAATTTATTTGTTCATCCCCCGGCTTCTAATTCAAATTATGTAGTCCTTTTTTCATCCCTTTGCTCGATTGAATTATTATAGATCACTTCATACCTTTATATCGAATTTAAACATCGAAATCTTAAAATGAAAGGATACTAATTATGTTATATACAATCGCAGTCGTTTTAATAGTTTTATGGCTTCTTGGAATGCTTACTGCATATACCATGGGCGGCGTTATCCATATACTTCTTGTTATTGCAATTATAATGATTTTAGTTAGAGTTATTAGCGGAAGACGGGTTCTTTAATCCTCCAATTGTAGTTAATTTATGGATAAAACGAATAACTATCTTCCTAAAGGATTGGGCTCTCAAAGCGCAATACGATTTCTCGTTATTGTTGCTGCTCTTGTAATCATAATTGCTGGGATGAATCTTGCGCAGTCGGTTATTGTATTGTCTCTCGTTTCTGTCTTTCTTGCTTTGATAGGTACTCCTCCGGTAATTTGGCTAGAGCAGAAACGCATGCCGTCTTTTATTGCCGTTATTATCGTCATATCTGTCATGGTTATTATTCTGCTTTTGATTGGCGTATTAGTTGGCGCTTCCCTTAAGAGTTTTTCCAGTGCACTTCCATTTTATCAAACTCGCATTCAAGAGCAAATTACGGCATTTGAAGCACTTTTAACAAGCAAGGGTATTACAGGTTCTGATAAGGTACTTGTAAAATATTTCAATCCGGAGTCGGTAATGAACCTTACTGCTATTTTCCTTACTGGTTTGAGTTCGGCACTTTCAAATGTGGTTCTGATTCTTCTAACGGTAACCTTTATATTACTTGAAGTCTCTAGCTTCCCTGTTAAACTCCGTGCTGTGCTTGGGAATCCGGAAGCTGTATTTCCCTTGTTTACTAAATTCGTTATTGACATCAGACGCTATTTGGTCATTACTACTTTAATTAATCTTGCCGCAGGTATATTGATAGGTATATGGCTGTCAATTCTTGGAGTTAAGTATCCCGTTCTATGGGGCTTCCTTGTCTTTCTCCTGCATTTTATACCCAATATAGGTTCTGTCATAGCCGCAATTCCCGCCGTCCTTCTTACTCTTATCCAACTCGGGATAGGCAGCGCTATTTTTGTTGCCGCAGGTTATCTTTTAGTGGGTTTCATAGTCGGAAATATTATCCAACCGAAACTAATGGGACAAAGACTTGGCTTATCGACTTTGGTCGTCTTTCTCTCTATGATCTTTTGGGGAAGTCTGCTTGGTTTGATAGGCGCGATTCTTTGCATACCTCTCACAATGACTCTGAAGTTTGCATTTGAAAGTAGAGAAGATACACAATGGATAGCAGTTTTACTTGGCCCGGAAAAATCAGCGGTAGAAAAATCTTCGGTCTCTTGGAATCTGCCGCTTATTAAAAAGAGGAAAAGGAAAGTTTATGAAAAGAATAAAAATTAGATACTTACAAACTATTAATTGGAGAAATCTTTCTCCCGGTAAAATTGCACTGTTTTCAAGTCTTGCCCTGGGAATTATTTTACTCTTTTTTGCACTTATAATCCTCTTCTTTCCGCAAACTTATCTCAACGGATTTCTTAAAAATCGGATCACTGATGCCTTTACTAAAGCATATCCGGAGTATTCGCTAAATATTGCCGGCGTTAATTTCAACGTCTTAAAAAACCGTATTGAATGCGACTCTATTTCATTAATAAAGAACGATTCTTCATTTTCTTGTAAAATTGGGACCTTCTCTTTGTACGGAATTGGGTGGATAAAACTTCTTCGTGAAAAAAATTTTTCTCCTAAAAGTATTGCCGAAGCTGCCTTAAACGCAAAAGGAATTGTCTTGAATTTTAAGCAGTCACAAAATCAGATCCTTTGTGGACGTCTGCATTTATCAGTACCGGATTCAGAAATTGTAGCTGACTCTGTGGAATTTCATCCATTAATAACAGACGAACAATTCTTTGCTGAAAGCAAATTCAGAAGTACTAGATATCGTTTTGTCATTCCTAAAATCATTGTAAGTGGTTTAGAATACTCCCGATTACTTGATGGGAATAACTACCGCGCGCGTTCAATAAATGTTCAAAATATTTTTGTTGATATCCTGGTAAACATGGATAAGCAATTCGATACAAAATCTCCAAGCCCTTTAATGCCAAATCAAGGATTATCCTCGATTAAGGATACTATACGCGTCGATAGCCTCCAAATTAGCAATGGTAGATTAAATTACAATGAGAGATATGCAGTAGGAGCTAAAGCAGCCCTGGTAACATTTGATAAAATGCAGCTACTTGCAGAAGGAATTGTCAGTCATACAGGTCAACTTGATACTATCTCTATTCAGGCACAAGGAAATTTTATGAATACAAGTAAGATGAAATTGCACATGTCGATTCCTCTGGGATCGCCGCAATTTTCTTTTAGTTACGGCGGATCGCTTAATAAAATGGAAGTGAGTAGCCTAAACAAATTTCTTGAAATAGCCGAACATCACCGCATCCAATCAGGTACCCTTCATGAGGCAACTTTTAATGTTAATGTTAATTCGAATCACGCGACAGGTTATGTGCGCGCTGTGTATAGTAACTTATCATTCGATATACTAAATAAAAATACCGGGAGGGGAAATGGAATTTTCGATAGGATATCCTCTTTTATTGGTAAAACATTCATAATTAGGGGAAACAATATTCCGGACGAGTCCGGTAAAATGAAAATCGGAACTGTTGAATATACACGAAAATCGGATGAACCATTTATCCAGTTTGTTTGGTTTGCTCTTCGAACCGGAGTCGCAAATGTCGTCGGATTTTAGAAGGAACAATCTTTATTCTAGTAACAAACTTATATTCAGAAATCTATGATTAAAACCAAGGTTCATTAATTAGCTGCGCAATAACAGCTTTTTAATATGATGAAATGAAGTTCTCCCCGTTATTACGGTTGGGCTCCTTTAAGACCGGGTATCAGTATTAATATTGCTTTTGGAAGAGATTATCGTGAGCCAAATGATCGATGGATATTTGTGAGAGATCGGGATTTTACAAGCCCTAACATTAGTCGATATTACGTTAATAGAACTAATAATATTACGATCATTCATAATTCAACAATAATAGTAAATACATTAAGAAATAAAAATCGAAACAGTACTTATATTGCGGGTCCAAAAAGAACAGATGTTCAAAGATATTCTCGAACACCGGTTAAATCAGTTCCCATTCGGGGAATAAATAAACCGGGACAACATCTAATCAATAATGAGTTGCAAATCTACAGACCACAAATACAAAAGATGAACGGGAATGTTCGCAAGCCCATTCCACCTAAGGTAACAAGATTGAATGATGTAAAACCAATATTAGAAAGAAAAGCGGTAAATCAACAGCATAATCTAAAACCTAATAAGAAAGACGCGATTCAACGTTAACTGCCAAAGACTATTCAACGTAATATGGGAAATCAGCAGCACGGCGCAAATCCAACCAATAATATTCGTAAAGAGAAACAATCAGTGCCTCGGTATGTCAATCATCCTAATGTTAAGGAAACCGGGAAGCAGCCACAGAAAATATTGCTAGAGAAGAAGAATACCGTAATTCAACATACTCAGCCAGAGAACAATCAAAATAATGTAGGAAATCAGCAACGCGGTGTAAATCAAACTAATGCTATTCGAAAGTATCAGCCGACTTTACATCAAAACTTTAATCCTACTAACATTAGGGTGACTAATAAGCGCCCACAGGATAAAATTCAACCTAAGAAGAATTCTGCAATTCAGAAATCGCAGCCTAGGACCAATCAACGTAAGCAAATTATAAAGAATCCAATTGAGAAAAAGAGATTGAATTAAAAATTTTTATTTAAAAAAATATCCCACGGGAATAATGGATTGACAGGAAAAAGTCTTATCAATCCCATTACCCCGCTATTCATTTGACTTCCGAATTGTTTAATAATTTGCCATAACTTATTCTTATTTATATTGATTTTGCAGAATATCCCCTTTCTAATGATCTTTAAAGCAAATTACTCCCATTTTAATCCCACGATTCACCTCATCCAGCTGACTACTTTAAAGATTTAGACTCTGAAATCATCATGGCTCAGTATTTACTCACCCAAAAGATGTAGTCCCCTTTTCATCCCTTTAGACGATTGAACAACCCTAAAATCCTACATATTATAGTATAGTTATCATGAAACATATTTATCAATTGAAATGGAGTTATTAAATGAATAAGCTACTAATTAAAGGAAACTGGAACGAAGCTGCGGGTAAACTCAAACAACAGTACGCAAATCTTACTGATGATGATTTACTTTTGAAAAAAGGTAAAGAAGAAGAATTATTAGGAAGATTACAGAATAAACTTGGAAAAACCAAGGAAGAATTGCGCAAAATAATTTCAAAATTATAGGAATTATGGCGTGTACTTATCAGTAAAGTCCATTGCTTTAGATTCTTTGGCATTACTATGCAAACACACTTTTATTTCGGATCAGGCTTATAGCTCGCGAGAAATCTGTATCTATATCTAAAAAATCATTTGGAAAATTATGAAAAACAAAATTTTAAAGTATGCAATTTTAGGCTTTATTGGGGGTATAGTTCTTATTGGTTGTCAAAACACTGAAGAGAAAAATAGCGAACAGCCCAATGAAAGCAAGGTTGAGACCAAACCGGATTCTCAGACTGTTCAGACAAGTTATTCTGATGAGTGGCAAAGTTTCAAAAGTAAGTCTGAACAAAAAATCCAGGATAATGAAAATAGTATTGCTGCTTTCAAAGTAAAAATGAAGAAATCAGGCACTAAGGTAAAAGCTAAATACAATATAGAAATAGCAAAATTAGAAGCAACGAATCGCAAAATGAAGAAGAAGTTAGAAGATTATAAGAATGATGGGAAAAGCGCATGGCAAAACTTCAAGTCTGGCTTTAATAAAGATATGGATAAACTTGGGAAAGTAGTTAAAGATTTGACTTCTGATAATGATTAACAGAAATTGAAGCTATTTTAATTTACAAGAGAATAGTCTGCTGAAATCCTTCCTTTAGGAAAAAGATTATTCTTTTCTAAGAACGTTTCAATTAACCGAACGACTTAAGGAAAAATACAATGAAAATACTGTACATATTATTTTTTTTGCTTTCTGCTTCTTCTTTACTTTTTGCACAGAATAATTTTGTGCTTGAAACACAATTTTCTCAAGATCATAATTCATGGTTTAATAGGCAGTTGTCAAAGAATGAAATAAATCGTTTTTCTAATATTGTCCCTAATCCTTATGAGACATCATTATCTGATACTATCAACACTTCTTTGACGGATACTATGAAATATAATATGTATGGGGACTTGCTCAATGACGATCCTCTCTATAACAAGAAATCTCCTTTGTGGTTTGCTGCATTAAGAGTTACAGCTTCTAATGTCACTACTCTTTTAATTGACAGGTATATTTTAAACTTTGATTTCTCGAGAGTTGGATTTAAATCTTGGGAATATAATATAAAAACCGGATGGGAATGGGATCAGGATAGATTCGGTATGAATTATTTTTTCCATCCATTTTCAGGAGGCATGGATTTTAACGCGGCTCGTGCTAACGGTTATTCCTTCTTCGAATCTGTGCCCTTTGCAGCTTTGGGCAGTTTAGAATGGGAGTATTTTGGCGAAACTACGAGACCTTCTTATAATGATATAATAAATACGACAATAAATGGCTCATTTCTTGGAGAAATATTTTACCGGCTTGGTTCAAATATTCTCGATGATCAGACAACGGGAGCAGATAGGTTTTTTAGGGAACTCGCAGTTGCTGTTATTACACCCACAAGATTTTTTAGCAGACTCTTGAATGGAGATATTACAAGGGTAACACAACGGGAAGTATATCAGAAAGAACCTCTTAATATAACATTAGCAGGCGGGTACCATAGAGTAAATGAAGGAAGAAAAATCGGGTCAGGCACTAATAGCTTTAACTTTAATCTTAATCTCGATTATGGAAACCCATTTGAAAAAATATCAAGAAAACCTTTTGATTATTTCAAACTTCGAATGGATTTAGATTTCGGAGTTGGAAGAAAAATTATAGACAATTTAACCGGCTATGGAATTTTATTCGGCAGTAATATTGAAACTGGAAAATTGGAATCGCTAGTTGGACTATTCCAACACATGGATTATTATGATAATAATACTTTCGAATTAGGTACTATGGCTTTTGGACCTGGAATTATTTCTAAGTTTCTTATTAGTAAATATTCAAGTCTTTATACTGATTTCCATCTAAGTGTAGTACCGTTCGGAGGACTAAGTAACCGATTTGGTCCTGATACAACACAGGTTAGAGATTATAGTTACGCAGGCGGTGCTGAAACAAACTTAGAAAGTACATACAATTTTGGCGGCTGGGTAGGAGTTTCTATTAAAGCCTATTATTGGTGGTTCCATACTTATGTTGGAACTGCAGGCAATAGTTATATCGGATTACTTAGACCCAGTATTGCCTTCAAAATATTTAAAAATATAAGCGTCGGCTTTGAACATTTGATTTACTTCAGTGATAGATACCCGACTAAGTTCATTAGTGTGCATTCTGTAAGAACAGAAGAAAAATTATTTGTACAGCTTTATATAGAGGATTTTAAGTTTGTTAAATAAATATAACTTTAATCGAAATCATATTTTTCTAAAAAAGGGCATAGCCATGAGAAATAAATTAATCCTATCTCTTTTAATATTTTTAATTTGCGAATCTTCCGCTTTCGCTCAATTAAAGTATACTTTTTCTCAATTCGGACGTGAAACCGTTGACTTCGTGAAACAGCCTGCTAAATGGGATGGAAGCGATTGGCTAACTATTGCTTTGGTGGGAGCTGGAACTATTCTTGTTGCCCAAGCGGATCAACCTATTCGCACTGATGTCTTGAAGGACCAAAGATATTACTATAGCGCCCCTATTGTAGCTGGAAGAGTCTGGGCAGAAATATATTCACCGGTAATATTGTTCAGCGGATTTGCAGCATTTTCTCTTTTAACTGATGATATCGGCGCAAGAAAAATCGCTTATGAAATTGGACAGGCATCTCTTTATGCCGGTGCGCTTTCCTTTGTCCTAAAACTTGTAATTGGTAGATCGAGACCTTACTTAAACGAAGGCAATAGCTTTTTCCGTCCCTTCTCTTCTATTTTTAACCAGGATAATAAATCAATGCCTAGTGGTCACTCTACTGTAGCTTTCATACTTTCAACAGTCCTTTCAAGGAATGCCAAGTCACCCGTTTTGAAAGTGCTGGCTTATTTACCGGCAGTTCTTACAATGATTTCCCGCGTCTATCAAGATCAACACTGGGTATCAGATACTTTTGCTGGAGCTGCACTTGGTTATTTTGTTGGTACTTGGGTAGTAAATCAGCATGAGCAAAGTAATTCGCCAATAAAAGTTACTTCGGCATTCCCCTTTACTATTAGTATCGCTCTAAACTAAGTCAATGGAACTTATATAAGAAATATTAATTATTAATAAGGGATTTAATAAAATGAATAAAACGAACGATAGACTCTATATCAAAGCTTTTTCAACAACAGTAATGAATTTTTCTCATTTAGAATTAGGAAAACAGATTATATATGACAATACGAAAAATAGTTCTAGACGATTAGCCGCGCCAAAACAGACAGTGGAAGACTTCAACTCTAGTTACTTCCGTTTTTGGTGTCTCTCTCATAATGTTAAACTATAAAAAATAAATTTAATAAGATAAGATTAGCCATAACAACTATAACAAAGGAAAATCATGAAAGGTAATGAAAAATTACTAGCAATTTTTAATCAGCGCTTAGCTGATGAACTAACCGCAATTAACCAGTATATGGTTCATTCAGAAATGTGTAGCAATTGGGGATATGTCAAACTCCACTCTGCAATAGAAATGCAGACAATGGATGAAATGCATCATGCGGAATGGCTTATTCAGCGCATTATTTACCTTGGGGGATCTCCTGAAGTGCCTAAATTAAATCTTGTTAAAATCGGTAAAACGGTACTTGAGATGATTACTAACGACCAGAACGCAGAAATTATGGGATTAATAGCTTATAACGCGGCTATTAAACTTGCCCATGAGGTGTCTGATGAAGGTAGTGCTGACCTTCTAACAAGAATACTAAGAACTGAAGAAGAACATGTCGATTGGGCAGAAATCCAGCGGGCACAGATTGATCAAATGGGCATTGAAAATTATTTAGCTAATCAGTCTGAAACTGAAGTAAGGAAATGATTATGAAAACAAAATATGTATTTCTCTCGATGATAATGATTATCGCTTTTACATTATCCGTTAATGGACAGTCTGAATATAAAGAGAAGACAAAGTCCGTTGTTAAGAAAAATGATATCTCAAGCGCGATGGGTAAACCGGTTTTCGAATTAACTGTAGATAGCCTTAACACAAAGGTATGGATTTTAACCCAATGGAAGTATCAGAAAATGATGAAGACACATATGGGCAAGACTATGGGTAAAATGAAAACTGATAATAAGACGATGAATAAAGAGACAAAGAATGCTGCAATGAGCGGCACAAATTACTTTATATTTGACGTAACAAATATTAGGAATGGGAAAGAATTCGCCGACACTAGTGCCAAGGTAGAAATTGTTTCCCCTTCAAAAAAGGTATCTTCAGTAATTCTTCAGCCTATGATGAATCACTTCGGCTCCGGTGTATCACTGAAAGAAAAAGGAGTATACCTGTTTACTATTAATCTAAATATTGGATCGGGATACAAGACTACTCAATTCAAATATAGAGTAAGGTAGCATACATTATGTTTGATGATAATTCTATTTTCTACATTGATTTCCTTCTCGGAAGATTAGATTATGGAACTTATTTTTTTTATTAAGGGAATTCTTATTGGTTTCGCAATGGCAGTTCCGATTGGACCCATTGGTATTATGTGTGTTCGAAAAACGCTTACTGAAGGACGATTACGCGGTCTAATAATAGGTCTTGGAGCTGCTACTGCGGATTTACTTTATGGCTGTATCGCTGCATTCGGACTTACTTATATATCGGATGTGATTTCTTCTGAGCGATTATGGATAAGACTTATTGGAGGAGCACTTCTTCTTTTTCTGGGAGTAAGAACATATCGTGCCCGACCTGCTGATCCTAAGTTGCATGCCCATAGCAGTGGAATGCTAAGTTCATATTTCTATATAGTTTTTCTTACACTAACTAATCCATTAACAATCTTTGCATTTATTGCTGTCTTTGCAGCTCTTGGATTAGCAAATGAAGTTAATATCTTTTCCGGATCAGCTCTTGTATTAGGAGTTTTTATAGGATCAAGTTTATGGTTCCTGCTTCTTAGCTCCGGTGTTACTCTATTTAGAAAGAAATTAGACATTATCGGTCTCCGATGGGTAAACAGAATTGCCGGTGTTTTAATAATCCTTTCCGGCGTTATTGCTATTGCAAGTGTTATATAGTATTGCCATTTAAATCTTTGCCTGAAGCCGGTAAGTAGATTTTTTGTCTCAAGTTATTTCAAATTTATTTCCCCTATCAAATCCTAAACTTTGTTCCCATTATTTAGCCCTTCCTCCTCCGTAGCCCAGACTATCAGTCTGGGAATCCTCCCTCCCCCGTAGCCCAGACTATCAGTCTGGGAATCCTCCCTCCCCCGTAGCCCAGACTATCAGTGTGGGAATTCTTCCTCCCCCGTAGCCCAGACTATCAGTCTGGGAATCCTCCCTCCCCGTAGCCCAGACTATCAGTCTGGGGAATCCTCCCTCCCCGTAGCCCAGACTATCAGTCTGGGGAATCCTCCCTCCTCCGTAGCCCAGACTATCAGTCTGGGGAATATGATGGATAATCCAAAAAAAGTTATAGCCCAATTAGTGACAAATAAGAAGTGAAATTTCCTTAATCATCCCCCGTTTTAACGTGGAGAAACTAACATCCAATACATGAGGGGCTTTAGCCCCTAACTCCATAAAATACCTGGCACACATCTACTTGTCCTTTCATTCCTTCCTCAATAACCCCAGGCTTCAGCCTGGGGTACATCAAACCCACCTCAACAAGGGCTTTAGCCCTGATCCTAAAAAAACATCCATTGAGCACACTCCCTATCTTGACTTATCATCCCTTCCCCCGTAACCCAAACTTCAGTCTGGAGCTCATGACACAAATTACCATCCGGGCTTTACCCCACAACATCTAATTCATTAGATGTTATCAAAAAAACATTCCCCGAATTCACTCCTCAGCTTAGCATTTTGGCCAAATCAATTCCTTATCTACAATAGTTTAGATTTCGTCACACCCTAAAATTTCTTCGCATTATTTTGCCCCCGGCATTAAATTTTGTAAACTTAATTCTGTACAACACCCCATATTCCATACCCCATTTCCCCTCATTCTAATATCCAAGGAAGCAAATCTCACTAAAAGAGGTAATCCCTTTTTCATCCCTTTGGTCGATTGTATATAGACCATAAATATTTGCATCTTACCTATGTAATGAGTAAAGGATTGCCTATCAACAGTATAGACAGAAATTTTTATGGTTGCGTCTATAATATTTGTTCTTTTGTATAGAAAGATCGCATCTCTTCCGGAGCATAAGTTTACTTTTACTGAATTAATTATTATGCATAAATATCGTTTTCAATTTTAAGTGGAATATTACTATGAATAAAATAAGACTATTGCTCATCGAGGATAATCGCTTACTTCGGGACGGGATACTTTCAATCCTTAAACCTCAGAAGGATATTGTTATTATCGCCGCATCCGGAGATGGTAAAAACACTCTTGTAAAAATAAAACAGCTAAAGCCGAATGTTGTCCTTCTGGACTTAGGGCTGCGAAGTCAAAATAGTTTACATGTAGTGGAAATAGTGAAAAAAGATTTTCCGGAAGCAAAAATCATTATTATGGACCTTGCACCGGTACAAGCTGATATTTTACAGTATGTAAAAGCAGGTGCCAATGGCTTTATCTTAAAAGATGCTTCTCTTAATGATTTTTTAATCACCATTAGATCTGTAGCAGAAGGTTCAACTGTTCTTCCGCCTCTCCTAGTTGATTCCCTCTTTTCCCAGATTGTGGATCACGCCTTAAAAGAAGGAAAATCAAAACTTAAAGAAGCTGTCAAGATGACTCAACGGGAACGGGAAGTTATTGCACTGCTTAGCGAAGGCATGAGCAATAAAGAGATCGCTCAAAAAATGCATGTCTCTGCTTTTACAGTTAAAAGTCACATTCATAATATTATGGAGAAACTTGCATTACACACACGCTTGGAAATCGCTAATTATTCTTATAATGACGAAAGTCTAAATGCTATGACCAAAAGCATTTCGATGATAAACTATTAGTTAAATATACACAGTCAATTCTGACAATTGTTGGATAAAGCAGTTCAATAAAAAAAAAGGAACAACATCATGCGTTATTTTCTCGTATTAATCGCAGCATTATTCTTGTTAAGTGCTTCAAGTACTTTATATGCACAAGTACATGTCAACATCGGTTTTAACTTAGGTACTCAACCGGCTTGGGGTCCTACTGGTTATGATTATGTTGATTATTATTACTTGCCTGATATAGATGTTTATTATAGCGTCCCTCTGCATCGTTATTATTATAATAACCGGGGGCGTTGGGTAAGCAGCACATATTTGCCGTCACGTTTTCATAATTATAACTTCTATAATTCACACAAAGTAGTTATGAATGAACGTGAACCATGGCGAAATGATCGGTCCAACAGAGAAAAATACTCCTCTTATAGAGGGCGTCAAGATCAGCAGTCAATCCGCGATAGCCGGGATTCAAAATATTTTATAAATAAAAATCATCCGGAGCATAAACAGTGGCTTCAACAACAGAAACATGATAATGGAAATCACAATGGTTGGCGCAAAGGGAACAATGGAAATGGTAACCATACAGATAATAATCATAAACACGAACATGGTAATAACGGACACAAAGGGAAATAATAACTAGTTTTGACTCACCTGACAAATTCCAATAATTAATGGAAAATTGGAGTAATGAAAGTGAAATGCATTTTTATTATTCCATTTTACCATTATCCCTACTCTCGATTGCCACCTTGAGCAAGCCATACCATCTCACACAATTTTAAATTGAAACGAAGTATTAATTATTCTTGAATTTAATTGTCAACCTAAGAATATATTATGTTACTTTATCACAGCCAAACTCATAATTAAACAATAATATATACTGACGTAGAATGTTAATCACTCTTGCGATTTAATAACCCCCAAAATGTTAAATTATGGCACTAACAAACTAACCCAACAATTTACTTATTCTCCTTTAGGATAATTAAATCCGTTTTATAAGCCTTAACCTTATTTCATTAACAATAATTGTTTATGTCACCCGAATGGATTAGCCCGTTTTCCATCCCTTTGATCGATTGTAAGCCCTCCCTTCAAAACCTAAATTAAATCATGAAAAAAATTAGATTGTTATTAGTTGAAGATGACTTATTACTTCGCAAAGGAATTATCGCGATGCTTAAAAAACATACTGATATTGAAATTATTGCATCTTCTGGTAATAATGAGAATAGTACTATAAAAGTTAAACAACTAAAGCCTGACATAATTCTATTAGATTTAGGATTGCACAACATGACTAGTTTGACAGCTGTAGAGCTTGTGAAAAGAGATTTCCCGAATGCAAAACTAATACTCTTAGATCTTGCACCAGCTCGGAAAGATCTAAAACAATTTATTTTAGCGGGTGCATCCTGTTTTATTTTTAAGGATGCAACACTTTATGACCTTCTAAAAGCAATCCGTTCAGAAACCGAATCTGTGAACGTATTCCCTGCTAACCTAGCAATACCTTTCATCCCTCAAATAGTAGAACGCAGGCTTAAAAGAAGTAAAATAAATTTGGATAAAACTGCTGCAATGACAAAACGAGTGCTGCAGGTTATTAAATTTATTGGCGATGGTCTGAGTATTAAAGGAATCTGTGAAAAGTTAAAAATCACAACCATTATAGTTAAAAGTCATATTCAAAACATAATGGAGAAGCTTACATTCCATTCACAATTGGAAGAAGCAAACTATTCAAATCAAACTGGAACTTTCAAAAAATTTATCAAAGATATTTCATTTGCTAACAGAAAACTACTTAATCACTTTACACGAAAAGGAATATATATATGAAACACTACTTTCACCTTGTAATCGCGCTTTTTCTTTTAATTGCCGTTAATAGAACTATTGCACAAGAACGACCTTTTGGTCTTGGCGTTATGTTTGGCGATCCTACAGGAATTAGTGCAAAGCTATGGACATCAAACAACAACGCTTTCGATTTTGGCCTTGGCTGGACAGTATTTAACGACCGTAACGATTCAAGGAATGGAGTTAATTTTCACATGGATTACCTCTGGCACTCATTTAATGTAATCAGCTCTACTGAACGATTCCCTATTTACTATGGCTTCGGAGGACGTTTTACAAGCGGTGGAAATGAAAGCTCTTTCGCTGTTAGAGGTGTATTAGGAATTGCATGGCTGCCGCGCGAAACTCCAATTGATATATTCTTTGAACTCGCTCCGACTTTCGAGCTTACTCCTTCTTCTGGTTTTACTATTGATCCCTCGCTCGGAATACGATATTTCTTTTAACTAAAAGAGAATAATTGTGGATTGTTTAACAAATAAAAGGATACTAAAATGAAACTATGTGCACTATTATCAATAATTTTTTTGAGCTTTGCTCAACTGATTCTTGCTCAAGACTCGGTTGTTAGCTCAAAAGATAATGCTATGTCGAACGTAATCGGTTTTACTGCTGAAGGAGGCGGAACCCTGGGATTTACAGATTATAGCAATTCCAAGACAAACTATACTGGGAAAGTTTCCTTGGAATACTATTTCCCTTCCACTGGCATGGGAAACTTTGGCTTAAGAGCATTTGGACAGGAAGGGTTTGTATCTGGAAGCGGGGCTCAAGCTTCATGGGGGAATCCAACTAATGAATTTACAACCAGGCTTGATATGTATGGCGGCGGTATGATGTATGCCCTTTCTATTGATAATTCTTTTTACCCTTGGATAGGAATCGGCGCTTCTAACCTTTGGTTTTACCCGAAGGATGGTAACGGAAATCAATTACCGAATTTCAAAGCAGAAAATTATTCTCATTACATGCTGGCTATTAACGGTGACTTAGGAGTTAGATTTATGATTTCGCAGAGCTTAAGTCTTAACGTAAACGGTGGAATAATAATAGCTAGTAAAGATCATCTGGATGATATAAGCTCCGGTTCTAATAGCGATCTTCTGTATACTGCTACTGTTGGTATATCTTACTACTTTGGCAGAGCTAAAGATTCAGACGGTGACGGCGTTCCTGATTATATGGATGACTGCCCTGGTACACCTTCTGGAGTTACAGTAGATGCTACTGGCTGCCCGCTTGATTCAGATGGCGATGGTGTTCCGGACTATCTTGATAAATGCCCTAACACTCCTGCTGGTGTTCAAGTAGATGCTCAGGGATGCCCGCTTGATTCAGATGGTGATGGTGTTCCGGATTATCTCGATAAATGCCCTAACACTCCTGCTGGTGTTGCAGTAGACGCTACTGGATGCCCGCTTGATTCAGATGGTGATGGTGTTCCGGATTATCTCGATAAATGCCCTAACACTCCTGCTGGTGTTCAAGTTGATTCAACAGGTTGCCCTATTAAGAAAGCTCAAGATACCGTAGTTGTTACACAACCGGCTGAAATAGAATCTTTGGTTCTTAGGGGAGACGCAAACTTTGAATTCAATAAATCAAAATTATTGCCTAATGCTTATGCAGTTCTTGATAGTCTTGTAGGTACCATGAAAGCACATCCTGAATACAAGTGGGAAGTCGGCGGTTATACCGATGCAATTGGTTCTGCTAGCTATAATAAAAAGCTTTCACAAAGAAGAGCCCAATCAGTTGTTGACTACCTTGTAAGCCAGGGTGTTCAGAGAAATGATCTAAAAATAGTAGGATATGGTAAAGACGATCCAATCGCTACAAACTCAACGGACGAAGGAAGATCTATGAACAGAAGAGTTGAAATAAAATTGCTTTCAAAAGGTGATTAATAGATTTAGGTAAGTTATAATTGGTGAAGCGGCTTTAGTAAGCCGCTTCTTTGTAGCCGATCAGTTTCCTATTATATGGGTAGGAAACTGATTTTTTATACATCAAATATGGAGATCAATGTGGAAGTTTTATCGCATAACGAGATAACAAATAAATTAAAAGAAATTGAAGGATGGATTTTTAACGGTAATGATATCGGAAAAGAATTTCCATTGGCAGATTTTAAGAGCGCACTCAGCTTCGTAAATAAAATTGGCGCTGAAGCAGAAAAAATAGACCATCACCCGGATATATTCTTACATTCATGGAATAAGGTCAAGATTACTATCTCGACTGAAAGTGCCGGCGGTGTTACTCAAAATGATTTCAATCTTGCTAAAAGAATTGAAGCAATTCCCAAATGAAAAATAAGATCAGATCATTTTGTAATCTTTTGGATGGGGACCAGCAATTCTTACTAAATGATTTTCATATAACAAATATTAGCGAAACCCCCTTTGTATTATGATTTTTCATATTGTATATTAAAGTAAACTGATAAAAAACAAAAATATGGAGCTGTTATGAAAAAAATTATTCCCCTTCTATTTTGCGGAGCATTGATTTTATTATTTACAAACACTTCGCACGCTCAAATGCTCAGATTTGGGGTAAGTGCTGGATTAACTAGTATGACCGCTCCCTCAGGCTACACGAACAACGTTGGAACTGATGGTCTTGGCTTCGGATCTAATTTTAATTTCGGAGTGCAGGCAAGAATTGACGCCCCTCTTATTCCGCTTACACCTATTGTATTTATTAATTACCACATGCTTAGAGGTAGTGGAAATGTCGATAATTATACGGTAAATACTTCTCAAAATATACTGTCTGCGGGCGTTGAAGCAGAATTTAATATTTTGCCTTTACCTTTAGTTAAACCCTATGTCTCTGTTGAAGCTGCACTAAATAGCTTCGGAGACCTCAAGGCAGATTTCCCCGGCTTCAGCTTATCACAAGGTAGCATGACTAGATACGGCGGTGCTTTGGGTGTGGGTGCAGTAATTACAGTCCTTCCTATTGTCGATCTTGACGCAAGTCTAAAGTATAATTTATTTAACCTAATTGGAAAGAGCAGTGGAGAATCAAGCATCAATGCTTTAACACTCGACCTAGCTTTAATTTTTTAACGAATAAATATTTATGACAACTAACATATATGAGGAAACAAAATGAGTAAAGGCCAGGACAGTAAGAAGAATTCTAAGAAAGAACCGGCTAAAACAATGAAAGAAAAGAAAGAAGCTAAAAGAGAGAAGAAAAATGAGAAGAAGAGTCACGGTCTTCTTGAAAAGTAATATTCTCCTTGGCGCTATACGACTCTGGTTTTAGTTCTCCGCACATCAAATATTATACTTGAGATTGTCTTTACAATTTTAAGCAGGGAGATAAAATTTACCAAATAGCTTAAGTCATTATAAAACATTACCCTACTTAAATTTATTATTTTGGATATACAATTTAAACATAGAATACTTCCCGCAATTATAGGATTAAGTGGGGCATGTTTTATAATTCTGCTTATAAACTGCTGCCGTGTAGGAGTCTCTCCTGACTCTGTATATTATATTTCAGTAGCAAGACATATATCTGATGGGAAAGGTTTCGTTGGTTATGATGGCTACTATTTTGTCCTTCAATCACCTTTATATCCGTTACTATTGGCTGCAATATTAAAAATATTTTCAATTGACCCCCTAGTATCTGCCGGCTATTTAAATGCAATTCTTTTTGGCTTAATCGTTTATTATTCCGGTACATTTTTATTAAATCATTTGAAGTCATTGGCTTTAATAATAATTGGGACCATAGTGATTATGGTTTCCTTTATACTTATTCAAATTTCTCTAATTGCATTATCGGAACCTCTTTTCATTTTGTTTGTTCTCTTATATCTGAATTACTTTGATAAGTATAGGTCAAAAGGTACAATTACTTCCCTGCTTCTTTTTTCAACAGCCGCAGCATTAGCTTGTCTAACCAGATATGTTGGTGTTATAATCATTTTATCAGGTTCAATTAGCATATATATTTGGAATAGAAAAACCTTGAGAGTGATGTTTCGGCATCTTATTATCTTTTTGCTTATTACAATTATACCAACCGGTTTATGGATTTTAAGAAACTATATTTTGTCAGGCACATTAGTTGGGCAGCGCGCTGATTCATCCTATACTTTATCCGAGAATCTACTGTACTTATTCAATGTGATGCTAAAATTGTATTTACCAATACAAATGAACGACCAGCAATTCTTTTATATAATGTTAATTATTTTCGCCGGAATTTTAACCTTAATTGCTTATCGGAATAAATGGGAAAAAGACGAGATAAGATTAAAACAAATAGGCCCTGCATTAATCTTTTTGTTATTATATTCAGGGATTATAGTCATCTCATCAACAACTACAGCTTATGACAAAATTGCCAACAGACTCCTATCACCTATTTTTATACCCTCTGTTTTTATAATTTTCTTAATGCTTGATAATATTTTAGAATGGATATCAAAGCATTACCATTACAAGCTTCTACCAATTTTATTCTTGATTGCGATAATAGCCTGGATGAAATACCCTGTTACAACCACAATCTATAATATTAAAAATTATATTGGACAAGCCGGATGGGAATACAGTAGCAAATCTTGGAGAGATAATACAGTAATTAAATATCTTAATGACCACAAACAATTTAGATCAGGATACTCATTTTACAGCAATGTTCCGGAAGCTGTATACATTTTAGCAGACAAAGAAACAAAGTGGAGTCCCCCAAAAACAATGTATAATTCTCCGGAACTTATAAAATCAAATCCGGATTTAAAAAATATATGGCAGGGCAAAAACAAAGCTTACCTAGTTTGGTTCACTAATATCAACCGTCCTTTTTTATATAACATTAATGACTTAAAGAAAAGCTGTAATATGATATTAATAGCTCAGCTAAAAGACGGCGAAATTTATACGATTACTAAGAAATGATTCCAAAGTTATCTTAACGTTTGGATAGTATTAGAAAGAATGCTCGCAATATTCCCTCTAACCTTAATCTGAGCTTACCATTATACTATCAATACGCATATTCTGTGCTTACCATTAACACCTAACTTCAGTTAGGTGAACTTGACTAGGCGGTTCCCCCGCATCCTTCTCTCACCCCAACGAATTGCGATATTAACCGTAATCCTATTATACTATCACACTTACTCTGTGTTTACCTCTAACACCTAACTTCAGTTAGGTGATCATGACGGCAACCCCACTCCCATCGTAACGGTTTCAACCGTTTACCCTAATCTTTAATATACCGCAGCCCATATACTATCACTGCACTTACTCTGCGTTTAACTCTAACACCTAACTTCAGTTAGGTGAACACGACCTGGCGGTTTCCCCCCATCCTTCTTCATCCCAACGGATTACGATGTTAACCGTAATCCTATTATACTATCACACTTATTCTGCGCTTACCTCTAACACTTAACTTCAGTTAGGTGATCATGACGGCAACCCCACTCCCATTGTAACGGTTTCAACCGTTTACCTTAATCTTTAATATACCGCAGCCCATTATACTACCACTACACTTATACTGCGCTTACCTCTAACACCTAACTTCAGTTAGGTGAATATGACAGCAACCCGACACCATCGTAACGGTTTCAACCGTTTACCTTAATCTTTAATATACTGCAGCCCATATACTTTTATGAATCCCTCATACTCTTCTATAAAAGATTTTTTTCTATGGTGCTCTTCCTGTCCTTCTATATATTTTATTACCTTTTCTACATTGGATTCCGATACGGAAAAAGCACCGTACCCTCTTCCCCAAGAAAACTTTCTATCAATTAAATTGTTCTCCGTTATCCAATGCGATGAACTGCCTTTAAAAAGCTTAAAAACTTCTTCAATAGAATAAGACGTTGGGATATCTATGAGAGCATGTACATGATCACTATTTACAAAGTTACACATCATAAAAATATTTTTCTTCCTCGAATAGTCATAGAAATAATTTGCCAGTTTTCTTTGTGTCTCTTTATCACTTATAATTTTTTCACGATCTAGAGTTCCCCATATCATGTGAATCCAGCATTTGGAATATGAATGAAGCGACATTTTTTCCTCCTTTATAATTTTTAGCTGTTGGTAAACCGTTATAACGGTTCCTTATTCTTGCCAGGGTCTTTTCTTCACTCCAACGATGCAATGTTAACAGTAATCCGATTATACTATCACTACACTTATTCTGTGTTTACCTCTAACACCTAACTTCAGTTAGGTGATCATGACGGCAACCCCACTCCCATTGTAACGGTTTCAACCGTTTACCTTATTCTGCGCTTACCTTTAACACCTAACTTCAGTTAGGTGATTATGACGGCAACCCCACTCCCATCGTAACGGTTTCAACCGTTTACCTTAATCTTTAATATACCTCAGCCCATATACTATCATTACACTTATTCTGTGCTTACCATTAACACCTAACTTCAGTTAGGTGAACACGACCTGGCGGATTCCCCCCATCCTTCTTCACCCCAACGAATTGCAATATTAACCGTAATCCTATTATACTATCACACTTATTCTGCGCTTACCTCTAACACCTAACTTCAGTTAGGTGAACTTGACTAGGCGGTTCCCTCGCATCCTTCTTTCACCCCAACGAATTGCGATATTAACCGTAATCCTATTACACTATCACACTTATTCTGCGCTTACCTCTAACACCTAACTTCAGTTAGGTGAGCTTGACGGCAAACCCACACCCATCGTAACGGTTTCAACCGTTTATTATATTTATGCGGTCAGCTTGAGTAAATTAATAAATCATAAACTTTTTCAGAATTAGTAAGAGATGAACTCTTTTTTTCAGGATATCATCTAAAAATTATTACCTTTTATTATACTAACTTCGTAATATTTCAATAGTTTT
>JAJYDC010000044.1 GCA_021777835.1 Bacteroidota bacterium | reverse complement strand
AAATTGGTTCAGGGTTATTTTGGATTAATATATCAAACATTCTTCCTCGATTTTTTATAATTGTTTCAAGACTATCTTCTAATTTTCCACTTTCAATTAGGATTACAGCACCAGTCAATTGATTTTCTTGATCAAATATTTTACTTAGTTGTAAATCATATTTCTTCGATTTTGCATCAGAAAGTTCAAAGTCGCCTGTTAATTCTATTTTTTCATTATCAAAAGTAGAGGCCATAAATTCTTGAATCATAACAGAAACCGGACTCGAGAATACCTGATCTACTTTTAAGTTTATGAAATTTTTTAATTCTTTAGAAAATAATTTACAAAATTCTTTGCTTTCATGCTTAAATATTCCTTCTTTGTCAATTAAGGAAATTGGTTTAGCAATCCCTGCAAAAATATTGGCATCAAGAAAGTTTAACTGAGATTTCTCCTGTAGCAATATTCTTTGTTTAATTTGTTGAATAATACCAACAAATGCAATGACATTATTTTCAGAGTCTACCAAAGGGATTATGACCGTTTCTTTATCATTTGGCTCCGATATTCCAAAGACCGGAATTCCCTTAATACTGACAGAATTAAGAGTCTCTTTAATATAGTTTTCAATTGTATCTAACAGCGTATTAAGAAAAAAGGGTAAGAAATTTCTAACTGACTTCCCTTCGATTTGGGATTGTCCAAGTCCGATAAGGTTAGTCAAACTTTTATTAGCTATTGCGAATTTGCCTTCAACGGTTTTTATCCAAAAAGGCTCATCCAATTTGTTAAGATCATTTGATAGTCTTTCTTTTCCGACAAAAGTGAACGGGAATGATAATCTAATTTCATTTAATAGTTCGGTTATATTTTGATTCGTAACAAGGTCATTTATACTATCATTATTTATTTTAGAACATATCAAAGTTTGGCCCAGGGCACCAATCTTTAAATCCAAAGGTTTCAGAGTACAAAAGACAAAAAATTCTTCATCTTCTTTATATGCACTAGCAGTAACTAGCGCATTAAATGAATTTCCCTTAGACAATAGTATTGATATTTCATTAGAAATGGATTTATTAGAAATGTATACTTCTTCAACTAAATTTTTAAGTCTGGTTGATGATACTTCTTCAAAAAGATTAAAGATATTATCTTCTTTTTGATTAATAGAAAGCAGCAATGACGCTTCATTGTTTGAGAATAAAATATCTCCTTTGTGATTTAACACTAAAAATGGATATTTTAGGTTCTCTTTAAGAGAATTAAATAACTTGATATTTATTTTATTTAAGGTTTCCAATTTTAATTTCATCTTCTGGAATTAATGGCCAAAAGTATTCAATCAATTTGAAGGTGTTTGCACTAATATATCATTAGACCAGGATGAATCGGAGCTACTAAAAGCTTTCACCCTATAATAATATTGCGCAGAAGGAACTATCCCACTATTATAATCTAAGAATTGATATGTGCCACCGCTAACGGTTCCCATAGTTTGGTAATTTGACCAACTATATTTCCTTTCAATCTTAAAATAGTTTATTACAGCCCCAGAATATTTCCAAGTAATTTGAACAGAATCTGCGCTAATTGCCTTGACGACTACATTAGTAGGGGGAGGAATGGATCTGAATGACCCTGCTCCACCAGTAGATATTTCAGGGCTAAAACTTGACACACCAGATAAATTTACTGCACGAATTTTATAATAATAAACAGTTGAATCCGAAATGTTATTGTCATTGATATTAAAACTGTAAGGAGCAGCAACTAGATGAATAGAATAAGTTCCAAAGTAACCGTCCTTTCTCCAAATCTCATAACCGGGTGGTTGGGTTATAGTCGAATCTTTCCATGAGAGATTTAGTGAACTAGCTGAAATATAAGAATAAGAAAGATTATAAGGAGTAGAAGGAATATTAGCAATGTCTGTTACAAACAAGTTTGACACAGAATCGCTTCTGGCAGAATTTCCATCTTTATCATAATAAATTAGATAAAAGCTAATTCTTGTTCCAATTAATGCAGAGTCCAAACTTAGTTTAATTGTTGGCTTAGATCCGTCACTATTTGGAGGAATCCATTGGTTAATTTTTCCATTTACATATAACTCAATGAAATTTATTCCAGTTTGTACAGATAAATTATAATTCACAATAACACCTGAGTAGTCAACAGAATCATTATTAGCAGGTGAAGAAATCGAGATGCCTATATTAGAACTAGAATTGCTTGATTTAGGATTTATAAATAAATCTGAGCAGCCTAAAAAGTAAGCGCCCATTACTAAAATTAATGGTACAATATAATTTATCTTATTTATTTTCATTGTTTTATTGAATTTCTAATCTGACTACAAAATACATATTAGTCAGTTATGGAAAGAATTTATAATTTTTAAGTAATATTTATTACGCATCCGGCTTTTTATAGTCAATATAATAAGTTCTCGATTCACCCGGCTCTAAATCATTGATATATACATAGACTATATGATTTCTTTGATCATATTCATATCTGGCTTTTTTTGTTCCTATTATTTCAGAACTCAAGGCGATATTAGAAGCAGAAACATTTAGATCTAATTGGATTACCAATCCGTTCATAGTTTCTTTACCCGGATTTGAAATAGTCAAAGCAACACGATTGTCTCCTCTTTTGGTCGCTTTTACTTGCACGTAATTTCTTCGTGCCCACCAATGTTCTATCTGATTGCCTGTAGTAATCCAAAATTTCTTCTTTTTAAGATCATCAATGACTTTTTTAACAACGCCAATATTTTGATCTTTCATTTGGTAATACGGGTGCATCTTCAGCACATAGAGTCCACCCTCGAAAAGGATTCTATCTAAGTCTTCCTGGTAAGTATAAAATTGAAAATCCGGCTGAGTTAAGTTAAAATCTCTTATAACCTCATAATCGTCGCGTCCAGTTTTTGTCATACTTACAAGCAGACTATCGCCCATAATTATAGTTTGAGGGACAGACCTATCAGTTAAAGAATCGGAGAATATATACTTATAATTAGCTTTAATTAAAGCATTGATGGTATTATTATTATAAAATCCATAATAAGGCATGCAACCGATCACCTGAGAATTTGTTATGGAGTCTAAAGAAATTCTAGCATTCAATAATTTCTGGTATTGAGTATCAAAATTATTAAGTGAATTAATAGTATCATTTACAGAAGACAAATACCCAAGGTCCAACAATGAGCCGACCTCTCCATACTTTGTTAAAGACTTGATTATACCTCTGTTTCTTTGAGCTAAGCCGGGATCGACAAAAAACGTTGCCTTTACCTTTTCAGAATTCAAGACGCCTAATAGATTATTTAAGTTATTTAGGTTATCTGATAATTCTGGAACAAGCATCGCGGCAGCGCTATAATTAGAAGGCCAGTCCTTTGCAAATGCAATAGGCTGATAAGTAAGCCAACTCATACAATTATTAAAAAGCCTATCAAAGTATATGTAGTCTTGTTGTTCTCCAATAACCGAATTGATTTCAAAACCCATCCAGACAAATCTACCTAGGCCATAAGTACCATAAACAATACCTGCACTCTTTTTAATTTCGTCTCTAGTTAAACCACCTTGAAGTTTATAATTATACCAAAAACTAGCCTGTATAGTTCTAGGATCTAATACTTCGACTGAAATCGGGCGGTCCCAGGTTGCGACCCTAAGCGGATAACCAGCAGGGATATTAGCAGTAATTGGAAGTCCGCCTCTTAAAGTATGAATTTTAGTTACTTCACTATTAGAGATCTCCTTAGTGAATTTTAATCCGAATACTTGTGAAAAGAAGTCCCATCCTCTCCATTTACCATCATCCGAATATGAAGCAGTACCACTTGTAGCAAATACACTTCCGCCTTTGCTAATAAAATTTTTAAGTTGAACAATTTCCTTATCACTCAGAGATTTTGCACCCGGAAGGATTATAAGTTTATATTTATATTGATACCCTAGTTCAATAGTAGAGTCTGCAATAATATCATATTTGTATCCGGAAGTATTAAGTACCTTTTTCCAAGAATTTATATTATCATTAAGCCAGGTACTTCCTTGCGGCAGCATATTTTCAGTATATTTTGAATAGAGAATTCCAATTTCTGGTTTACCACCTGAAAGGAAATCATTTAACAACTTGGGATTTGGGACTAATTCTGCAGCATTGAAACTGCCGAAAACTCCTCGTAAAATGAAAAGATAAATTAGGATTGAGCCAGCAAGAATGGTAATACCACTAAAAACTATTAGGCCTTGATTAATCCTATTCCATTTTCGAGACTTTACTTCCACCTCAAAGCCCCGGAATCTTTGTCTTCTTTAGTGGGGACATACCCCTCACTTGTATACTTCATGAATTTAGCGCTTTTAGGCTTTAACTCACCTTGCGGTTGAATATTTCGCAGATTTCCAGCATAGGCTCTTTGCTGTGAGTTATCCTGCTCAGAATAATTACGAGGCTGATTTCCGTATCCATTATATGGGATTGGTCCAGACGAGAATCTTTGCTGGAAAGGTTGAGCAGAAGGTTGTTGTCTTTGATAAGGCGATTGAGGACCAACGAAAATTGGCTGCGGCTTACTTCTTTCTGAAGGAACTTGTTGAGATGAAACAGGTGTAACTAGTTCAGCATTAATTTCAGAAGGCTGCTGTGAAACCACTTGAATTCCTTTTCTCTCCCTAACTTTATATAAAATGTAAGCTCCAACAGCTAGCATAAAGGTGCTAATTGTAGCCACGAGAATGATTGTTGATAAAATAGGAATAAGTTCCATAAGTTCACCTAATAAATTAAATTACAAATATCTAAGCATTGACGCCTGATCGTTCTAGTTTTCCCCAAGTCATCTTAATCCCAAGAAATTCTTCCACAGTTGACATTGCCTTACAAATATCGATAATTAATATAAAGAACATTCGATATATTAATGAATACCCCACTAACCTGAATTCTTCCTTTTCAACGGCGATACAATATAAAGCAGTTACCAAATCAAGTAATGCTAAACCTGCCCACCAGAAGAAAATAAGAGAAGAAAAACCAAATACAAGTGCTGCAATTATAAAAAACAAGTTTGCTGCTATATTCATTGCAGGCCAAATTAAAGCTTCATAAAACATAGTCCAAAGTATAAAAGTATCGCCGATGTTAATGCTAGGATTGACCAGTAATTTTTTGTGTTTTCTTATCGACTGTAAAATACCTCGCGTCCATCTATATCTTTGTTTTAGCAATTGCTGCAGTTTAGCCGGAGCTTCAGTATAAGATATTGAATTTGGCTCGTAATAGATTTTCCATCCATTTGCAAGAATCTTTAATGTTAAATCAGCATCTTCAGCAAAAGTATCACTAGAATAATAGCCTGCTTCCTCAATTGCTTTTTTTCTGAATAATCCAATCGGACCAGGGATAATATTAACAAGCCTAACATAACTTTGAGCACTACGAGCCATATTCAATCCTTCAATGTATTCCAAAGCTTGAAGGTCTGTAAAGAATTTACCGCGGTTTAGTACTTTTACGTTACCTGCGACTGCCCCAATTTCTCTATTACTAAAGTGCCTGACTGCCAGTTTAATTGAATCAGTTGAAAGTTGAGAATCTCCATCCATACAAAGGACTATCTCTGCTTTAGATAATCTAATACCGGCATTAAGAGCTTTTGCCTTTCCGCCATTAGGCTTATTAATTAAGGAGACTTTGACATCAGAATTTTTACCTTTTTGATATCCGACTAATGACTCTGCTACGCTCATTGTCTTATCCGAGGAGCCATCATTTACTACAATTATTTCGTAATTATTATAGTCCAAATCAAGTAATGATTTAATTGAATCGGCTACAACTTTTTCTTCATTATATACAGGTACAATAATCGAAACGAATGGAGAGTACCCTCCGGAAGGAGATTTATATGTGTATTGGTTAATATATAGATAAGCTAGCACAAGAATTGCGAAATATCTAAAAAGCAGGACAAATAAAAATATAACTAATGCTACGATCGTAGCAAATTCAAGAAGTGACTTTACTGAAAGAATAGTATGAGGAAGAGTAAAAATAATTACAAGAAGTAGAAAAAGAGAAATAGTTCCGGTAGTGATCATTCTCTTTATTAACTTACCCTCTCTGTTATCATCTTTCTGAACAACATCTCTATTGTCGAGAGTGATTGAAATCTTTTTTACTTCTTGATTAATTTTCATTTTAAATATCTTTTTTTGATGTTGGGCAACTATAATGCCACCATTAATAAAAAATATCGCCTATTTACAGGCACTTATATTAAACATTTTGTAACAGTTCAAGATAATTTTTCCTTTTGTATCATAATAGGACACTACATGTTTATCGTTGAACCATAAAAGTAAAAACAGTTAGTAGAAGCTTAGCATTTTTCACGAATGCAAGATACTATTACCAAAAGACTAACATGGTGATTCTATTAACTTTAATTAGATAATGTGAAACAGAGATTAATGCAAATACAGGAGTTAGACTTGCATTTTATGAAGGTATAATAATAAGAGCTGCTAAAGAGTCCAATAAGCGGATAGATATGCTGAGAAGGAACTGTAACCTGCTGCATATTGATAACTACCACCTCCAACAATTCTAGCTTGAATAGTAAAAGTATCAGCAAGTCTTACAGTAGCAGCGGCATAAGCTTGCCTAATTATCGTATTGCTATTTTGAATAAAACCAATTAATCCACCGACAGTAACGGTAGAAGTTGTATCTTTTAATATATCCCAATCTACAGTAATGTTATCTGAAGAGACAGAAGAAGGTGAATAATACAATGTAGAAGTTTTAGCAAAACGAGTTGTTAAATATTCATATCCAAGTAGGAATCCAGGATAGAAATACTTCCCTACCCTTAGTGCCAAATTGTCACCTTGATTTCCATCTGAGAAACTAAAGTGCGAATAGTCGCCACCTAATTTAACTCCCGATTTGAACTGATAAGTGCCACCAAGCCTAAATATATCTGCTGTATATCTAAGGTTAAAGAAAGTAGTTGAGTAAATAACTTGAGATGCGTCCATTTTATCATAAGTAGCATATGCCGAATACACGTTTGCCACATCTGATCTGAGGTATACGTTAGCTAAAGGTTCGGAGAAATTATTTCCAAAATATGTATTACCAAACCCGAAACCAAATGTAATTGAATTTTCGAGCCTTAAGCCTATGTTCCATCTAAAACTATTTGAATTAATTACAGTATAATTAAACGTGGAATTTGAACCTGAAGCTAATGTAAAGCGAAAAGCATCAACTCCAACAGAAAGAAAAGAATTTATACCAACGTCAAGACGGATTCCCTGGGTAACCTCTTTAATATTTGTATTATCTGCATAGTAAGAACCATATGGAGTTAATAATAGATATGTCGGTATAGACGCAATCATGCCCCTAAATCCTGTGACAGGCGTCCAGGAGATTCTTTGTCTAACCATAACAGTTTGTGACGAGTCAAGTTTTAAGCTATCCTCCATATTATAATAAGCGTCTCTAGCTCTGCCATATTCATGCATTCGAACGTAAGAGTCCCCGAGGTATAGATTTGCCATAAAATCATGCGGATGTTCTTTGACTAATTTTTGAAATGAAGTCAGTGCATTAGCTGAGTCTCCCATATAATAATATGCCTTTGCCCTTTGCAAATCAATATCGTAATCATATCCCTGGTTTAGGAGATTAGTGTATATATCAATTGCCTTTTGATAATTACCAGCGCAGACATTTACATCGGCATATTCTCTTTCAATAATGACATTGGGCTGAGTTTGTGACATATACTCATCATATTTAGCAATTGCCTCTTTACACTGGCCATTACCGTAAAGACTTTCACCTTGAAGTAAAATCGCAAATTCCTGCTCCTGTTTGTATCTTAATTTTTGAACGTACATATCCGATTCAAGTTCTTTTAGATCTGAGTTTTGAGGGGCAATAAGCTTAATTTTGTCAATATAATTCTGTGCTTTGATAAAATGATTGGTATGCATTTCGAGAGAACTCATGGCAAGAAGTGCAGCGAGGTTACTAGAGTCCTTAGCTAACACGTTATCAAGATATGTTCTAGCATTTTCATAGTCTCGCCCAATCCATACAGCTAATTGAGCCTTGAATAATTGATACTTTAAGTTATTTGGATGTTTTTGCAGCAAAGTGTCCATATTCGCAGACGCCATATCAAATTCCCTATTATTAGCCTCAGCCTGAGCAAAACTATATAAGACCTCAGCGTCATTTGGGAACCTATTAAGATAGGACTGATAAACCGCTTCTGCTGAATCATAACTTACAATATAGTTATAATATGCTCCTAAGTGCAGGACTGCATCCCTATCTGTTGAATCGGCTGCAAGCTTGGCCTTATACTCTTCAATCTTTTTCATATAAACAGCCATTTTTGCAGAATCAATCTCTGCAGATAACTGAGCAATTCCTGTAGAGTCAATTAAAGTAGTATCAACTTGCGCAAATGCAATTACAGGGGCAAAAATAAGAAAGAAAAACAATAATGCTTTTTTCATTGTATATGAAGATTCTTCTTTAAAATTCGTAACTGCTGTGAAGCTTCTTCAAATCGATCAGCTTTGTATAAGGCTTTTATTAAAGTTAATCTTATTTTATTATCGTCGGGGTTTCTTTTAAGAATTCTATAATATTTATCAATTGGATAGACAAATTCAGGTCTAACCGGAGGAAGTCCATAGTTGAAATGTTTAATTGAAGTGTCATTTACTGTATAGATATAACCTTTCCCTTTTGCTTCATTAAGTCCACTTTGAGCTTCTCTAAAGAATGGTTTAAGGGCTAAAGCGTTTTGGAATGCATCAATAGCAATTCTGTTTTTGCCAAGCCAAAGAGAGAAGTATCCAAATCTTGACCAGATACGCTGATCATTCGGATATTCTTCCGTATATTTTTTTAATATAGGCCAGCCCTTAGCTATATGATTATTTTTAGCAAGAATTTCAGAATATCTAATAATTTCATCCGGAGAAGCATGCGCGCGGGCGAGATACTTGTCGTACCATACTTCAGCGACAGTCCATTGGCCAAGGTTCTTAAATGCTTTTCCAATTTGTAAGTAATTGTCCGGGATATCCGGATTTATTGCAATTTCTCTTTTATAACCTTCGATTTCATTATATAAAAGCGAATACCAAAGCTTTGTTGCTCTTGCTAAATTTTGGTTAATTTCTTTGTTTGTTGGATCTAATTTTAATGCGGATCTATAATCATAAACTGCATTTTCGAATTGTTCTCTTTTTTCATTGCAGATTCCCCTAAGGTCATAACCATCGGGTTGTTGGGGATGCGCTGAGATATATCTATTTAAAAGATCTATTGCCTCGCCATAACGTCCGACTTGCATTTCTCTTTGAGCTTCAGCTTTCATTGCTTCAAATTGGGGCTGAGCAACTGTATAAGAAAAGTGAGCACACCAAAAATATATTAATGAAACAAGAATTAATTTCTTCATTTCTTCTTCTTTTAATTAAATCCCAAAACTTTATTTCCTGGAATTTCTTCTGACAAGATTTGCCGAAAAATATCGTCGGCGGTAGAAACGTTTTCATCAATTTTTGCTGAATATACGGATATATATTGGATAACATTGCTTAAAAAGTTAGGATCGACGCTTGGCAAGTTGGCTTTAATCTTACTAAGAAGCGAGTTGAATCCTTTTTGGTCATCTCTAATTACTAGCAAAATTACTTTATTGTTTAGAACGCATATTTTATCTTTTTTATCGGTAGAAAGCCTAATAGCATTTTGTAATTGATTGAGAGTTAGTATTCCATTTTGTTCAGCAAGGATGTCCAATTTGAATGATATTACTGAAAATACCTGTCCCGTGCTCTTATATAAAGCGATTTGGTTATTCAAAATTAATTTGAAATCATCTAAAGAGTAAATACTTGAAATAGAATAGTTTTCTTTAGGCAACTCAATATCAGCTAGGGATTTATACTTAAACTCTTTTTTTGGAGTATAAGTTTTATCTGAACTGACGGAGGTTTTTCTAGGCTTGTAGTCAACCATAATACCTTTATACGGTTCGATAAAATAATTTGATTTTATTTGTCCTTCAGCATGTCCAATATTTGGAGTAATTGTCATTTCACCGCCCTGATAGGTGTTAGGCTCAGAATCCTTTTTTTGAAGAAAGATAATCCCAGTTGAATAGGTTGCCAAGGCATCAACAACGGAATTTGCTAACGGAGTAGCAGGTTCGCCAAGGACAAATAGACTAGTTATTCCGCTTTCTTCAATAGATTCGGTAGTATGAACGAAAACATCTTGAAGTAAATTAATGTTATTAAATCCTATAAAGGGTGTAAGTTCATCAAATACTATTTTATTTGGCTGATATTGTTCAACAACAGTAACAATATCATTTAGATACTCGACCAAGAAGTCGTCCGGATTCCCTACTCCATATAAATCAGATGGTGGGGCAACCCTAACAACAATAACAAGATTTTGATTCATATAATACTGTAAATCAAAATCAATTGAAGATGCATGAATCATCAAATCTTTAGGTCTCATGCTCGTGAAAAAGAGACAAACTTCTTTTTGCTTCGCACATTCCATTGCATATTGGAGAGCTAATAAGGTTCTTCCAGATTTTCGGGGACCAATTAACAGATATGTTCCTCCACGATAAAATCCGCCCCATCCATTATCTACTAAGGTAATACCAGATTGAATAAGTTGTATTTTCTTTTTCATTGTATAATTGATTTTTTTCTATGCTTGCCCAATTATTATGCCGTTAAGAATCGTTTCATAATTGGCATATTTTATAATTTTAGTTGAAACATATGATTTAAACAGAGACATTAAATTAATTTTGTATTAAAATGTTACAACACGATCTGACTTGAAATTTTACCTATTTGAGTAATATCCATATACAAACAAGGCAGTGGCGTTACCAAAAATTGTTGGCTCATTAGTTATGTAATTGCTATAATCATCATAATACTTAACTTTGTCTGAATTGAAAATTCTGTATTGATTATCGGAATTAACAATTTTATAATTCTCCAAAACTGATTCAGGTGCAGGACCGGGAGATAATGCTCCGGGTAAATATCCATGATGGAAATAACCTACTTGGGAGTGGAGGTGTTTTGGATATATAGCACCGATTCCATAAATAAAACTTAGGCCCCATGGATTTCTGCCAAGGACATAATCTCGTTGAAATATTGCAAGTGAATCAAATTCTGGATTTCCAGTCAACCTTTTAAAAAGGATAACTTGCAGAGCGACTCCTAAAAAAGAACTAGTACTTCCCCATGAATAAACAAGTCCTTCATGAAATATTGAAGAATCTTTAAATTCATTAAAACTATTAAGATTATTTAGAATATAATTCGAGAATCGAGGAATTATTTTGGCAAGCCGATAATCCGCCAATGAATTAAGATTTCCGTAACTCCACCAATAATCGGATCCTGCACTATCTGCGTATTTGACAGCATCATCAAGCAACGACGGTTTGTTGGTAGTCAAATATAGCTCAATAGCTCCGAGCGCAAGTTTGCCCCAAAAAGTATGATCTTGATAGAATCCGGATTGGCTGCTATCAATGTTGGGGACATTATCTCTAATTGAATATAAATTTTCTGCAGCATCCAAACATTTCTTAGCAAAATTATACTTATGGAATCTTTCACTCCACACCCTTGATGCAAGAGCCATTACTGCCACAAACATGCCTATTTGGTTTTTGCCGATTCCAACATAACCAGGCCTATCAAATCTAAGGCTATCATTTTCAGGCATTCTCCATTTTACTGAGTGGTCTCCTAAATCTTGAACTTGAGTAACCAGTTTATATTTTGAATAATTACACCTAAGCATCCAGTCAAGGCCCACTTTAGCCTCAGCAAGGGCATCAGGAATGCCATCTTTGTCATCATCGAAGCCAAACTTATTTTTATCAAAATCATATGAGAAAATCAACATATAAGTTGTATAGGCAGTCGTAGAAAGGAATTTGATATAATCTCCGGCATCATGCCAACCGCCGGTTAGATCAATACCTTTCGCATCATTTTCAAAGTCTTTATCACCAATTAGTCTTGCAACATCTGAAAGATGACATGGCTTATGTAATATTGGATTTGTAGGACCACAACGCTGTTCTCTAAAAAAAAGCATAAGTGAGTCGGGAATATTATTAAATACAGAGTTGCCAATTTTAAAAGGTTCGGAAGACTGCCCGTTTGTTTCAATTTGGTAAGATCCGGGTTCAGAAAATTTTGAGAAATCTATGGAATAACAATACTTAAAATTTCCAAAAGAATAGGAAGTTTTTTCTAATAAGCCTGTGAAAACAACAGAATGATTTCCAGTATTGATTATTGTAAATTTATTCTGAGTTAATGCAGATTTAGATATGACTACAGCGGTCTTCAAGTCTTCAGGGAGAAATCCAACCTGATTTGCTCTTATATAAACTAGATTTTGGCTTCTTTCTTCGCAGCTAATCATTAGGAGCAACATACAAAGAATAAACAACACCTTATAAGTACGGTTCATAAAAAATTAGCTAACATAATACAGTCAATTACTAATATTATACTGTCAAATCTGATTCAGATTCTTTTGAAAGAAAATCGGTTCCTATAATTTTATCCCAAATCGGTGAGCTAACTCCATAACCTTTATCGGGATCCTGAAAATGGTGGCGAATATGATGCTTCTTTAAAGCTAGCCAAAATTTATTACGAATATTAAAATGATGGACAGCATAATGAGTCATGTCATAGAAAAGATAACCTATAAGAAATCCAACAAAAAATGGTGCAACCAAGAAAGAGCCGAAAATCAGATGGAATATATAATAAAAAAGAGATGCTAGAGGTATACTAACTGAAGGTGGCATAACAAGTCTTCTTGAGTCCATCGGATAATCATGATGGACACCATGGAAAATAAAGTGTATTTTCTCTCCAAATTGAGACTTAAATTTATGATGAAAAATAAAACGATGCAGTGAATATTCAGTTAAAGTCCAAACGAATATTCCAAACAAGATTAAACTAGTAATTTTTATAAATGAAAATTGAGCAACATAAATTGATCTATAAAAAAAATAAAAAATTGCAGGTAGATATATAATTAAAGGAACGGCAGGATGAACACGCGAAAATGATTCCATAATATCACTTTTAAACATCCTTACGGTAACATCCTTATTGGTCACAAAATTCTTAGTCATTTTCCCACCTTATATTGATTTCAAATCTCTAAAGTAAAATAATCATTTCCCCAAAGAAGATAAAACTGTAAAGTTTAAATTTAGTTGATAATAATCACTAAAACTTCCTTTTTGTAGCGCCAATTCCGGGAAGGTCTTTAATTGTTATTTTACCATCAAGTATTTCCGCCCCATCAAAAAGGTCATTCTTAATTAAAAGTGCTCCGTCCAAATCGGCCCAATCAACTAAAGGAGACAATTGCGCAGCCGCTGAAATTGCGCAGGATGTTTCAGTCATGCATCCTAGCATTACTTTCAAATTAAGAGTTTTAGCAGCTTTAATCATTTTGTAAGCTTCCAGCATTCCAGTACATTTCATTAACTTAATATTAATACCAGAATATACGCCCTTGGATTTAGGTATATCTTCCAATCTTTGCACTGCTTCGTCTGCAATTGTTGGCAAAGGACTATTCTCTGTTAACCATGCCATATCATCAATCTGGTTTTTAGGCATGGGTTGTTCTACATGCAAAATATTTTTTTCTTTCAGCCAGTAAATCATTTCAAGTGCAAAGTTCTTATCTTTCCAACCTTGGTTAACGTCAACAACAATAGGGAGACTTGATTCTTCCCGTATAGTATTGATCATTTCTTTATCGTTTTCTTTGCCGAGTTTAATTTTTAGTAATTTAAATCCCTTAGCCTCTCTAACTTTTTGCCTAACAATTTCCGGGCTATCAATTCCTATTGTAAAAGAAGTAAAAGGAGTTGAATTTTTATCTAATCCTAAGATCTTATACCACGGTTGATTTTGCATTTTTCCTGTTAGATCATGAAGTGCAATATCCAATGAAGCCTTTGCAGCATTATTATTAGGTGCAATTTTATCAATGTCAATTAATATACTTTCGAGATCAAATGGATTATTATATTTTGACAAGTCAACCATAGAAAGAAAATTCATAACTGATTCATGGGATTCACCAAGATAAGGCGGCATTGAAGCCTCTCCGTACCCGATATAACCATCGTGCTCAATTTCAGTTAGTACTATCGGGGTAGTATTACGTGAAAAGGACGAGACTGAAAAAGTATGCTTTAGTTCTAATGTATATGGATAGTATTTTAATCGCATTTCGTTATCTTTTTGATGCCAAATATAATCTCATTATGAGCAAAAGAAAAGTCTACTGGCTTTAATTGGGACAAAATACTAGGAAAAAAAATGAATAGAATATAAAAATTAGTTTAAGATCACTAGCAGGTATAAAATTATTACAAATCTCACTATTGGTATAATTTTAGATAGATTAGGTCTAACGTGAAGTATCTTATAAATTTTTTGATATAAATTTAATATATTGTGTTAAAGATTAGAACGCTTATAAATATATTTTCACCTTAATAATTAGTCTTAATAAATATCCTGGAGATCATGTCTAGTGCTCGACAAAATTAAAAATTCGTACGATAAGTATCCGGATAGAAATGCATTTTATATTGCCGGCGAATCTTATAATTATAATGATTTTGCTCAAATTGTTTCAAATATTAGGCATTATCTCGAAATAAACTATAAAGCTAAAGCAAGCCTGGTTGGTTTTTTAATATATGATGACCTAGAAACTTATTGCTCCGCTTTTGGAACACTTTATGCGGGTATGGGTTTTGTTCCCTTGAATCCAGATAATCCCATTGATAGGAATGTCTCCATTATCCAGCAAGCTGGATTAAAAGTTATCTTAACAAGTACCGATAATTTAGAACTTCAAAAGCTAGCCGAAGCTGAAGGATTTACTTTAGTAAATACAAAGCTTTTAAATAAGGCAAGAATTAATCTGACAGTTCCAAAGTTTAATGAAGATGAGATAGCCTATATTCTTTTTACTTCAGGTAGTACCGGGACTCCGAAAGGCGTACCTCTATCCCGAAGAAATCTTAGTTCCTTTGTCAATGCGTTTTTCAAATTAGGTTATGACCTTAAGGAGGACGATAGATTCTTACAAATGTTTGATTTGACATTTGATCTATCAATTATGTCATATGTAATTCCTTTATGCATAGGTGCTTGTGTCTATACAATTCCAGCGGGCGGTGTAAAATATGCGGCTGTATATAGTCTTCTAGAAGAACAAGAAATTACATTTTCACTTATGGTGCCGTCAATACTTACCTACCTCCGGCCATACTTTAGCGAAATCAGACTTGACAAATTGAAATATTCTCTATTTTGCGGAGAAGCACTGTATGTTGATATAATAAACGAATGGGCAAAGTGTGTGCCAAATTCTATGATACAAAACGTATACGGCCCTACTGAAGCTACAATTTTCTGTTCGACTTATACAATACCGGGTGAAATTTCCAATATAAAAAATTTTAATGGCTCAGTTTGTATAGGGCAAGCAATGGATGGGATGGAATTAGCAATATTTGACGAAAACAATTCTATTGTTAGACAAGGAGAAAAAGGAGAATTATGCCTTCAGGGAGAACAATTAACGCCAGGCTATCTCAACAATCCAACAAAGAATGAAGAATCTTTTTTTGTGACTACAATAAATGGAGTACAAAAAAGATATTACAGAACAGGAGATATAGCTTTTGAAGATTTGGATGGAGACTTTCTTTATAGCGGTAGAAAAGATTTTCAAATTAAAATTCAAGGATTTAGGGTTGAACTTGGCGAAATTGAGCATCATGTTCGTCAATATACAAAATTAAATAATGTTGCGGCAGTTGCTTTTGAAAAAAGTCCAGGCTTAGTCCAGATACATTTATTTGTAGAAGATTATGCAGGAGAGATTAGTGAAATTAAGATGCATTTAAAATCTCAAGTCCCTACTTATATGATACCTGCCGAAATTAGCTCTATCCATTCATTCCCCTTAAATGTAAACGGGAAAGTCGATAGGAAAGCTTTACTAAAAATTGCTGAAAACAAAAAGGTTTAAAGATGATTGAAAACTTAAAGATTCGCCAGGCAAATATCAGTGATATTAAATTTATTATTGAAGCGATAATTGAATCAGAAAAAAGCGGCTCTGATATAATAAGCTCTTGTAATATTTTTGGCTTAAGCGAGGATCAGTTCAAGGATATTTTGAAAGATATCCTTACTCAAAACATAGAAGAATATGATTATTATCTTTCCGGATTTATAGTAGCTGAGAAAAATGGTGAATATGTGGGTGCGCTAGGCTCATTTTATGAAGGCACGGAAACACCAAGCGGAATGATTAAAGCAACTATTTTGTTCCAATATCTTGACAAAACTAAAATGAAGGAAATATCTAAAAATTCACGTATAATCAAAGGCATTACTCCGAAAAGAGAACCAGGCAGTTTACAATTAGAGCACGGTTATGTTATAGAAAAATATAGACGTCAAGGAGTATTTTTAACACTTTTGAAAGAAAATATCAAAAGAAATCTGGAAAAATATTCTTTCAAAAAAGTTCAAGGTATTATTTTTAAGGATAATTTCAAATCATACAATGCACATTTAAAATTTGGCTACGAGATTGTTGATGAAAGAAAGGTTGATGACCCGGAAGTTTTATATTTTTTCCCTTACAACACAAAAATATTGCTTGAATTTAACGGCAACAAAATTACAAAGCTTTGAGAAATATTTAATCAAAATCTAAATGGAGAATTATGGATAATGTCCAAAAATTAACAAAAACGTTTACAGAATCGCTAGAAATAGAACCAGAAATAGTAACGGACGAATTAAGTTATGGCAGTTCTAGCTGGGACTCAATTGCACATTTAGCATTAGTTGCTTCTATCGAAATAGAATTCGATATTATGCTCTCTTCTGACGAAGTAATTGATATGAGCAGTTTTAAAAAAGCAAAAGAAATTCTAGGTAAACGTGGAATCCAATTTTAATTTAAATGGTAAAATAGCTTTGATTACAGGTTCAGCCGGTGGTATCGGTTGGGCTACTGCAAAAACGCTTGCCCGATACGGTGCCTCGGTAATATTAAACGATATTAAGAGTAAAGAAATACTTGAGGAACGAAAACAAGAGATAAAAAGAGATTTCAACTGTGAAGCCGACGCCTTACAATTTGATGTCGGTGATTTTGAAGCAGTACAAAATGCGTATAATGAAATTTTTAAAAAATATAAGCGTCTTGATATTCTTGTGAACAACGCCGGATCATTATTTGATAATTTAGTTGGAATGATTCGTAAAAAGGATATTGAACAGACATTTAGTACTAATACTAACGGCGTAATTTATAATTTACAAAGTGCTGCAAGGTTAATGGAACGGAATAAATCAGGATCGATAATAAACATTGCGTCAATTGTTGGCAGGGTTGGAAATGAAGGGCAGGTTGTTTACGGTGGGAGCAAAGCAGCTGTAATCGGGATTACACTTTCTGCTGCCAGAGAGTTAGCTTCAAAGAATATTAGGGTAAATGCGATTGCTCCCGGATTTATTAACACTGACTTAATTAAATTCCTTTCACCAACTATTTTCAATCAACGTTTGAATGCAGTAAAGATGAAACGAATAGGACAACCAGAAGATGTTGCTAATGCAGTATTGTTTTTAGCCTCAGACTTATCTTCTTACATAACGGGGCAGATTCTAGGTGTTGATGGAGGCATGATAATGTAATGTTTTGGGAATTTCATAATATAGCAAAGGCAAATACTGCTCTAATTGACGGCTTAACAGGAATTGATTTAACTTACCAGGAAATTGATTCTAGATGCAATGTAATTGCTACGATGATAAAAGATGTTGAAAAAAGATTAGTCTTGCTTTTTTGCGATAATTCCGCATATAGCATTGTCCTATATTTGTCTGTTCTCCAATCAGGAAATGCTGTATTTATTGCAAATGCCAGGATGGATGAAAAACTCAAGGAATCTTTAATTTCAATCTATAGTCCGGAAATTATTTTTAGCATTAGCAAACTTCCATATATTCATGCTGAATACGACTGTCAAGATATTGAAAATAATTATTCATTTTATAAAGCGAAGGTTAGTAAAGGTCAGCCTACTATTGATAAGGACCTAGCAGTTCTTTTATCTACGTCAGGAACAACCGGAAGTCCCAAATTAGTTAAGCTATCATATAAGAATATTCAATCAAATGCAGAGTCAATTGCAGAGTATCTAAAGATAACAGAAACGGAGAAACCAATTACCAGTTTGCCAATGAGTTACTCTTTCGGTTTGTCGGTAATAAATAGTCACTTATTAAAAGGTGCTTCCATTGTCTGCACTAATAGTTCAATGGTAATGCGAGATTTTTGGAATCTTTTTAATTTTAACAAATGCACTACTTTTTCCGGAGTGCCTTATAATTATCAGATGCTGCAACGCTTAAAATTTGATAAGCTTGAACTCCCCACTCTTAGAACCATGACTCAAGCCGGAGGAAGATTAAGCGAAGAATTTATAAAATATTATTATGACGCCGCAATATCAAAAGGAATAAAATTTTTTGTAATGTATGGGCAAACTGAAGCAACTGCAAGAATTTCTTACGTACCTTTTGAAATGCTGAGAGAAAAAATAGGTTCAATCGGGATTCCGATTCCGAACGGACAGATGAAGATATTTGCGGGAGAAAATGAAGTTTCTGAACCAGCATGCGAAGGAGAATTAGTATACGAGGGTGAGAATGTGATGATGGGTTATGCTGAGAATAGGAATGATTTGTCGAAGGAAGACGAACTTTTGGGCAAACTTCATACAGGCGATTTAGCCTATAAGGATGCAGATGGATTTTATTATATAACCGGAAGGCTAAAAAGATTCATAAAATTATTTGGTTTGCGCGTTAACCTTGATGAAGTTGAGAAAATGATTGAGAATGAATTTTCTGCACCGACAGCCTGCTACGGAAATGACGAAGCTCTTAAAATATTAATTCAGTCAGAAGATGATAATTTTGCTAGCGTTATAAAGAATAAGGTAATTGAATTTTATAAATTGCACCATTCTGTAGTTTTTGTAAAATCAGTGAGCAAATTACCGATTACATCGTCAGGCAAGAAAGATTATCCATTGATTCAAGAAACGGCAGGGTTATGAAAGCTATAGAAAAACTTTTTTCCTTTCCTCAGTATTCAATCAATAATTCAATTAAAAAGGAATTGCTTATTAGTGGAATTTTTGAATTATCGCAGTATCATTATGCTAATTCAACACACTACAGAAATTTGATTTCTAACTTGAGATTAGATCTCTCAAAAGAATATGAAACTATTGAAGAAATACCTTTTCTCCCCGTTAGACTTTTTAAATCGCATAATATTCAGAGCATACCAAATGATGAAATATTTAAGATATTAACTTCTAGCGGGACTACAAATCAACAGGTATCCAGGATAGTCCTTGATAAAGAGACTTCCATGCTTCAAGTAAAAGCGCTCGCTTCAATAATAACCTCATACTTGGGTCACGAGAGATTGCCGATGATCATAGTAGATTCTGATTCTACGCTAAAAAATCGATCATCTCTATCAGCTAGAGGAGCAGGTTTAGTTGGACTTTCTAATTTTGGGAGAGATCATTTATTTGCGCTTGATGGGAACATGGAATTAAAAGTTGACGAAGTTATCCAATTTATTGAAAAATATAAGCATGAGAACATTTTAATATTTGGCTTTACTTTTATGATTTGGCAATACTTCTACTTAAAATTGAAAAATTTGGATAAAAAATTTAATATCGAGAGTGCCTTCCTAATACACAGTGGTGGTTGGAAAAAATTACAGGAGCTATCTGTATCAAATGATGTATTTAAGGAATCCATAAGAAAGCAGTTTGGAATTAAAAGAATTTATAATTTTTACGGTATGGTTGAACAAGTTGGCAGCATTTTTATGGAGTGTGAGAAAGGTTACCTTCATGCTCCAAACTTTGCTGAAATCTTGATAAGAGACTATTCTAATTGGAATATATTGCCTATAGGGGAAGAAGGAGTGATTCAAAGTCTA
>JAJYDC010000043.1 GCA_021777835.1 Bacteroidota bacterium | reverse complement strand
ATGATATTTCGAGGAATTTGTTTAGATAACCGGAATTGAGATAAGTAAGATTTTTTGATTTGATATCGCATACTGGTATAACTTTTGATTTATTAGAGCTTCTGCAAAATAAATTTTCCTTTCTTCTGTCATTTCGACCCTGCCTATCGGCGGGCAGGCAAAGGGAGAAATCTCCTTTTTGAAGAGATTTCTCATCTGAATCCTTAGCGGATCCATTGAAATGAAAAATAAAATATTTTTCAGAAACTCTATTTTAATGACGGTGCGAACTTATTGAAAATAATTTTGTTATTCAACCTGCGGGCAGCTTTGCAATCCTGATGGACTTGCCGCGTCCGACCTAGAAAAATTTATATGAATTTCAAATTGCAGGTGAAATCATATATACAATTAGAAATCAAAATCCTGTCAGCTCGCAAATATTACTAAAATACTAACCGGAATTATTTATTGAAATATATTATGTGAAATAAGGGTGTAAAGATATGAGGAAGGATTAGAAAAATAATTTGATAAGTTAAATGGGGAGTTTTTTCATGAAGCGATGTTGGCTGAATATCCCATATTGACAATACGTACATAATTACGTACGTTTGTAACAAAAAGGATATAAAAATGAGAACGGTGACAGTAACGCATGCACGGAATAATTTATATAAATTGATAGATGAAACTGCCGAAGCAAATGAGCCCATACATATTTCCGGAAAGAGGACAAATGCTGTGCTATTATCGGAGGAAGACTGGCAGTCTATACAAGAAACGCTATTCTTAATATCTATTCCGGGAATGAGGGAATCAATTATAAAAGGGATGAAAACACCTGTTGAGAAATGTGCAAAAAAACTCTCATGGTAATCTGGAATATAGTCTACACGAAGCAAGCACAAGGTGATGCAAAAAAACTTAAATCAGCAGGTCTTAAAGAAAAAGCATTAGGCATATTAGATATTTTAGAGAAAAACCCATTTCAGAACCCACCCCCGTATGAAAAGCTAGTAGGAGATTTGAAGGGATCATATTCACGTCGTATAAATATCCGGCATAGAATAGTTTATCAAGTCTATGGAAATATAAGAACCGTAAAGGTCATTAGAATGTGGACTCATTATGAATAAAGAAATATAGGCCATTGCATCAGCAATGATCATTTGCCATAAATTCTTCTACCATTTTTACATCTTCCTCGCTACCGATGAACAAAGGAGTATTTTCGTGTAGGCTTTCCGGCTGAATTTCCATTATTCTTTGCTTTCCGTTTGAAGCTCTTCCACCAGCCGCTTCAACAATAAATGACATCGGATTGCATTCATACATTAGTCTTAGCTTTCCATTTGGATGATGGTTATCTGCAGGGTACATATATATACCTCCGTATAAAAGATTGCGGTGAATATCCGCTACCATCGAACCTACATAACGTGCTGAATATGGACGCTCTGTGGCTTCATCTTCTTCCTGAAGATACTTTATATATTTCTTTAACCCCGGATGCCAATATAAATAATTCCCTTCGTTGATACTGTAGAAGTGCGATTTCTTTGGAATTTTTATATCGTCATGCGAAAGCAAAAATTCGCCGAATGATGGATCAAGTGTAAAGCCATGGACTCCTTCTCCGGTTGTATAGACTAAGATTGTGCTTGAACCGTAAACAATGTATCCGGCGGCAATTTGGTTTACTCCTTGCTGTAAACAATCTTCAAGAGTTCCTGGCTGACCTTCAGGCGTAATACGCTTGTAGATTGAAAAGATTGTTCCGATACTTATGTTAACATCAATGTTTGATGAGCCATCCAGTGGGTCAAAGAGAAGAACATATTTTCCGATCTTATGTTTAGCCGGAATATGAATAATATCTTCTTCCTCTTCAGAGACCATAGCGCAAAAATGTCCTCCGTGGTCCATCGCTTTTATTAAGGTATCATGAGCAAACATGTCAAGCTTTTTAACTTGTTCGCCATGAATATTGTTATTACCAGTAAACCCAAGAATATCAACAAGCCCCGCCTTGTTTACTTCTAATGAAATTATTTTTGCAGCCAGTGAAAGATCGGAAAGTAACCTTGATAATTCGCCGGTTGCTTCAGGATGTCTTTTTTCGCCTTCGATTATGTGCCGGGCGAGTGTCATAAATTGTGTTTTAGCCATGTATTATTATTTATATACCAAATGCTTTTTCCAATTCCTCAATTTCCACTTTCCCTATAGGTACGACCTCCCCGATTGCTTTTGAAGCAATAACCGATTTAGCTGAAAACTCTGCAACTTCCAACCTATCGTAACTCTGCAGCAATGAATTGCCGGTTACTATTATGCAATTATTTTCACATAAAACAATCGGCGTACTTTCAGAAATAAAATCTGTTATTTCAGGAATTTTAATATCTCCGCTCCTATATTCTAAACCATAAGGTAATTTTTTTATATCCCTTAATACAAGATAACTTTCGGGAATTGTACGCGAATCAAACTTCGCGTCACTCACACCAAAGGCAAGAATATTAGGCGGATGGGCAATTAGAATTGCATTGATATAGGGGTTCTTCTCATATATTTCTTTATGAAGCTTAACACTCTTGCTTGGCTGTTTTCCCGCTTCCCTCTTATTCCCTTCTATTAAAACTAGATCTTCTTCATTTAAATATTTCCTATCCATACCCCATGGCGTAATTATGAATTTATCACCTTCCACTCTGGCAGAAAATGTTCCTTCCATACTTGTGACAAGATTTTGAGAATAGCTTCTATGGATTAGAGAAATAATGTTTTTTCTAATTTCCTTTTCTAGTGAAGAATGATTACCCGGCTTAAACTCGTCGAGCGTAAATTCATTGCGTGAAAGTTCAATGTCCTCATTACTAAGCACTCTAACCCTACCAAGAATGTTTGCCTTTAGTGTTAATCTTGCACAGAAATCCAAAGTTTCCAGCCTTTGAAAAGCGTGCATTAAACTATTCCCTACGGTTACTATTCCGTGATTTTCCATTATAACCGTATCATGATTTTGCTTGAAAATTTCCGCAATAACTTCCCCAAGTTTATCGCTTCCGGGAAGAGCATATTTTGCATAACCAACCTTACCGCATATTTCACTTGCTTTCGGTACAATACGCGTATCCGGTATTTTCCTTGTTATAGCAAATGATACGAGAGCCGGGGGATGTGCATGAACAATTGCTTTTATATCAGGTCGTGCTTTGTATATTGCAAGGTGGAAAGGAAACTCAGATGAAGGTTCATGAATACCATCTGAACTTCCATTAGGCAAAACTCTCACAATATCTTTAGGTATCAATGATCCTTTATCAACTCCTTTAGGAGTAATCCATATAGATCCGTCCTCATCAAGTATGGATAAATTTCCGCCGGAGGTTGTAGTCATTCCATTTTGATAAATTCTATTAATAATTTCTATAATTTCATCGCGGGGATGAAGAAAATTGACTTTCATAATTTCTCTTTTATAATTGGTAATTAGGATTTAGATATAAGGGCACTTCTAAAAACTTCAATATTCTCTGCGAACGTTGCGTATTCTTTGCGTTCTCTGCGTTAAATTTTTATAAAAGATAGTTTTTAGAAGTGCCCATAAATGATTTTCTTGACAATAACTTTAGTAAGTATTAAATTTTGTATCAAATTAAATACAAGGTAGTTTATGGAAACAATTAAATTTAATGAGGATATCTATCCGATAAGCAAATTTCGCACAAACACCGCAGGACTTATTGAAAAAGTAAAAAGCACTAAACGTCCAATCTTACTAACACAGAATGGAAAAGGTACAGCAATACTTCTTGATGTTAAAACTTTTGACGAGCTCATAGAAAAAACTGAATTTATTATAGGTATCGCAAAAGGTCTGGATGACATCCAAAAAGGCAAAATCATCAGTCATTCAGAAGTAAAGAGGCGAATGAGAAAATACGCCATATGAAATTAACGTGGTCTGACACGGCAGTTAATCAACTGGAAGTAATTGCCAATAGTTTATATCAAAAAAATCCAGGCTCTGCAGCTAAGTTTGTTGATAGTATTATGAACCGTATTTCAAACTTAAGGCTATTTCCTGAAATAGGTAGGATAGTACCCGAGATTAATGATAGAAAGCTCAGAGAAATTATATACAAAAGATACAGGGTTGTTTATAGACTAACTGATAAGATTGAAATTGTTTATATTCAACATAGCGCAAAGCCTTTGGATGATACTAAGTTTGATTGATAATAAACCACTGACTTTATTTGTTGTGCCTTTTCTTTAAATTTCCTCAGAACAGATATATCAATAGAAAATTTATTATGAGAATGAATAAATAAGTGTTATGCATTATAGTATTGCCGTTTATCCGCAATGGCGGATTGTTTTTTATGTCAAGATATTTTTATGATAAATTTCATTGCGTTTCATTCAAAACCTGTCTGCCGATAGGCAGGTTCAACATTCATAATTCAAAATTGCGGCTTGCCGCGCTTTGTTAATTTCAATCCACGTGAAAAACTTTTTCCAGAGGAATTGAAACAGGCAATGAATCGGGATTAGTTTCCATAATATCTGACATATATTTCCACCATTTCTGAACGATTGGGTTTGAGCCTAAATCCTGCGAGGAAGAATCTCCTTCCTGATATTGAACAGCAAAAAGAGTATTTGTTTCTTCGTCAAGGAAAATCGTATAATCTTGTACCCCGCTTTCCGTAAGTAATTTTTTTAACTCTGCCCAAATTTCATCATGCCTACGTTTATATTCTTTTTTTAATCCGGGCTTTAATTTCATCTTAAAAGCGATTTTTTCCATAATTTTTCCTATGCGTTTTTAATTAATTCTAATGACCGCCAATCTTCAGCCCTAATAAGTTTCCATAACCTACTATAATCGTGGCAGCAACGAGAGTGAATATTGCCATCCCTAGTAAAAATTTTGATAAACCACTGGTATTTTTCCACTCTTTAAGAAATATTCCCCATAAAGAGCCAAATATAATTATGCTTGCCATGTGTAATGTCCAGCTTGAAAACCGGTATTTTCCCATTTGCGTTTCTCCCATTGTATAAAAGAAAAACTGGAAGTACCAAACTGTTCCAGCAAGGGCGCTGAAGATATAATTCGTGAGCAAAGGAACACGAGCAGGTGGGTCAGCCGGATCAAGCGCTGCAATTGCTTTACCTGCAACTAAAGATTGAGCTACACTTTCTGCAGGTAATTCAGTGCGGCTGAAATATTCACCGAATGTTCGATTTTTTATCAAGAGATATGAACACCACACTAAATTTGTAACAAAACCCCCCGCTGTAATCACTATGATCTTCGGTAACCCGGTCCAAATCGGATTAGAGCCATAATGCATAGCAGTGGCAGATATTGGAACAGCTGAATCAAGTCCGAAAGCAAAGCATGAACTCATTACTCCGGAAAATATCGCTACCAATATCCCCTTACGTAAATTAAACTCTTTGATTGAGTTGCGTTTCTGCTCCTCGTTCATTTCTTTTTCCTTCGATAAACCAGCCGCAGCAGTAAGCACAATACCCATTAAGGCAAATACTGATCCAATGAGAATAACCTGCCCCGGAATTGCACTAAGTTTTGCCCCTATAGTTCCGTCAAATATTGGAGGCACATAAGTGCCGAATAAAGCTGTAAGCCCCAAAATTATTCCAGTTCCTAAAGATAGACCAAGATAACGCATTGTTAAACCATAAGTCAATCCTCCCGCACCCCAAAGCAAGCCCCAAAAAAATGTCCATGCTAAAACACTGAATGGCTGTTGACCTAATACCTGGATTAAATGTGGGACCAATATTAAGCCAAGTATCCAAGGAGCAATTATCCAGCTAAAGACACCGCCTAATAGCCAATAAACCTCCCATGACCATTTCTTTACGACTTTGAATGGCACATAAAAGCTGCCGGAAGCTAAGCCTCCGAGCCAATGGAAAATTACACCAAGAATTGGATTTGCAATCATGAATGGACTCCTTGTATCTTAATAAATTGGAAGAAAGATTTAAAATAAATAATTGTTTTATCCTCCACCAAAACGTGGATTAACTATATTATTATAGATTGAACCAAATGAATATGAGATACCAAAACCACCCCAGTAACTGAAATTTGTTTGTATCTGAACATTCTGTGTCAGAAGATTTTCAAGGGTTACGCTGGCGAGAGGTAAAGATATTTGATCCTGGATTTTTGAATAGCCAACATTAAGATTAATTGATAAACCACTAAATAATTCCATAGATAGACTACTTCTAACACCTAAATCAAACAAATTAAAATCATTCAAATAATTAGAACCATAGGCATTTAGGCTCATATTTCCCCAAGGTCTAATCAAAGAAAGAGTCAAACTTAAGGAATTGCTCCATAAATCCTCTTCGTTTTTGAAAAGAATCGTCTCCTGCATATATTTATTATAGATATGCTTTACCTGATAATCAATTCTAAACTGTCTTTCATTTGAAACTGAGTAAGGAAAAATATTGTACTCAATTCCGGGGGCAACATAAGCGCTGATATTTATATTAGCATAAGTTGAGGAAACAATTCCTCCCCAAATGCCCCAGGACCAATTACTATCAACTGACTTAACAATATAAGTACTAAAACTTTGAGCCCTTGAAAGATTTAATATTTCTGTTGTATCCGTCCCACTATTATAAGTGTACCTGTTTTCATTGTAAGATGAACTAATGTTAATATTAAATTTAGAATCTTCAGTAGTTCTATCCGCAAAAAATGATCCGTTCAAATACATCGCTTTTTGATTTGCTTGACCGTTAAAATTTCCGTTTAAGCTTGTTCTAAAAAGCCAATAATCCCAGTCATCTTTTTGATTAACTTTTTTTTGCGGCTCTGTATATGATATATTTATTTTATTGGATAATCCGGATTGTACAAGATATTCGAAAAACCCCAATTCAAGGGCTTTTACCATTTTCTTTCGAGATATATCTTCTGTATCGTTTTGGTTTGTTAAATACTTTAAGGTATCTTTTAAATTTGTAAGATTATTCTGTCCTATAAAATATATCGTAAAATATGTCCCGCCGGCAGCGGTTTTTTGTGAGGTAAAAAGGATATGAATATCTGCTTCTTTCTGGTCACGAACATAATTGACAATAGGAATCTGCTCTTTAATGTAATTCAAATCAATATAAGGATAATCGATAAAAACATTAGGAATATGCCTTTGTTGAGTAAAAGAAATGGTTGTACAAAAGATTACAATTAAAAAAATAATCCGAATAATTTTCCGGCACATACTAATTCAAAGTCTCCGATTAGTCAACAAATTTTTACTGTTGGAATTCCTAAAAGAATTCCAAGTTTTTCGATCTTACTAGCAATATGCCCTAAACCAATTGCGCAATGATGTGCCGGACCTTGTTTTGACCAGCGATTAATAAACTCGCGCGCTCCTATTGAAAATCGATAACGGCTGTTAGTATTGCCTATTTCAAGTATCGGACCTTCTACCGATTCCCCTTCTGCAGTAAGTAAAAAAATTCCGTCTTTGCCCTGTACAACTGACAATAGGGTCACCGGTCCATTTTTAACTGTCATTTGAATTGATAAACCTTTGCCCGGTTTACCATGATATAACGGCAATGGTACTAACTTAACTCGACCTTCAGCAATCTTAAAGTGGGCAGGACCATCATGTCCCAGCAATATTATATCATCATTAAAATCCATCGCATAAAATTCTGAGAAAGAACCGCCGGCACCAAATGAATCCATTACCTTCATTGCTTGAGCATTTTTAACCTCACATTCTCCAGCCACCGGAACATGTTTGCCGGTTAATAATGAATTTCCAGCAATAACTGATGTTACTATGTTCGCATATTCATTACCTGAGCTTCCTTCATAATAATATGCTAACGAACCAAGATTATGGGCACGTACAAGTTTGTCAAGAGCGATGGATGTACGGGCTGCGCGTTCAATTTCTTCAGGTTCACATTCTGGAGAAACTTCAAACTCTTTATGAAACTCTTTTATCTTCGCTTTAACTTCCGGTTCAGAAATTTCATCAAGGTATTTTTTTACTTCGCACATTTCAACAAGTTCAATATGAGTACCGAAAACAGCTGATTGCTGTGTTAGATCGGTATAAACATCAAGCATACCGTTATAATAATGACCAAGAATACCGAGGTTGTTTGTGCGCATCACTTCAGCGACGCGGGCTGCTTCAATCCAGCCTTCTATCTCACTCCAGGCTGTTTGCTCTTCCATATAACCGGTTACAAATTCATATTTGATACCCGAACGGTTGAATACACTTGCAATCTCCGGCACTGAACATGCCTGACAATGAGCAAGCCATTCGCCTGTCATTTTCCCTCGATCACCAAGTTTGTTGAATGCTGCATAATCAATAGCCGGCACCGGCTGAAGATTTAGAATGATCACCGGAACTTTTACCTTTTGCACAACTGGCAAAACTGTAGATGAAAGAGCATAAGTAGATACATAAAGAAAAATGAGTGAAACGTTTTCCTGATTAAATAGCTTGCCAGCCGAACGCGCTTTTTCCACTGTGTCCACCATCTGTGCATCAATTACTTCGACTTCATCATTGCTTATCCGTTTCAAGATGTTTTTCCGGTAACCCTCGAGCCTACTTAAAAGTCCCGGGAACTGATCCCAATATGTATTAAGACCGATTGAGAATAATCCGATTTTTGTTTTGTTTGAATTCATTTTGTCCTAAATAAAAATATTATAAGTTTTTAAATACTGTATCAAATTCCTTTTCTATATGAACTACTTTAGATTTTTGTCCATACTGTTTTCCATCTATATGAAGGTATATTGGAACCGGGGTTTCTAAATGGTAGTGTAATCCATCTGACTGACGCGACCACTCTATTTTTATTACTCCTTCTCCTCCAGGTACAGGTATCGTTCCCTGTGCATTCTTAAGAGAGCCGGGATTTAATACAAATACGAAATGCCTGTTGCCCAAATCATAACGAGACTGCAATCCGAGTAAGTAACGGGACATTTGCCAGGTAGGGCAACCGGACCATTGATGACAGTGGCTCCAGCGGGTATCAAATACTTCAAGCCATGTCGTCCTATCGTCTCCCAGCATCCATCCCCAGTCTTTGCGGTACTGATTAAGAACAAAATCCATTTTCCCATGTTCAATTAATACGGGCATTGCATAGTGTCCAAAGTATGGTGTAATTAGTCGTGAATTATTTACTTCCGGATCACTTAGACGCGGTGCCGTTGTATCATTTGGAAAACATCTTAGCATATGTCCTTTTATATATTCTATGCACTCATTCTCTCGAGTGCCGTCAAAGATTCCGAGTTTCAATCCAAGCACTGCACGATGATAACCTATACGTTTCCAGGCATCACCGCCTCTTTGAAATTCAGAAATGTAATATTTCTTAACAATTGCCGTCATATCGTTGGCTAATTTTTGGTAATGATTACTAAGTCCCCTTTTATCAATGGTATCACACCAGCGTACCATATCACGAAGAGCAGCTAAATAATATAGATTAACTCCCATATCTGATGGACCCGGGTTTCTAACATAGCCCCAATCTACAAATGCCCATCCTAATGAGTCTGTTACTCCTTTGCTCGTTGTTTGTTTCACAAAGGCTTCAATGTTTTTTTCAGCGAAAGGAAATAATTCGTTTAATAATTTAAGATCACCTGTTAACTCCCAGTAATGAATACAAGCTGTAACCCACTGGGCGGCATAAGTTGAAAGATAAGCCATTCTACCGGGAGAAAGGCCAGCTACCAATCCATCGGATCGGGCGCATTCTGCAGATTGAACAAGACCACGCTTTATTAAGCGAAGATCAGAAAAGGCTGAGGCGGTAATATTCATTCCTACTGCAACATCTCCAGTCCATTGACCGCGTTCTCTAGTGGGATTATCTATTAGAGCATCTTCGCTACAGGCGCGGAGTGTTTTAACACCAACAGACCAAATCCTGTTTAACAGTGAATCATCGGTTTGTAAAGAACCCTCCGGTTTTCCAAAATAAGTACGTTCTACTATTTCCTCTTTTATAAAATGTATTTTTTCAGGTGGGGCATATATATGAATTTCCAGAAATCGTCCACCTTTCGGAGTTAGTGGGAAAAATTCTTGTTCTCCTCCTCTTGCAACGTAGTGATCCATATTACATGATTCACCAGCTGAAAGTGTTATCCATGGACTTACTCTTCCGTTTCTTAATTCTTCACTATAGGCAAAATCAACAATAGAACCTTCAGGTAAGTCTAATAAAAATCTCGGACGCATTAAACGTACGCGGCCTAAATCGTAACGTCTCCATACTCCTTGAGATGGGGTTTCTTTTGGCGATAGATTACAAAGGAAAAAACGCGCTGCTGGATCGTCTTTATCATAACCAAACTTATTAACAAATTGACCGGAGGCTATTGGTTTTAACAAGTGTTCAACTGTGCGAGTGTTTGCTGTAGAAAGCGGCGTTAATTTGCCAAGCTTTCTTGGGACAATCATGGGTTCATTCCAACTTGAATCATCAAAATCAACTTTCTTCCAACCTTGGGGTAATTGGCGTGTATCGCACCATTCCATATAACCAAGCTCAGGATTGATTCGCCTTACCTGCGATTCATATCCTTTCAATCTTTCACACTTCCAACTAACAGGGATTTCTTGTCCCTCTTTGTTCACAACACAATAAAGAAACGGCTTCGGATTATCAAGAATCCGCGTTACTACACCAATTTGATGAACCTGTATTGCAAGGACATGGTGGCCTGCTGAAAGATGAATCTTGTATGTTTGATATTCCGGATAATCAGCTGGAAAACGAGCAGGTCCTTCGCAGAAATACTTACCATCGAGCCAACCCACAAACCATGAGGCGCCTAATATATTTATCTCACAATCACTTTCAGAAGTAAGGTCCCATTGACCCCGAAAGGCAACGTAATAATCCTTACCTTCTTTGGGTATGTCTCGATACCACATGTATTTTGGCGCAGAATTTCCCGATGCTTTTGCAAGCAGCGGAAATATAAAGAAGATTATAATGTAGAAAAAAGCTTGCTTACCGGACAGGCAGGTTCTTAATAAATTTCTCATGTTAGTTTCATAACTTTGTGATAATATAATTATTTAATCAAAGAAAATCCCGCTAAGAACAGCATTCACTCCACGAACCTGATCAACTCTAAACCGGACGGATTTATCATATCTAAAAACAAGATATTTTCCACCATAATAGTCTCGTATGATTTTTACCGGAGCTATTAACTTTTTGGTTTGTAAATCAAACATTTCCAAAGCCGTTCTTCTCCCTTTTTTGTCCCAATCAACAAAATAGAGCGCAACCTGATAGGTATGCTGATGTTTAAGTGTAATATCGACAGTCATTGTTTGATCGCATGCGATATAGTCGTTAGTATGGATACACCCAGCATTCCTGGGAAAATAATTTTGAGCACTTGAAGCCGGCGCCCTTTTGTCCATAGTTCCTTCAGCCCACTGAAAGTTGATATTTTTATTGTAATTTACCGAAGTAACATAAGACGGTAATTCTCTGAGATCGCTTGTTGAATCAATGTAATTGCATAGGATATAACCGGCAGCACCGTAAATTCCACCCCAATTTCCGCTGGTTACTGAATCTTCTCTAACAAAGGTCGCTGCATATCTCCATGGAAGTTTTTTATTAGCCGGGGTAGTTCCACTATAGGAAACAGAAAAATTATATTTACCCGGTTGTACACCGGAAAAATATACAAACTCTTTGTCTTCATAAGCCTTCGCAATGCTTTTTATCTTACAATATTTATGATCTTGCCAAACAAGCCTTCCATTTACATTAATATTCTCGATTTCCTTTTCCACTTTTGGAATACCTACTATTCCTAGTGTTCCCATTGGCGCATTTATGATGCAAGACCCGTTAGTTACATTAAAACTAGCACTAATATCTCCGTGTGGTGTTAGAACTTTTCCTAAAACATAGGTTAAACTTCTTCCAAGATGAGGCAAAATTCTATAAGTCGAAAAACCTGGGTTAGTAGGTTTAATTCCGAGCGTTTCTTCAGTAAGCCATTTTGTAACTCCCGCACTCCATGGATGACAAAGACTGGTATATCCATTTTGCCCATTGATCGGCGCATCATTTTTCCCAAGTACCTTGTTCCATGAAAGTATATATACCTCAAAAAAAGTTGTGCCTCCATATTTTATCTGACCGCCCCAATCATCTCTAATAGTGCTAATGGCATCATCAAACTTTCCCATCCTAGCCATAGCTTGTATAATAAAATATTCATTAAATGGCGCATAAGAAATTCTATTGACACGGTCGGAAAACTCTTTAGTATAAAATCCTTTTTGTTCTTTGATTGATGTGAAACCTGCATTCACTGCATCGGCTTCCGCATGTAGACCAAAAGGACCATACCAGTCACTGTTTTGTCGCAATTCATTAATCTTATCGTCTGCATATTTTTTATACTTTTCATACAAATCAGTTCGCCCGTATTCTTTCATAGCTATTGCAAATTCACGCCATGTCCTTATTGAAAGCATTTTATATGCATTTTCTGCCTCTTGACAATTTGGATTTTCAAAATAGTCACCCAATCGTTCGTCTCCTCCATAAAAACCAAGTTTAGGGTTGGTTCCATAATGACTATAAGCTGTATCGAGTTTTGCACACGCATTGGTTATATAATTACCAAGTGTTGCAGTATCACCTGTATAATTATAATAGTCAATAAGGCTTAATACCCAGTAAAGTGAGTAGCTGGCTATTCCGTTATCTTGCTTAGAAGTATTTCCTAAATTCTTTTTTACAAAACTATAATTTCCGAATGCTACCATAGAGGCGGCTTGAGAGGGATAAGCATCGCCTGTCCAAGAAAATCGGTCACTTCGTTCCATCAGGATAGCTCCAAAATAATCTTTTTCAAGATTCAGTTTAACTGTGTAAGCCCCGGTGTACCAAATCCGCGTTAATAACGAATCACTGCAGGAGAAGCTGCCATTGTAATTAGTAGGTTTAATTTGGCACACTAACCTAATACCAGTAATATGCCAGGGCTTTGAGAATTTCCTAACATGAATCCAGCCAAAGCGTACACCTTCGTACAGTTCTTTATTCAATTCCAGGCGGTAAGTGTTGCCATATTTTATCGGTGCCAATATCTTTACAGGGTTTTGTGCCCCTGTGTTAACAACTGCCGGCTCATTGAATTCGCTGATGCTCATCTCGACTGAGCCCGAATCAGTAAGATCCGAAGAGTCGAATTCTAACCAGGCAGCACTCTCTACTCCAAAGTCAAACATAATCGAGCCGGTTCCTGTCACGGTTACGCTTGGACTATCTGATGTTAAAGAATTCAGATTGGAAAATGAAGAAGGATTATCCGTTGCTACTTTAACAGGTTTGAGCGTATATATTTCCAATCCATCTTCTGATTTTGGATTACTCCATTTATATCTCAACAAAGCATCTGGCGATTCTGATACCATACCACCTGAAAAGTTGCCTGAACTAATATATGGATATGGTTCCTTGATATTAGAACGTTCACCAATATTAGTATTTTGGCAATATATTTCATTGTCAATTAATCCAATCGTTAATAAAATAAGAGCAAGTTTTAATAAAAAAATAATATTACTATTCCAACTCCATAATATCATAATGATGGCTGCCCAAAAAGCTTTAAATTTTATATACTAATTTCTCACTTATCAGGTGGGATTAAAGGTAGATTCAACCAGGCTAAACCAATGTCACGGTTCATGTGGCTCTTTACACCGGGAGGGATTTCAGAGGCACCATTGCCATCGTAAAATATTGCAAGTCTATTTCCTACCTGGACCACGGAAGGTAATCCGATAATATGCTTAGACCATTTACAATTCTGTGGATCTAATACCACTGCTTTGTTTGCCGGATTCCATTTGTTTATGTCTTTACTCCAATAAACCCAAATAGCATCCGTATATTCAAGTCCATCCTTTATACCGACATGATTCGTAAAAAGGAAATACGTGTTATTGGCTTTCTCAAAGTACAACGAAGAATTCTCCACCTGTTCTTCCGGCGGAATAATCGGTTTTGAATCTATTTTCCATTGACCTTCGAGATCGCCGGTACGGGCAATGCTTAATGTACGTAAAATCTTTGGAAAGCCTGTAGAGGCTGAAAAAAACATAAGATATTGACCATCGTGCTTTACTATATAACCCGGGCTGGTAGTTGCTGAATAATAGGTGCCGGATTTAGGTTTAAACGGAGTAATATTGTAATGTTTGATCCATGGACCTGTAGGCGATATACCTTCTGCCTCCATTGTAAGATAAGGAAATGCCGGGATATAATCCGGCGCGGGTGTAGTATGTGGGGTACCCAAATAGAACATATGCCACTTAGTACCATCAAAATAAACTGTCCCATAGGAAGCTGAAGCACAATCATCACTTCCTGGTTTTCCTAACTGCAAAACAGGACCTTTTGCCGACCAGTTCACCAAATCCTTACTTACTGCCAAGCAAGCAAGCCAGCCTTTCGGTCCGGCACCATCATAATGCATATAATAAGTATCACCGTATTTCCAAACCCATATATCTCGCGCTCCTAAATAATCACAACTATCAGGACCATCTCCATGTCTGTAAACCACTCCTTGGTCATCTGCTTCCAAACGATATTTCGACGATGGTCTGTAATCAGAATATGTTGTTATCTCCTGTGCGGCTACTATTTTTGATCCTTTAACATGCGATACACCTGTGCATATTTTAGTTTCTTGTTTATTAAATCCTACCACAACCGGAAACAATAGCAAAATTGCCATTACTATACTGGGGTTACATATTCCCTTTTTTATTCTTTGTTTATAATCAACCAAACTACCTAAAAATATTTGAATCAAACTCATACTATTTTCCTTTTTTAAATTATTATAAAATTAGTTTAGTTTAATATTGCAGCTTTTGGAAATAAAATGATAACTACCTGAACCGATCTTATAGATAGCTCTATCATTCTCTAGTTTTACAAACTTCACACCTTCGGACGTCGAAGCCTCTCTTCCACTTTCCGTTACATCGCCTTCATTTTCAGCAGGAACATAGATGATCGCCGTTGTGTTAGCTGGAATGCTTATCTCCCAGCTAAATTTACTCCCTCTTAAATGCCATTCACTCTTAATAGGCCCATACTTTGATAAATATCTTGCTTTTGCAAATCTTAAATTACCTACGGGATATGGCTTCATTATAATCTCCTTGTATCCCGGATTTGAAAGATCAGATTTAATTCCCCCTAGATCTTGATATAACCAAACCATTAAATCTCCAAGCAACATTACATGATTACCGGAATTCATTGCCGGATCAGCGGTATTTCCATTCCACAATTCCCATATTGTCGTTGCTCCGTTTTCTATCATATATCCCCAGCTTGGGTATGTTGCGTTCTCTGCTATTTTAAGCGCTAACTCCGGCCTTCCGTTATCTGTGAGTGTTCGCATTATCCATTGACCCCCGACTAAACCAGTACTTGTATGACTTTTATAAACATGGGTTGTTACATAAACAAGGTTATCGAATACTTTGCTTCTTATTCCTTTCGGTGGTATCCCGAAAGACAGTGCAAGCGCATTTGCCGTGACCGTGTTGTTTGCATAATAAAGGCTGTCTTTGTTAAGGTAAGTTTTGTTTATAGCATCCCGCACTTTATCCCCCAACGTTGAAAATTCGTTCGCATCTTCATTTTTATTTAGAAGATGTGCATATTTCCCCATTAAATTTAAACAGTAATAGAAATACGCAGATCCAATAAAATCACCAGGGGTCATTCTCTTCGGATCATTGGAGTGTATCACTTCTAGATTTTCAGGCGGCATACACCAATCACCGTATTGATCTTTGGGAAGCAAATAATCTTTCATGTATTTATCACGCATATAAAAAAGCCACTTTTTCATTGCATCATAATTGTCCGCTATTACTTTAAGGTTCCCAAATTGCCGGTAAAGGTGATCCGGAATTATTATAAGCGATGAAGGCCATGTCATGTTATCAGAATAAATAGGCCAGTATGCAGGCGCTACATCAGGAAGGCCTCCGCTTGCTTTTTGAGCATCTGCTATATCTGTCATCCAATTTGCATAAAGCATGTTGTTATCAAAAATATAACTCTCTCCATATGAATTCATTGATCTGTCACCAAGCCATCCCTGGCGTTCATCGCGCTGGGGACAATCCGTCGGTATGCTGCGGTAATTCCCACGTATTCCCCAGTATGCTGCTTTGTAAATTTTGTTTATGATATCACTTGAACAACTAAAATTGCCTATGGTTCTTATGTCATCATAGACGACCTTCCCCTCAATAGTATTTAAATTAGGCTTGCCTGGATATCCCGTTAATTTTACATATCTAAATCCATGATAAGTGAAACGCGGTTCCCATTGCTCCAATCCTCCGCCTTTAGTAATGTAAACATCTGTTTGTTTTGCAGAACGTAGGTTAGCCGTATATAAATTTCCATCATGTTTTAATGTCTCGGCAAATCTCATTTGAATTTTAGTCCCTCTCTTAGCCTGAACTTTTAAAGATACCCATCCAACCATGTTTTGTCCCATATCATAAATATAAACGCCGGGTCTAATTTCTTTTACTGATTTTGGTTTCATGGTTTGCATTATCTTAATAGGCTCTATCATCTGAGCCGATAGTTTTGCCGAGGGATCGGCTACATTTTCTGCTCTCATCCATTTAGAATCATCGAAGCCTGCTTTATCCCAGCCGGGCATCTCTTTCCTGGCATCATAGTCTTCACCGTCATATTCATTGTTGGTTCTAATTGGTCCATCAGTAGTTAATCTCCATGAGGTATCACTCACAAAGCTCTGAATTGTGTTATCCGTATATTCAATATTTAAACGAAAAATCATTTTAGGAAAACCATATGTTTCCATCTTGGTTGGTATATTATGGCGCATAGCAAAGAAACGTCCATTCCCAAGTATTACACCAACTGCATTTTCACCTTCTATTAAATCTTTGGTTACATCAAACGTCATATAAAAGGATCTCTTTGGATATTCCGATAATGCCGGTGCAAGTTCCTGATCTCCTATTTTCTTTCCGTTGAAATATAATTCAAACAAACCCAAACCGCAGATATACGCTGTTGCGCGCTTAATCTTTTTATTTGTCTCAAATTCGTTTCTGAGCATTCTCGCAGATAATTTTGTGTGCTCCGAATCAGGTTCATCACTACCGACTGCTTTGTCTAGTCCAATCCAGATTGCATCACCCCAATCCTTTTTGATTAACAATCCCATGCTCCATTTTGCACCTTTACTCCATTCTGATTCGTTACTTTGACCGTCCCAAACTTTTACCTTCCAGAAACACTGCATACCAGAGGTTAATTTTTTACCTTCATAAATTATATTTATACTTTGATCGGAAGAAATCTTTTTAGAGTCCCATAAATCCCCCTCATTTGCATTTAATCTTTCAATCGAGCTTGAAACCAATATCCTGTATGCTGTTTGTTTCTGATCTCTTTGCTCAGATACTGAGTTCCAGCTTAATCGCGGAGTGACAACATCTATCCCGAGAGGATCAATTAGATTCTCGCATCGCAAATATTGGGAATGCAAAGCGCCATCATTTTTCCTTGATGAAATTCCAGTAAATAATATTACAGAAAACGATAACAAAATAACTGCTATATTTTTTCTCATGGTCGTTCCTTCATTAATTTATGCTCTGTCTACATTTCTACGATTTAATACACAATAGTGCTAAGTTACTTTTCCCAAATAAAGCGGTAGTTGAAACGCCGGTTTGGGGCGGTGTCGCCGCTGATGCAGAATGAAATCGGGTCTTTTAGATTAACCGGATTGTCCGACCATTTAAAATCAAAGATGAAATTATCGTCTTGTAAACCAAGAAGTTTGCGCGGCACAGCAATTTCAAGTCTTTTGCCGTTGTAACGATAGTTTAACTGTGCTACCTCAGCCCATGGGTCGTTGGGCGAATTTGGATTATAACGCATAAGCGTAGTGGTCTTCCCGTTTATCTTCTTGTTGATAAGAAAATCATAACCATGCCATCCTGTATTGGAATTTTTATCTGCGTCTATAAGTAAGAGCATCCAGTTATGTCCTGTATAGGAGGTGAGTGAATCGTTTGTTTCTGCATAGAAATCTACATTTTGTTTGTCAACAGCTACTTTGCAAGTTACTATGTCATTACGCCCCGAAGTGTCTACATAATGCATACCACCGTATCCATTATAGTCTCTGTGAAAGGTATCGCCTTTTGTGTCTCGGTACTTGACTTTCACCTTACTCCAGTCTGTAAAATCCCCGTCTATATTTATTTGAGACAATCCTTTCGACACAGGTATTGGTCGAACGCCTTTGTAATGACGAATGTTTTCGACCATCTGCATATAGTAGTTATCTGTGTATCCATCTTTCATAGGCTGAATGTCGCGATTGAATTCGGAATTATACTGATCAACAAAATAGTAATTGCTTTCCCGACGCATGAACTGAGTAGTTTTTTCTTTTTTATTAGGATCGACCGGTGGTCTAACTTCCGGATCAAACTTCCCCGCGGTCCATTCATTCCAATCGTTTATATAAATAAACTGCGGATCAGCCTTTATTGCTTCGTCCCATCTCTCTTGGAAATAAATGCCGTATCCCTCTGGATGTGCAGCTACTTTCCCCAACCACGGAACATAGGTTGGAACTGGCAGATCATATTCATTTAATTTCGGCTCACCGCTTCCCCTGCTCCAGGATTTTCCTATCAGCCAATACGGATGCTGTGCCGGGGTTACTGCCGCTTCTTCTTTCTTTCCACAATGTGTTGAGACAAGATCATTAGAATTCATCGATCTAACTCTAGAATCACCCAAATCATATCCAAAGCTCCAGTTATCATCTGTCCCAACAAAGCGCTTACCTCCCCATTTATAATATCCCCACCACATAGTCCTCAACGTGAAGAAGCTTTTCACTTCTTTGGTATAATCTTTATAAAATTTTTCTGTGTATTGAGGGTTCTCATAGCGAGGATTATTTGTATCGGTTTTGGCTGTAGCATCAAAGTGCGGGTTTGGATTTTCCACACCCTGACCATTGGCATCGACATCAGGTTTACCATTATAAAGCAAAAGCGGTTTGTCATCCCAATAGAACCAAAGGTCTTTATATTTATCTTTCTTATAAATTTTATCGTATAGATTCTGTACAACGGTAATTACGGGACCGTTGAACGCCCAAAAGCAAAACTTCGGGACTTTATTGCCCTCAACCTTCATCTTCTCCATAACTGAAAAAATAACATCCCATTCACTCCAGTATTCTACCGCATTAGTAACATCCATTATAACCACATCCACTCCTGCATCAGCAAGCATCGACATATCATGACGAATAACATACTCATCCTTGCTCAAGAAATATCCCAGTTCTGGTTCGCCCCAATGATATGAACTATATTTCCCCCATGCCGGACTATAGCCGTTTAACCGGGCATCCGGATCAGTTGCAAGAATTTTTGTTACGTCTGCCTTATTAGAACTCTTTAAATTATATAACTTATCCTGGTGCCAAGTTATATAGAAAATACCAACTACCCGGCGATGATCCTTTTTAACCGAACCAACTTCAGAATAATCAGGCATTGTCCTTCCGAGGTCATCTGTTCCAGCCCATGTATCTGGATAAATATCTCGAAAATAATGTCCATTCGAATTTTTATCAAAAGATGAACTGTCTTTGGTTTGTGAGAAAATACTTGAAGATTTTAATAATATTATTATAATTATGATCAGAGTGAATAAATAATTTCTCTTCATAATTTTGACTCCTATATCATAATGATTACCTTTTAAATATTCGTTTTAAAAATTGAATACATTCAATTGAAAGTTATGACTTCTCGAAAGGGAAAATTATTTTGGTTTATATTTTTCTTTTACATTTATTAAATTGTGCAATGACCAAGTTTAAAATCGGGATCCCTCTCAAAAGGATTATTTTTCATCTTTTACTGTTTGTATCTCGTAAACCAATAATTAAATCTCCTGTCCGGTGCCGAATCACCATCAATAAAAAATTCTGTTATATCATTTAGTTTCTGTATGTTATCAGCCCAATGAAAGTAAAATGAAATATCTTTCCCGGTTTGATTAATTAAATTTCGAGGTACTCGAATTTCCATTTGATTACCATTATAGCGATATTCCAAACTAGCTACTTCATTCCATGAAGAATCCTGCCTATTCCATGAGGCTAATGTTGTTACTGAATCTGATTTAACATTTAGATTTACAACATAGTCATAACCTTCCCAACCTGTTGTGTGGTTAGTGTCGGAATCGATAAATAGCAGCATCCAGTTTTTATCTGTATGTGAGGTTAATGCTGTATCTGTTTTTACATAGAAATATACATTGTTGCTATCGTATGCTACACGCGATTCTACTATGTCATTCCGACCAGTTACATTACTGTA
>JAJYDC010000042.1 GCA_021777835.1 Bacteroidota bacterium | reverse complement strand
TTTATTGCACTTAAATTTGCTTCGGCAGAAAGTACTTTCATTTTTGAAGAATGAAGCGTCTTACTATTCTGCAAACCAATTTGTATTCCTTCTTCTAGTGTTATTTCTTTTTGCTGTGCAAATGCAGAAAAAGACACTAGAATTGCTGTAAATAATGTAAGTATTATTTTTTTCAATTTTTGCTTCATTAATATTTTACTCCTTAATTTCGTTGTCATCGTTTTTGTAAGAAATATATTTTGCTCTTCCTTCTTCGGTAAAAATTCCTTCAAAGAGGACTTTAAAAATGGATTCGAAGGCTTGGTTTGATGAATAAGGGAGTTGCGACAATGTATCAGGGTTAATAATTCCTTGTACTGAATTCATGAACATAAGTATAATTATATCTTTGACTATATCATTTCTAAAAACTCCATTTGAAACACCCATTTCGAAAAGATCCCTAGCTTTTTGCAATCCCCTCATTCTATTGTAGTCGTGAATTTCATTCCATAAATCGGGCATATTTTTATGCAGGTCATCAAACAATGGTCCCTTTACTTTAAAAGATTCTTTTCCTAAAAAATCTAACATTTTTTTTAATTTGCCTACAAAGTCCAAATCTTTTTCAGCCCAAATTTGATCAATTTGTTCCTCGTTATGACAAATTCTGTTTTTTGTTAATTCCCTTACTATGTTTTCTTTACTCGTGAAAAACTTATACAAAGTTTTTTTACTAATACCTAAGCCGGAAGCAATTTCCTCCATTGTTACTTTGGCATAGCCAAATTGAAGAAACATTTGTTCTGCTTTATCAAAAATTCTTTCTTTGATTTCCTTATCGTCTAGCATCTTTATTCCTTTCATAAGAAACGTTTCTCGTTTATATGGTTTCCATAGATTGAAAAAAAATGCAGTCTTGAGCTGCTTTTTAATATAAAAACTACAATGGAAACGTATTGTGTTTTTTTGGTTTCCAAATAAAGAGAAATTTAACCAATTTGTCAACACCGTAGGATTGATTTGAGATGAAAGGTGTATTTATGTGATAAATATCAAATGTCTAAATATAATCAACTTTCTTATTCTGATTGTAAATTCTCTTCGTACATTGCTCGGAATTTTTTAATCGCATCAAAAATCCCTTCAGCAATATTTGTTTGTCCGGTATTACTGTTTAGATAGTGTGCATCTTTTGGATTAGATAAAAATCCTGTCTCAATTAGCACACTAGGCATAGAAGCACCGACAAGAACATAGAACCCTGCTTGTTTAACCCCTCGTGGTTCCTCAGATACTTTTTTTGCCATTTCTTTATCGACGAAAGAGGCAAATTGTTCCGAATAACGCATGTAAGCCGCTTGAGCCATACTCACAAGAATAAAATTTTCATCCGTGAGCTTCTTATAACGTTCCGGATTATCTTCATATTTAATTACACTGTTTTCTCTTGAAGCAATAGAAATTGCTTCTTTAGTTCTGCCAGGTCTTAAAAGATAAACTTCAAAGCCATTACTGCTACTTGGTTTATGCGGCGTCGCATTGCAGTGAATAGATATAAAAAGTTTACCTCCATTTTCATTAGCAATTTGACCACGTCTGTATAGCTCAACAAATTTGTCTGTCTTTCGAGTAAAAACTACTTTTACATCTTTCATGTTTCTTTTAATATCTGCTCCTAGCTTTAATGCTATTGCAAGATTAATATTTTTTTCTTCTATACCATCAATGCCGATTGTACCGGAATCTTTTCCACCATGCCCCGGATCAATTACAATTACGTTGAAATCCCATTTTGCCTTTTCTTTATTAAGATTAAGGTTTCTATCAAAAATCTTATTATGAAGTGCGATTAAAATATCATTACTGCCGCTGTCGTTCATTACCTCACTGCTTGTATATTCCTTTTTCAAATAGAATTTTAACTCAGTACCGGATTGCAGATTTTTTGCTTCTATTTTTTGTATTATTCCTTGTCCCCCGGTATTATCTATTTTAGCAATGTCAGCATTAACTTTCCTAAAAACGATTGTAAGAATTCCGCTCTTAAATGAGCTGCTGTAAGCCGGAATTTTAATTTTACTTATAATACGCACCAATGTTCCGTTTGCTTTTTCTTCAAGAGAAATACCAGAAATATCATAATTGCTTTTGAGCACCGTTTCACTTTTTACTACGTCCGCAGGTTTTTCTTTCCCGGGAATGAAATTATTTAGCGTAAGAACGTTATTTCCTTTTAGAGTTATTTCCGCGTTTAAAAATATCCGCAGAACTTTCAGACTATATTTTAGAGGAATATAAATTTGTCCGCCAATGAAATAAGTCGAAGTCGGAAGCTGGAGAATTTTTGTATCACCCTTTGATTTTGAATAATAAATAATGAAAGGATTATTTGAAGTGAAATAAATTTTATTACTGTCATTTAGCAGCTCGATTTTTTCTGATTCGGGCACATGACGGTACTCTAAAGAAAGGGCATCAGCAAGGGGTCTTACCGCAATATAGATTGTTCCTTCACGATTATAAACCGGAAGCGAACTTGTATTTCCGTTTACCGTAAAATTAATTCTTTTGATAGATTGGCCAAAAGAAAAAGCCGAAAGAATAAAAACGAAAATGAACAATATTTTGTATTTCATCTTTAACTCTAAAACGTTAACCAATAAAGGGAATGAAAAATCCAGTGTTCTTTTTGTATTTCACAAATGCTTCCTTAAAATTCTTTTCAAGAAGCCTTTCTTCTAAAGAAGCCCGGAGTATTAGAATAGGAATTTCAATCAAAGCAAGCGGGACAACAATAAAACTTAACACAGCAATACCTGCACCTAAGTCCATTAAGATCTGCGAAATGTATTGGGGATGACGCAAAAATTTGAATGGGCCTTTTGTAACAAGCTGGTGACTTCTAAAAATTAAAACATCCTGTGAGTAATTTTCACCTAAAGTTTTAAAAGCCCAAATTTGAAACCATGAAAAGACAACATAAAATATAAAACCAACTAATCTAAGGCTTTCGTTTTTATCAGAATAATTTATTGTACCGATTTGAAAGACTCCTATAATAATGCCCAGCAAGGTTAAAACAGAAAGAATTATCGGCAGTTTTTGAAGATAGGTTTGTGGTTTTTCTTTCGAGACGGCAATGGATGATCTTAATCCCTTTTTTGCACTCGAAGCGTTAGCTCCAAACGTAGCGACAATATTTATTGCAATTAATATGTTTATTGGGTCCATAAGAGAAGTTAGTCCGTATTCTTTCCATATTTTTTCATTATCGAAGTCCACTCTTCAATGCTAAGCTTTTCTGATTCTTCAATCAGCATTATAGGAATATCATCTTCAATTTTATAACGACGTCTGGTGTTTTTATCAACAGAAACAAGTGTGTTTCCGTCTAGAACCAAATCCGCTTTTGATTCTGGGCAGCAAAGGATAGATAGCAAATCTTGGCTTATCATAGTAACTCCAATTTTTTGAACATCAATTTAACATTATTTTTTAGATCTAAAACAATCAACCGTGTGATCATTCACCATACCAACCGCTTGCATAAAGGCGTAGCATATTGTAGAGCCGACAAACTTGAATCCTCTTTTCTTCAAGTCAACACTCATTAATTCAGATTCCGGGCTTTTTGCCGGAATTACTTTCAAAGATTGCGGTAAATTTTTCTTTGGGTGTCCGCCGATAAATTGCCAAATGTATTTGTCAAAATTCCCAAATTCCTTTTTAACAGCTAAAAAAGCCTTTGCGTTTTGAACCGCCGCATTGATTTTTAATTTATTCCGGATAATTCCTTCGTTTGATAAAAGATTTTCTATTTTAATACTATCATAATTGGCAATTTTCTTAGCATTGAAGTTATCAAATGCTTTACGGTAGTTTTCTCTCTTTTTCAAAATAGTTATCCAACTTAAGCCAGCTTGAGCTCCTTCAAGAATTAAAAATTCAAACAACAGCCTATCATCGTGAACCGGGACGCCCCATTCTTCGTCATGATATTTTATATAAAGCTGATCGCTTGTAGCCCAACCGCAGCGCTTAATATTTTTCATTTCATTTTCATAGTTAATATTTATTAGCTGTAAAATTAGTAATTCTTTTTGTGTTAATAAATTCTATTCGGTAAATTTTTCTTTCATTTCTATAAGTAGAAATGGGGATTTATTTTGATCTGCATAATTCATATCTATAATATTTATCTTTGGATAGATCAATAACATGAAAGACACTAAATGAAAATTTCGGATTTCAAAGTAAAACAAGATTCAAAGGTTGATTTGTCAAAAATTGATACATCAAATTTAAACGGAATAAAATCTAAAGGGGAAGCTAAGAAGCTTCTGAAGAAAAATGTCGAAAAGATGATTGAACTTCAGGATAAACTTTATGCTGAAGACAAATACTCGTTGCTTTTAATTTTTCAGGCAATGGATGCAGCCGGGAAAGATGGAACGATAAAACACGTAATGAGCGGTCTTAACCCACAAGGCACTCAAGTTACCAGTTTCAAACAGCCTTCTGCTGAAGAATTAGATCATCATTATTTCTGGAGAGTAAATAATGCTTTGCCGGAACGTGGACGCATCGGAATTTTTAATCGTTCATACTACGAGGAAGTATTAGTAGTTCGAGTTCACAACCTTATTGTGAAAGAGAAAATCCCTGCTGAGCTTATTAGTGATAATATTTGGCAAACCCGTTTCAGAGAAATAAATGATTTTGAGAAAAATCTTTACGAGAATGGAACGATAATTCTAAAGTTCTTTCTTCATCTTTCAAAAGATGAGCAAAAACGTCGCTTCCTTGAAAGGATTGATACCCCGTCAAAAAAATGGAAGTTCTCTGAAGGCGATTTAAAAGAAAGGGGCTTTTGGAATGACTACCAAAAATATTTTGCCGAAGCCATTTCTGCAACAAGCAAGAAACATGCTCCCTGGTTTATAATCCCTGCAGATGTAAAATGGTTTGCACGTCTTTCAGTTTCTTCAATTATAATCGATACGATGGAAAAGCTAAATCTTCAGTATCCAAAATTGAATAAGCAACAACTTGAAGAATTAGAAATATGCAAAGTGAAATTGGAAAAAGAATGACTTTAGAATTCTTTTACTACAGAAAATTTACTGTTAAAACATTTATCAATTGTTTTCATTTTTTGCAAACTTTTTCCAGATAAAATAGACCGGTATTCCTAAAAGCACAATTATCATTCCTGGCCAGGAATACATAGGCTTAAAAACTAATAGGTCAACTGAAATTGCTGAGGCTGCTAAGATATAAAGAGCCGGAATAAAAGGATAACCCCAGGCTTTGTATGGGCGCTCAGCATCGGGTCGTTTTTTTCTCAAGAGAAAAATTCCCGCAATAGTTAGAATATAAAAAATCAGTACAGCAAATATTACATAATCAAGCAAATCGCCATATGTCCCTGAAAGACATAGAAGAGATGCCCAAACAGCCTGTACAATAAGCGCAACACCTGGTACTGAATTTTTGTTTACTGTTCCTGTTTTCTTAAAGAATAAATTATCTTTTGCCATGGCATAATAAACACGTGCTCCGGCAAGTATTAAACCGTTATTGCATCCAAAAGTAGAAATCATAATTAGAACAGCCATAATTACAACTGCAGGAGATCCAAATATCATTGAGGATGCTGCGGTAGCGACTCTATCGCTTAATGCAAATTGAATACCCCTGCCAACTACACTTGCCCCTTCAGGAGAACCTTTCAAAGGCAGAACTAAAATGTAAGCCACGTTAGCACCGATATAAAGAAGAGTAACAATTGCGGTCCCAAGAAATAAACTTAAAGGTATATTCCTTCTGGGGTTTTTAACTTCTGCAGCAGTAAAGGTTATATTGTTCCAAGCATCGCTTGAAAACAATGAACCTACCATCGCTACTCCAATTGCTGCCAGAAGCATTGAACCAGATAAAGTTTCAACAGAAATTATTTTCCCGTTAGAAATATGAGTCCAACTTGCACTCCAAAAATTTGAGAAGTTAGCCCCAATAGCAGCGGCATTTTTCGCTATAAAAAACGCGAGTAGTATTAAACCGAACAAAGCGACAACTTTTGAAAAGGTAAAAATATTTTGGACAATTTTCGCTGTGCGCACCCCTCGAATATTAGAAGAAGTTAGAACGACTACGCTTAATATAGCTAGGACTTGTGCAGCTGATATTTTTAATCCTAATAATGAAAATAAAATATTATTCTCGCTAAACCATGGAATTAGGACAGCAGTATACTTTGCAAATGCTACGGCAACTGCAGCTATGGTTCCTGTTTGAATTACAAGGAAAAGAGTCCAGCCGTATAAAAATCCGACTAACGGGTTATATGCTTCGCGGAGATAAACATATTGCCCTCCGGCATGAGGAAGCATTCCTGCAAGCTCGCCATAGCTTAAGGCTGCAGTAATTGTTATTGCACCTGTAATCAACCATACAAGAAGCATATAGCCCGGTGATCCGACAGTCCTTGCAATATCGGAACTTACGATAAAAATTCCGGAACCGATCATCGATCCAATTACGATCATTGTAGAATCAAGTAAACCAAGTTCCCTTTTAAAATCTTTAGTCTCTGTTGAAATCGCTTGCGCTTTCTCCATACTAGCCTTTCATAAAGTTTTAAATTGACTTATCTATACCGATTTTCGAATTACGTATTTAACGTTAGTTTAAATTAAACTGGCAATTATATTTATGATTAGGGCAAGAATTGCTGTATTAAAAGCAAATGAAAGTATTCCATGAAGTAAGACTATTCGCCGCATCCTTTTAGAGGTAACTTGAACATCCGAGACTTGACAGGTCATACCGATAACGAACGAAAAATATGCAAAGTCCATATAATCAGGTTCCTTTTCCTCCGGAAAGTCCAAACCGCCGTCTTTGTCTTCTTTATCTCGAATATTTTTATCTCCGTAATATATATGCGCATAGCGGAGTGCAAATAATGTGTGTATTAAGAACCAAGAACATACTACTGATACAACTGCTAGTAAGATATGTAAAGTCAATATGCTTCCGGGAAGTCCTTTTCCCGACACTAGCACAAACCCCACAGCAAATAGACTCATACAAGCCGCTATTATAACAAATGTGAAAATTGTAGTACGGCTGGAGTCTTGTTTTTTTGCGGTTTGCCTAATTTGATGTATCTCAGTGGTTGATATTGAAATCCAACTTAATATCAAATTTATAACAGCAAATACATCCCAACAAAATGTTATAAGGTTTGAAATTGCCAAAGCTCTTTGCAATATGAATAAAAATAGTGCTGAAATTAATATTGCAATAGCCGACCTGTGATGAGAATCTAAAGTACTAATTTTATTGAATGACAACATCTTAATAATCAGCCGATAGATAGGTTAGAAAAATATTTCCATTTACTTAAGAAAATTTTTTTATGGTATGTAATATATGAAGAGAATATTTAATTCAAATAGATATTTTTCAAAAAAATCCCCGGATTAAAAGCCGGGGATTAAAAATAAGGAATTACCAGCGTCTTCCGCCGCCGCTTCCGCCTCTGTTCCCGCCACCGCTACTACTGCTGCCGCCTCGACGATTGTTTCCGCCGCCGCCGCTTCCGCCGCGTCTTTCACCGTTGCGAGGTCTTGCTTCATTTACGGTAATTTTCTTGCCTTTAAGGTCTTTAGTGTTTAGTTCATCCATTGCTTTTTGAGCTTCTGATAGACCTGGCATTTCTACAAATCCAAAGCCTTTCGATTCTTGGCTAAACATATCTCTAATTACCTTTGCGCTTTTTACTTGTCCGTAATTGGCGAAAAGCTCTTTCAAATCATCGTCGGTAACGTCCCGAGATAAATTGCCTACAAAAATGTTCATGTTGACTCCTAAAAAAATAATTTGTTAATAATTTATAAGAATTAGCAAGCATTGAAAAAAAGGAGAAACAATCTTACTGAACAAATTTGGTAAACATAAGGAATGTTTAATTGCTTTTTATCCTGGATTCTAATTCTTTGCATTACAATTTAAGCTAAATAAACAACTCTTACAACTTTAATTATTATGACTCTTTAAGGCAAAAAGTCTCTTTCGACCTTATGATCTTATCATGTTAAGCAATTCTTCAGTCTTTTCTTCCATCAATTTAATATCACCGCGACTTTCAACGTTTAACCTTATTATAGGTTCGGTATTAGATATTCTTAAATTAAAACGCCAATTATCAAACTCAATACTTGCGCCGTCTAGGTAATCTGCTTTGCCTCCTGCATACTTCTTTTCAATTTCCTTTATTTTTTCAGCAGGTTTCTCTATGGTTGAATTTATTTCACCTGAACATGGATATTTTTCGATCATTTCTTCAACTAACGACGACAATGGTTTATTCTCTTCCGAAATTAATTGAAGTGCCAACAAGAAAGGAATCATTCCACTGTCTGAATATGCATTGTCTCTGAAATAATGATGTGCAGACATCTCACCGCCATACACTGCATTCACTTCACGCATCTTCTGCTTTATAAATGCATGACCGCTTTTTGAAAGTACCGGATTGCCCCCACTTCTTTCCACAACCTCTACCGTATTCCATACCAGTCTTGGATCATGAACTATGTTTTCTCCGGGACTAGTCCTAAGTATTGATTTAGATAGAAGTCCTACTATATAATAACCTTCAATAAAATTTCCCTTTTCATCAAAAAAGAAGCATCTGTCATAATCCCCGTCCCAGGCTACCCCTAAATCGGCTTTATTTGAAATTACTGCGTCGATTGTTGCCTTTCTATTTTCCGGTAATAGCGGATTTGGAACGCCATTTGGAAAGTTTGAATCCGGCTCATTAAATATCTTTATCATCTTAATAGGAAGGTCTTTTTCTATTGCATCAAGAGCTAGCCCCGCACAACCGTTTCCTGCATTTACTACAACTTTAAGCTGTTTGATCTTCTCTCTTTTGTAGAATTTTTTTAGATTATTAATGAACTCAGGCATAATATCCCGATTTGTTGTCTCCCCTTGTCTTGTCTTTTGAACACTTAAATCATTTTTAAGAATCATCTGTTCAATTTCCTGCAAACCCGTATCGTAACCTACCGGGACAGATCCTTTCTTAACGAATTTCATGCCGTTATACTCCGGCGGATTATGACTCGCGGTAATCATTATACCACCGTCTGCATCAAAAGCGGGAGTGCCAAAGTATATCATTTCTGTCCCGCAGATACCAATATCAATTACATCTACTCCCGAATCAGTCAATCCTTTAACTAAGGCTTGAGAAATAGATTCTGAAGATTTACGCACATCATGACCAACTACAACCTTATTTGCATTAGTTAATTTTGTAAACGCTACACCTATTTTATATGCAAGCTCAACGTTTAACTCAGACGGCACTTTTCCTCTTATATCATAAGCCTTAAAGCAGTTTATTTTTTCCATATGTAATACTCCATTAATAATTTTCCATAAATCAAACTCAATAATCTGTCAAGGAATTTATTGAGTATTTTATTAGCTATATCAATTTGGTAATTTAGTCCGGTAAAATTATGAATTTTTTCCTATGTTTCAATTAAGGAGAAAATATATAAGAGAATTATTTTTCAATGGACTTTTACTTTTCAACTTTATATGTTTACCCGAAAAATATTTAGGGAGTTAATTATCGCAACTAATGATACAGTAAAATGGCACTTCGCTAAATGCAATAATTCAAAATGCAACTCGATCTTTCTGGTTCATCCTGAAGAAACACCTGGTGAGTTAGGTTTTATTTGCCCTGATTGCAGTGCAAAAACTACCACCTCCCACATAGTTCAGTGCTCTAGTTGCAAAACTATTTTGAATTTCGTTAGAGCTAACCCAAGCGAAGAAAAAGTGGTGTTCAGCGTTCCTAAATGCTCGCATTGTGTCGGAACAATTGAAGACGAGTGGGAAATTGAACCGTTATATCAGCCGGATTCTTATATTTAAGTTACTCTAAACCAGTAACTTATCCGCCTGCTTTTTAAAGTCACTTAGGGCATAAGTCTCTAATTTACAACCTTATTTCCTAAGGTAAGCAGTATTTGTGTCATCAATAAAAATGTGATAGTCGGTTTTATTATTTGACGACCTAATTGCCCAATCAAGTAAAAGATTTTATTTTGCTTCAAATAATAATTTTTACTTAATGAATATTTTCCTTTTTATGCTATTTATCTTCAAACCATCGACTTTTTTCCCTTCAAGACCCCATTTGATTTATCATACCCAAATTCTAAATTTGCTCACTAAGTTTAGCTATAATTAAATCTTTAATAACATTATAGGATTACAGATGAAAAAAACAAACTACTCAAAATTCCTAAGTCTCTTTGCTGTTGCAGCGTTCCTGTTTATTGCAGGCTGCTCTTCAACGCGACACATACAGAGGGGGCAAGCCTCTGCTCAAGGAAATGAAAGCTGGCTTAATCTCGATACGGTAAAAGCTGGAAAGTATGATACGGGTAAAATGTGGACATTCGATTATCCCCCAAAAGCATACTTTGAGAAAGAATATAACTTTGATCCCTCTGATAAGTGGCTTGATAATGTTCGTATGTCTGCTTTAAGATTTGCAAATTATTGCTCTGCTTCATTCGTTTCTGCTGACGGTTTAGTAATGACTAATCATCATTGCGGACGGGAAAGTGTAGCTGAGGTTACTAAAAAAGGCGAAGATCTTTTCGACAATGGCTTTTATGCAAAAACTCTAGCAGATGAAAGACCCGTTCCGGGCTTGTATGTTGACCAATTAGTTATGATTAAAGATATTACTTCTGATATTCAATCTGCTATTGATTCAGGCAAAACTCCTGAAGAAAAGGTAGCCAATGAAAAAAAGGCAATTAGTGAAATTGAAAAGAAAGAAGGAGATGCTACAAAACTAAGAATGCAAGTAGTTAAACTGTTTAATGGCGGAAAATATTCACTTTATGGCTATAAAAGATATACTGACGTGCGCTTAGTTTTTTCCCCTGAAGCTTCTTTAGGATATTTTGGAGGAGATAATGATAACTTCACTTATCCGCGTTATGATTTAGATTGCAATTTCTTTAGAGTTTACGAAAACGGAAAACCCTTGAAGACAGAACACTATTTCCATTGGAGCCCGCAAGGCGCAGAACCTGGCGAACCTGTTTTTGTGGTTGGAAACCCAGGTCATACTGACCGTCTAAAGACTGTTTCTCAGCTGGAATATATGAGAGATATTCAATATCCGCGCACTCTAGATTTGCTTGACGAACTTATTAATGTATACTCCAAAGTCATTGCAGAACATCCGGAAAGAAAAGCTGAACTTCAAAATAGATTATTCGGATTCTCTAACTCTCAAAAAGCTTATACCGGTATGCTTAAGGGACTACGCGACCCTATTTTAATGCAAAAGAAAATTGACTTCGAAAAAAACTTCAAGGATGCAGTTGATGCTAAACCGGATCTAAAAGCGAAATACGGCGATCTTTGGGATAAAATTGCAACTACACAAAATGAATTAAGAAAGGTATCGAATAAATCCTTTGCTCTTACTCTTAATCCTTTCTTAAGTTCTAAATATTTTATCTTTGCAGAACAAGCTGTAAAATTAGCAAATGAATTGAAACTTCCTGAAGCCCAGCGATCTGAACAATATAAGGGAGCGGAACTTGATTCTACTATTAATGAAATTGTCCCTGCCGAATTCGATAAAGCAATGGACAGAGAAATGCTTAAAGACCAAATTGACCGTATGATCAGATACTTAGGAACAAGTGACGTTAATGTAAAAGAAATGACAGCTGGTCGAAGAGGTTACGAAGCTGTTGATTATATGCTTGGTAATTCAATTCTAACTAGCCCAAGCAAATTTGAAGATGTTGCTAAACAAGGAGCAGATGCAATCCTTAACTCTTCAGACCCTTTTATTTATTTTGTTGTTCACTCTAAGAACACAAGGGATGAACTCGACAAAAAAGTCAAATCTATAACTTCTGATGAAACTACTTATTCTCAGGAACTTGGCAAAGCCTTGTTTGATGTTTATGGTACCTCTATTCCGCCAGATGCTACATTTACTTTAAGAATCTCCGACGGCGTTGTAAAAGGCTATCCATACAACGGAACAATTGCTCCGCCGTTTACTACATTCTATGGCTTATACAATAGATATTATTCTTTCGACAAGAAGTATCCTTATGAATTACCCAAAGAATGGCAAAATCCTCCGGCTGATTTCAAGCTTGAAACGCCCATGGACTTTGTTTCTACAAATGATATTATCGGTGGAAATTCAGGCAGCCCTGTTATAAATGAAAAAGCGCAAATCGTTGGATTAGCATTTGACGGCAACATCGAAAGTCTGCCAGGTAACTTTATTTTCACTACAGAAACCAACAGAACAGTTGCAGTTCATTCAGCCGGCATGCTTGAGGCAATAAAGGATCTATACAAAGCAACAAGACTAAGTGATGAACTTAAAACAGGTAAAATTGTAGAAGAAAAAACGGATAATAATTAGCTCTTCACATTATCTCTATTTATTTACCGGCGGGCAATATTGCCTGCCGGTAATAATTTTCAAGAACCGCAATCTTATCAACCTGAATTCTCTTTAGTGTTTAATAATACTCAAATTAGAGTTTAAGCAACTACTAATTATCTAGCTTAAATCTTAACCGCAGCACCCCATTATCAAAACTTGAAGAAAGAAATTTGAATTTCCCGATTTCCTTTGTGGACTTAACATGTATCCCGCTGCACGGGCAGGCATCATAGTTGCCTATTTTTATTATTCTAATTCTATCTCCTACTTCTTCGGGCAGTCTCTCAAGCTTAAAATATTTAGATGCTTCTTCTCTTTCTAAAAACTCTTCTTTCACAACTAGGTCACTTATAATTACTTCGTTGACTTTATTTTCTATTTCCTTTGCTTCGCTTTCGGTTAAATTTCTATCGAAATAATAATCGCATTTGGATTTCCTTTTTTCAATATGGGCACTGAATGAACGACCCCGGTTAAACATTCTTACCATGGTTTGGTTCAAAATATGCTCAGCAGAATGCATTCTTGGATCTCGCTGCTTTTTTTCTTCCATTTTAATCCTTAAATATTTTATTAATTTAGGTGTAAAGATAAAATTCTTCTATTTAAAAATGGTAAGCAAAAAACAAACGAAGTAATTTCCAGCACAAGATTAATACTTTCGACAATTTTTTATAAAAGCTATAATTCCTTCCCCTAAAAGGTCGACATATAAATGGATAAGAAAATAAATTCAGCAGAACAGCTAGCAAAAGAGCTTGATGGATTATACAAGCGCCTTTCAGAACTTGAAACTGTAGATAAAGAAAAAAGAAAAGCAGAAAGAGCACTTATCGATAGTCAAGCGAGAATGTCAAAAGCCGAAGAGATGGCTCACTTTGGAAGCTGGAAAATGAATATTTCTACTCGTGAAACTGTATGGTCCGATGAATTCTTCAGAATATGCGGAATTAAACCAGGTACCGTAAAGCCAAGTATAGAAAATATATTTAGAATTACTCATCCGGAAGATAGACAAAGGGCTATTGAGTTGGTCTCTGTCGCGATTGATACGGGAAATAAATATGATATTGAAAAACGAATAGTTAAGCCGGATGGCTCAATTAGATATGTCCAATCCATCGGGCAAGTGCAATTTGATATAGACGAAAAACCGGAAAGCATTGTAGGGTCTTTTCTGGATATTACAGAACGGAAACAAAACGAGGATGACCTGCGAAAATATACCGCCGAACTTGAAGCTAGCAATGAAGAACTTGATGCTTTTGCACATACAGTTGCTCATGATCTAAAAAATCCTGTAAATGTTGTCTATGGCGCAATTCAACAACTTCAAGATAATTTTAAAGAGATGACTTTCGGCGAAATCAATGAAATGACTAATATCGTGTCAAGAAGCGCATTGAAAATGACTAGCATTATAAACGAACTCCTATTGCTGGCTAGCGTTCGTAAGATGGATGAAGTTAAAACAAGTAATATTGATATGAGTATTATAGTTTCAAATGTTCTAAATCGTTTAAGCAATGAAATAAGACAATCTAAATCCGTCATTATTTCCCCTGATAATTGGCTTAGTTGCGTCTCCTATGCTCCATGGCTTGAAGAAGTATGGATTAATTATATAATCAATGCTATTAAATACGGGGGTACTCCGCCAATTATAGAACTAGGATCAGATGAAAACTCCGGGAGAATTCGCTATTGGGTACGGGATAACGGTAATGGGCTAACCAAAGAACAAATCCCACTGCTTTTTACAAATTTTACTCGCCTTCACGAATTTCGTGCTCAGGGCAATGGTTTAGGTCTTTCAATAGTAAAAAGAATTATTGATAAACTCGGAGGCGAGGCAGGAGTTGAAAGTGAAGTGGGAAATGGCAGCCTGTTCTATTTTACATTGCCAAAAACACTAATTTAGAAATCAGAGATGTCATCTTCCCCTAAACGATGACATCTCTGATAAGAATTATTTAATCATAACCATCTTCTTTACGTCTGAGTATATATTTCTACCTGAATTTGATGTTGCTTCAATTCTATAAATGTAAACACCGGACGCAAGATTTGCGGCGTTCCAAACAACCTCATGGTAACCGGCATTTTCTGCATTGTTAATTAACTCTGCAATACGCTGCCCAAGTATATTATAGATATCCAATTTCACTTTGCTATCAAAAGGCAGAGCAAATCTAATCACAGTAGAAGGATTAAATGGATTAGGGTAATTCTGATATAGAGTAAATGATGTTGGAATGTTTTTAGGATCTTCTTTTACCTCGGTTAATTGAGTATTTGATAATACTAGAATCTGTGCACTTGTTGCAGGTAACGTTGTCTGGTAATTTCTCAAAGCAGTTCCTGAAACCGGATAAGATATATGGTTTAACTCATCATTAAGATAATATGTTGATGCAGAATCAAATGACAGCTTATTAAGCGGAACTGAAATATTTGTGGTTTGGGAAGAAGAACTAAAATTGATATTCACTATAACGTTGTTGTTCCCGCTAGTCCTTAAGTAAGAATACACTTGTGTGGGAGTTGTATTGTTAATACGCAGGTAATCCCCTCTTGTAAGAGCGGGATTATCTTTTCTTATATTAATCAGCTTAGTATAAAAAGGACGAAGATCATATGGGTCAGCCCAATTTATATTACCGCGATATGTAAGTTCACCAACTTCCTGACCCGCATATAATTCAGGTACGCCCGGTGCTGTTAATAAAAGATCGGCAGCTGTTTTAGTATCTGCTATCCCGAACTGGTTGATAAATCTTTGCTCGTCTTGATTCTCCAAATACCTGAACTGTGTAGCATTCGGAGGGAATTGATTATTATTAAGATAGAAATCAGTCGCAGAATCAAGCTGATTTATGTTGCCCGTTCCGTTAAACATACCCTTCATCTGCGCAAACCAATTCCAATCATAAGCAGCATCAAACTTAGCATTAAAATATTGTGGCTTTGAGGCATCTGCCTCTCCGAGTAAAAAGATATCAGGCTTAATAGCCTTAAGCTGCGAACGGAATGCTTGCCAAAAAGCGGGCCCTGAAGGACGTAGATCATTTACACCCCAGGCTACATCGCATCTGAAGCCGTCAATATTAAAATTTTCTAGCCAATATTTCGCCATACGCAATAGGTACTGTCTTGTAGAAGCAGCCTCATAATTTATAGAAGGTAAATCTACCCAGGTTGCATAATACTCATAGTTGTTATTTTGATCCCATTCATAGAAAGGGTAATATGGAGAGTATTGCTTGTATTTGTTAGCATCTAGCATAAAAGGATGCAGGTCTGAAGTATGATTAACTACGTAGTCCATAATAACTCGTATCCCATATTGATGCGCAGTGTGCACAAGATTCTTAAAATCAGCTAATGTACCGTATTGCGGAAGTATTCCATAATAATCCGTAATTGCATAGCCTGGATTATCCGGTCCAAGATTCCCGGTAGTTGGGTGAATTGGAAGCAGCCAAATACAGTTCACACCAAGACTCTGTAGTTGCTGCAGCTGAGACGTAAGAGCATTGATAGTCCCGGAGGAGCTTAGTGTTCTGAGAAAGACACAATAAATTACTGCACTGTCTACCCAGGCCGGACGCCAATCAGTCATGTTAGGACAATAAGCGGAATCGCCAACGATAAAAACACTTCTTGCCCAACCAGTATCCTGTGCTGAGTTAGCGGCTTTCAATGTGAAATAATACTCTCCTTTTGCTGATGGTGCTGCAAATGTAATTGTCTGACTAGTTGGATTAGATAAATTTATTTGAGAGGGATTTCCCGCATCTTGAGTCCAATAGTAATTTAATGATGTTCCATTAGGATCGAAGCTGCTGTCACCATTCATAGTAACTGTATTTTGGTAAACAGAGGTATTTATTTTAACAACTGGTATATGACTGACAATGTAATTATAAACTACAGTTTGGCTGCTGCTAATTCCATTACTGCCAAAGGGTGCAGTAGCTGTAATATTATTATTTCCTTCATTCAGTTTAACTAGAAAATGAAATAATTGATTCGAACTTGTCGTCGAAGTATAAGAAGAATCGTTGACTTTTAAATTAATAGTTGAACCAGGTGGTTCTGCTAGATAACCGTACACTGAAACTGTGTCATAATAAAGAGGACCTCCGTTTGCATAAATTTGAACTACTGGAGCTTGACCTAAAAGCGAATCAATATCGGTCGGCATAATAGCGCCATAACCTCGCTGATCACTTCCTATTACTGCTTCTGTAGGTCCGCCTATTTGTGAACTTGAACTGTAATTTGCTAATATCCTTGCCTGATTTTGAGAATCAGAAAAGAATGCAACGTCATAAACTAGTGGATTATTAGGATAACCTTGCCCAGCTTCTTTAGGCCCAGGGTTTATCGGCCCGTTTTGATCTTTTAGGTAGGAATATGCACCGAAGTACCAAGCCTTGTTGTATGTTCCCATTATGTTCTGAAGCAACTGTAGCGGAAGTTTAAATTTTAAGACACCATTAACTTCTGCTGCTGAGTCTAACTTAATTTTCATAGATGATTCTAGTGGAACTCGTGATGTATATAATGTATTTTCTGAGGAAGAATCATAGTATGCGGAATTTGGAGCTGACAGAACTGCAAATACACCTCTTCCGTTCCACTCTGGGATTTTAAGATTAATATTTTGCGGAGCTTCTACATAACTCCCATCTAATGTATTAACTATTCCGAATCCTACTCTTGTATATCCCGAAACCTTTCCCATTTTAATCGAAATTATTAACGAGTCTTTACCTGGCGTAGCTGTTACGCCGATTGATTTTATATCAGCTGACCCGGAATCAACACCTATAGGATAAGTATACGTGCCCGGACCAATATCATCGTTATCACCATCTACATAATGATACCCGCTATCAGGAGGATAAACGCCGAAAACATAAGTAGCCGGTGGTGCTTCTTTTCCAGACAAGTCTTTTCCAAAAAATCTTACTACGTGCCTCCCTATTGACGGATTTGCAATCGATAAACTAATATTTATTTGTGTCCCGGAATAGGTTCTGGATATTGCTGTCCCAACCCCGTCAACTGTAGCATATACAGATGAAAAATCAAGATACCCTTTTAAGTCGCTTTGCATTAAAGAAGTTGAAATGCTAACTGATGAAACGGGATATTTAAATATTTTCCCGGATGCTGCAGAAAGACTGCCGAACCTTGGCAGTGAATCAACTACTGCAGTAGCTATCGTCTCATGGTTAACAGACAAATTGGGATTGTCTGGGTCGTTTGTGTAGAGCCCACCATTGATTACGTAAACATATTCGAACGATTCTCCGAGAGTAAGATTTGTCTTAAAAGAATAAATCCCACTTCCGGTTGTATCAACTAATGGATCTGCTCCAAATGAATTAAATGATGATTTTACAGAAACATTCGATATCGTCCCAAGGAATTTGAAGTTTGGACTTTTCGAATCAAATTGAAAAGTATAGGGAGCCGCAAGAATACTGCTGCCACTCACTTTGAATGTTGTTGTCAATGAGGTCGAGTCACCCGAGGTTGTATATACTAGTAAATAAGCTGAATGACTGGCAGCAGACATTGAAATTGGAGGTGTATATGACAGCACTCTAGTTGTAGTATCAAAATATTGTTGCGGATTTGGAATTGTCGAACCATCTACCGAAAAAACCATTTTCGATAGATCAAGTTTAGCTTTATTTGCCCAAGAAATGTTAGCTCTAATTACTGGCTTTGTATTTATAGTGGTTGTTCCAGTCATCGGCAAAAAATAATAAATCATCGGACTTTTAACATTAATAACTGAATTATTAAAATTCGAACTAATCTTGGGATTAAGCGGGTCAGAATAATAATTAATTACTCCATTCTGTCCGACTGTATCATTATAAGTTACAAATTTATATTCATATCCAAGAGGAAGTACTTGTATTGTAGTTGTCCAAAAACCGGGCGAAACTTGCTGCATTTTGAAAACTCCGTTCGTCCAACTGTTAAATGCTCCATTAAGTCCTACACCTGAATCACCCGGGGCTAATGTGTGCGTGAACATAAAATAAACCGGAATCGCGTCTGAATCTCCGGGAGCATATTGAGAAAAGAGTTTTGATGTAATTATTATACTGAATGTGAAAACAAAAAGTCCTCTTTTAAATAAGTAAAATAATTTAGATTGTAAATTTATCTTCATAATAGTCTCCTGTAATTTATATTAAGACTGCTGTAATAAGCATTTTTAATGAGTTAATTTAGCATTGATTTATTAATCAAATCTCGGTCTTACACATTATCCGTCTAATTAACCTAAAAAATTGTTTCTGATTATACCACTATCCAAATGAAGTGATTTGAACCTGTAAGAGTCAACAAATCTCATATTTACTACATAAATAGGGGGGTGGTATTCCTCTATAATTCAATATTTAGTCCCCAATGACAAGTTTGATTTTAAAGCACAATTCCTATCTGCGTTTTCCTTATTTTTACATATTAGAATTTTCAAGGTAACGCTTAAACATTTATGAATTTTGAACCTTCATACATAAAATTATTTTATACGGGTGAGCTTAAAAGACGTGCATTACTAATGGATAAAATACTAACGTCTTGTACCAACTGCCCAAGTAATTGTCTTGTTGACAGGACAAAAGAAGAATATGGGAAATGCTTAAGTGGTTATTTACCTATCGTTTCTACTTATACTCCTCATTTTGGCGAAGAACCTGTTTTGAGCGGATCATGCGGAGCAGGAAATATTTTCTTTGGTAATTGTAATCTTAAATGTGTTTACTGTCAGAATTCTGATATTAGCCAAAATTGGAAATCTGAAATTAAGAATCAAGTTAGCTTCGAAAGATTGGCCGACATTATGTTGGAACTTCAGGAAAAACAATGTCACAATATCGGATTAGTTTCACCTTCGCATTTTTCATCACAAATATTAAAGTCGATAGAAATAGCTGCTGGACGTGGATTACATCTCCCTATAATTTATAACACCAACGGATATGATTCTGTTGATATGCTAAAGCTTTATGATGGCGTAGTCGATATTTATCTTCCTGACTGCAAGTACGGAAATGAAGAATATGCAAAAAAATATTCTAAGGTAGGTGATTATTTTTCAAAAGCTAAATTGGCACTAAAAGAGATGTATCGCCAGATTGGCGACGAAGTGATATATGAAGAAGGAATTATGGTAAGAGGATTAATTATTCGCCATTTGGTTCTGCCGAATGATTTATCAGAGACTGAGGAAGTATTGAAATTTATCGCGAATGAGCTAAGCAACAAAGTTCACCTTTCAATTATGTCTCAATACTTTCCGGCTTTTAACGCGAAGAAGGATATTTTGATAGACAGAACAATTAGAGAATCTGAATATAACAGAGTTTTAAGATTATTAGATAAGTATGGTTTTGAAAATGTTTTTACACAAGAAATGGAAAGTTTCGAAACATACAGACCCGACTTTATAGGCAACAGGGAGAATCCTTTTTCTTTCTAATGTTATCCTATCATAAAGTAAAATTTATATTTCGTAAAAGAAGGATAGTGAGTTAAATAATGGATTTTAGCGATTCAAGAAATAGGAATAAATTATTAGGACTATTATTTACCGGGGTTCTAATGGCAGCGCTGGATATTGCCATAGTTGGTCCGGCACTTCCTGCAATTCAAAAACAATTTAATATAGATGAACGGGCAGCAGCATGGATTTTTTCAATTTATGTGCTGTTTAATCTTGTGGGAACACCTTTGATGGCAAAACTTGCCGATACTATAGGAAGACGTTCAATTTATATAATTGATATTGTTTTGTTTGCAGCAGGCTCATTAATAGTTGCAATATCTCCTAACTTTTCAGTGCTTCTTCTTGGAAGAGCAATTCAAGGTTTTGGTTCAGGAGGAATTTTTCCAGTTGCAAGCGCAGTTATCGGAGATACCTTTCCGCAGGAAAAAAGAGGAAGCGCATTAGGATTAATCGGAGCGGTTTTCGGGATAGCATTTATTATCGGACCAATTATAGCTGG
>JAJYDC010000082.1 GCA_021777835.1 Bacteroidota bacterium | reverse complement strand
AAGATTAATATTTTCTGCCCTTGTATAAGTTAATGCTGTCCATGCATATGTATCAACGCCGGGGGCTCCTATTGTAGCTGTTTTAGTTATAGTAGCTGTACCTGCGAGTGTACCATTTCCAGGCGTATTAGTACCGGCTAAAACTGCAGCAACCCCAATGCTTGTAGCAGTGTCATTTGGAACATTACCAAACTTGTCAGTAAAGCTTAAAGTCGCCGAAATAGCGCTTCCGGCTACAACAGGATTGGGCAACGGTTGACTTAATATTGTAAAATTGTAAATAGAACCAGGTAGAAGCACAAACCTTGTACCCAAATGCCCTGCCTTGACAAGCGTCCCACTACTATCGCGAGCAAATAGTAGATTATCAGTGGTTTGGCTATCACTAGTAGCTACTGTCCTAATGGCTTTAATATAAACTCCAGCAACAGTGAGTGTATCCCGATCGCCATATCCGACGGGTCCTGTAATTTTGATAAGCAGCGAGTCCCCGGTAGAACTAACACGAGCGCTATCTGCTTGAATAGCTCCGTTTACTATTATGCTATAAGGTCCCCTATTAGCAAAGCCGAAATGACCAGTGTTGAAGATAGTCACAATTGTATCGCTTTCGCCGGAATGAAGTGTATCATTGACACCAATTTTAAAAGTCGGCATGACTATAGAATCTTGCACACTTTTATTCGCAAGATTCACAACAAGTTTTGCCTGAGCGCCAAGTGTGTCAACTTTTATTTGACTATAGGTAGTTGAAAAGCCTAAAACTCCTATGAGCAAGAATGCCATCAGGAAAGTTAATCCGCTGAGTCGCAGACTGCCGAATTGTTTCGTAAAATTTAACATGCATCCTCCTTGGATAATAATTTAGAACTGACTTAAAAATTAGAATAACAATTAAATATATTATTTATTTTTATCTCAAATTTTACTAAGGAATATAGTTATTACTCATGTTATATAACCTTTGAGGAAATATAGTGATGGGAAAGACTACTTTTTACATTATTCCGACATCCCATTACTCTAAAAGGAAATTCTGCACAATTAACTTTCCAATAATATAATACTTTATTTAAATAAACAAATGAAAAATGTTTTAATATTTGTCATTTCGAATCCGGCCCTGCCTGCAGGTAGGCAAGCTCCTTCAATATGCCACAAAATAAAATAGTTGTCATTGTTATGTTAAAAGTCAAGTAAAAAGCAGAGAGCCGCATTTACCTTCATAATATTTTGTTCTAGTAATTGGAAAGAGATAAACCTTAAGAGAACTAATTAAATAGTTTATCCCTTCCCGTGTTTTGTTTGGGCAAAACCTTTCTATTAAATATCAAAAAAATAATTTCAAACTGTTATAAACGGACTTTCTAAGAATTCTTCTTTGATGGGAAATATTTTCTTAGGCCGCAAGAAGTATAAATTAAAATATAATCTTGCTGCCACAAACTTCGACAAATCCCTTTATCTGGGACAAATGACAACCAATGGTCAGCAAGGAAAATAAATTATTGATCGATATTTAATTTTGTATTTATTGTTTAATTTTTAATTTAATTCTTCACTTAACTACAGAACAAACATATGCTTTGTTTTCCGTCCAAACAGTTTTTATTCTGTTTAGAAGTTTTTTTGCTATTCTTATTATAGCTTTTTGTTTACTCATCCTTCTTATGTATTCGTTATAACTTGCTGTCATAGCCGGATCATTTCTTACCGCTATCCAAGAGGCTTCTATCAGCAAGTTCCTTAAATACTTATTGTGCTGCATCTTCAATCCTAGAGTATGCTCTTTTTCTCCACTTGAGTGGACAGCCGGAGTCAGTCCTACATAGTTTGCCAGAGTATCTAATGTCCTAAAGCGTTTTATATCCATCAGCTCTGCATATATGGTTACCGCCGTTATAAATCCTATACCCGGGACTGTCATCAATATCTGTATATCTTTCTCAAATCCATGAGCCTGACAATAATGCCTTATCCTAGTAATTGTCTTTAATATCAGTTTCCTTTTTTCCGTTAAGTCGCTCAAATATATATCCAACTGCTCTTTGCCCATTTCGTACTGAAAACTGAGTGATCTCAAATGATTTATAAATATTCCTGACCAATGTTTTGTCTCATAGTTCTCCGGGATTATATGACCGTAGAAATTTAGGTAACTCTTTATTTGATTCTTCAATCTCGCACTACTTTTCATTAGCTGATATCTCATGCGTACCAGTGACCTTAGCTCTTGATTTAGCTGACTCGGTATATATATGCAATGGATTGAACCATTCTCCAATTCCCTGGCTAATTTTCTGGAATCAATACTATCTGTCTTATGTGACTTTTCTTTGCCGTTAGTGGGCACCTCGTTGGGGGATACTATTATATTCTTGAATCCCAATTCTATCAACTGGCGGTGTGTCCAGTAACCGCTGAATCCTGCCTCATAAACACTGTTGTATTGTCCGCCAGGATATTTCTCTTGCATATGTCTGCTCAGCTGTTCTGGTGATGCATCCATTGAATACGTCTTCAATGGCATCCCTCCGGTTCTGATTGTCACTTTCCAGTTTTTTTTATGTACGTCTATGCCAACATAAAACTGTTGATTATTGAAGTTCAATATTTTATTTTCACTATTCATAAGAGCGTCCTTTCTTTGCCTTCGGCAAATGGTTTATTTTGTATTTGGTTTTACTTATAAACTTATGAAGGGATGCTCTTTTTTGTTATTATCTACACTACTTACTCAAATCTTTTATTTCTCTATTTTTATTGATTTGCCTTTTAAACATAACTACTTCGACGACCGATAGGGAGGAGAAATCCCATAAGCAAGCTCGACATCCGAAAATAAAAATGGGATATTTCTTCGAAGATTTATTCCGTATGCGGGAAGAGACCCTCCTTAGATTGGACACAACTATATTTCAGAACACCAGCTTCTGTTTGAGTTCTGGTTTAATTGTCATATCTTTGTTACGTAGTTATGAAAAGTTTGCCTCAGAAAAATTTTGTTGCCTGCTTGTCTTAATGCAATATTCAATAACCCGACCGTTGATTTAAAACATAAGAAATTTTTTACCCGCCGGTCTTAAAAAGAAAGACTAATTTAATGTCATTCGAAAAATTAAACCTTATAAAGCCAATACAAAAAGCATTAGCTGAAGAAGGTTATATTCATCCAACCCCTATCCAAAATCAAGCAATCCCTGTTATTTTAGAGAGAAAAGATATACTCGGCTGCGCTCAAACCGGAACAGGTAAAACCGCCGCCTTTGCCGCCCCTATTCTTCAGATTCTGTATGCCGAAATGCCTACCGGCAAATTTAGGAGAACTATTAAATCTTTAATACTTACTCCAACAAGAGAACTTGCCGTACAAATCGAAGAAAGCTTTAGAACTTACGGAAAATATACGGGTCTTAAGAGCACGGTTGTTTTCGGAGGAGTTTCACAAACAAGACAAACCGACATCTTAAGGAATGGCGTTGACATTCTTATCGCAACCCCCGGCAGACTGCTCGACCTTATGAATCAAAATTATATTTCTCTAAAGGATATAAAATTATTTGTTCTTGATGAAGCTGACCGTATGCTTGATATGGGCTTTATAAATGATATTAAAAAAATAATTGCAAAGCTGCCTGTTAAAAGACAATCATTGTTTTTTTCGGCAACAATGCCGCCGGAAATTGTAAAGTTTGCGCGGACTATTTTGTCAGATCCTGTTAAAATTGAAGTAACTCCGGAATCTCCTGCAGTTGAAGCTATTAAGCAGGGAGTTTATTTTGTTTCTAAGCCGGATAAGAAAGCCCTTCTGATTCATATATTAAAAAACGAAGCAATTGATTCAGCGCTTGTTTTTACACGCACAAAGCATGGCGCAGATCAAGTGACAAAAAGTTTGAACAGCGCAAAAATTCATGCTGAAGCTATTCATGGGAATAAGTCTCAGAATGCACGTCAGACTGCGTTGAATAATTTTAAGTCAAAAAGAACGAGAGTACTTGTTGCGACAGATATAGCAGCGCGTGGAATTGATGTTGATAAACTTTCACACGTAATAAATTTTGAAATGCCCGATGTATCCGAAACATACGTGCACCGAATCGGACGAACCGGAAGAGCCGGTTTAAGCGGAGTCGCACTTTCATTCTGCGACGCAGATGAGAGATCACAATTAAGAGACATAAATAGACTTATTAATATTCCGATACCGGTTATTAAAGACCATCCGTTTGCACAAATTGAAAGAGAGACAGTACATAATAAACCTGAGCCAAATAATACTCATTTAGGGAGAAACAAAACAGGGATTGACTAT
>JAJYDC010000081.1 GCA_021777835.1 Bacteroidota bacterium | reverse complement strand
CGACGTTAGAGAGTCAAGCCTATAAAGTTTTATTGAAGAAAGAAGCCTTTTATTTGTGCGATCATCAAGTAAATGGTCAAGCTGTTTTACCAGGAGTTGCTTATTTAGAAATGGCGCGAGCAGCAGGATGTTTAGCAAACCCCTCCCAATTAGTAATTGGTATAAATCATGCGGTTTGGTCTCAACCTATAGTGATTTCAAAAGAAAAGGAAGTGGTAATTCATTTATATCATCAACAGGTAGCCAGCAAACTAATCTACGAAGTATCTACTGAAGAGGCAGAAGAAGTTGTTGTTCATAGTCAGGGAGAGATTGTTTTTGGAAATAAAGTAGAAGAAACAAAAAAATTATCAAATATAAAAGAACTTGCAGAGAAATTCACGCAAACTATTTCAAAAGAGAGTTTATATCAAAAATTTAAAGAGATAGGTTTGGAATATGGAAGAACATTCCAGGCTATTGAATGGGTTAAAACAAATGGCCAAGAAGCTTTAAGTTGTTTTAACTTGCCGGAAGACCTGAATGGAGAAAAAGATCAATTTGGCTTACATCCGGGTATATTAGATGGAGTGTTGCAAACAGCCGCGGCGATTAATTTTAATGAAGAAAATAAATTAGCATTACCATTTGGTTTAGAGAGTTTGAAATATTATCAGGTATTACCTGAGGTGGGATATGCGTATGTCAAGAATCGTGTATCCTCTAAAGAAAAAACATTTAAATTTGATTTTCAAGTGATAAATGAAAATCATGAAATCTGTGTTGAGATTGAAGGATTGACTATCAGAGAGTTTTCTAGCATTGAGTCTAAAAAAACTGGAGTAGTTTATTTTGAGCCATATTGGAAAGAAGCAGAATTAAAGCCATCTTCAGAAAATGATATAGACAAAATTGTTGTGTTTAGTGATAACGAAGAAATATTAGTGAGTTTACAAATTGAAATGCCAAATATTTCTTTTATACAAAATTCTATTGAAGAAACTAATGTCAAATATTTTATTTGGTTTCGAGAAAATATTTCTGTAGAAAATTATCTTGAGCAATTAGACGAAGTGAAATGGATTCAAAAGTTATTGCAATCCAAAATAAAAGGGCCATTTTATTTTCTGACAGTATATGTCCAAGCGGAAAATAAAAATATGGAAGTAAGACCAGAAGTAATGTTAAAAGGATTTGCTAAGAGCTTATTACAAGAACATCCTCACTACCATTTAAAATTAATAGCTGTTAAAAATAATGATATTACTGATATTGCGAAGAAAATACATAACGAATTAAGCGACCAGGAGATCGCAGTTAAATATGAAGCTAATAAACGTTTTGTGGAACGTTATAAAGAGATAAAAAAATTAGAAGAGAATACTGATCTACCCTGGAAAGAAAAAGGTGTTTATTTAATTACCGGTGGGTTAGGAGGCTTAGGATTTATCTTTGCAGATTATTTGGCTAAAAATTATCAAGCGAAAATAATTTTAACGGGTAGATCTCCATTCGATTCTAAAAAAGAAGAAGCAATTAAAACTTTAGAAAAGTTGGGTTCAGAGGTTATTTATTTATCTGGCGATGTTGCTGATTCAAATGCAGTTGAAAGTTGGATATCCCAAGCTAAACAACATTTCGGAAAAATCACTGGTGTGATTCATAGTGCAGGCACTATACAGGATGAATTATTGCATACTAAATCTCTAGCGAATTTCCAAAAAATTTTATTACCTAAAATCAAAGGAGTTATCAATTTAGACAAGTCAACTGAAAATGAAAATTTAGAGATATTTATTTTGTTCTCCTCAATAGCCAGTTGCATGGGTAATGCAGGCCAGAGTGATTATGCAGCAGCAAATGCCTATTTAGACGACTTTGCAAAATGGCGATCACAGCATAGAAAAGACAGTAAGACAATAAGTATAAATTGGCCCTTATGGAGTAACGGGGGCATGCAAGTAGACAGCAATACAGAAACTTATATGAAACAATTTTTGGGGATGGAAACTTTACCGACAGCTGAAGGGATATCAGCTTTGAATCAAAGTTTACAACAAACTTTACCTCAAATGATGATTGCATACGGAAACAAAGCGAAATTAAAGCGATTATTATCTTGGGCAGGTGTTGCTAAAAATAATGTGCCAGAAGGGAAGAAGTTAGAGGTAAATGATGATGTGAAAAATAAACTGAAGGAAAAAGGTATAGAAGAATTAAAAGAGATGATAAAAAGAGTACTCAAAGTTCCTTTGGAAGCATTAGATGAGGACGAAGAATTAACCAGCTATGGGTTTGATTCGATAACTTTAACAGAATTATCCAATCAATTAAAACAGAGCTATCGATTAAGTGCATTAACCCCTGCTTTATTTTTTGAATATTCTACTATTGCAAAACTTGCGGATTATCTGTCTAAAAATCACTCTGAAATTTTATTAGAAAAGTATCAACTTACAACGCAAGTGGCAGATATGAAATTATCTTTTTCTCAGTTGGAAAGCGTTTCTTCAAAAGTCATTCGTCGCAGTACGTTCTCATCTTCTATAGAAGCCTCCAATGTTTTGGAAAGAAAAGAAATAGCGATAATAGGGATGTCAGGAATTTTCCCTGGTTCGAAAGATGTGGAAGATTTTTGGAAGCACATAGAGAAAGGAGCGGTGGCAATAAGTAAAATCCCGGAGGAAAGGTTTAATGCTGAAAATATTAAAATACCCAACTGGGGAGGATTTATAGAAGACATAGATAAATTTGATGCGGGCTTTTTTAATATATCTCCCCGGGAAGCGGAATTAATGGATCCGCAGCAACGGATATTTCTACAGACAGTTTGGAAGTCTATGGAAGACACAGGGTATCCGGTAGAAGTGTTTTCTCAATATAAGACAGGATTATATGTAGGCGTATCGACCCATGATTATTCAGATTTATTAAGTCAGGCTCATATAAATGAAGCACATATATCGACGGGGAATGCGCAAAGTATATTAGCTAATAGAGTATCATATTTATTGAATTTAAGAGGCCCTAGTCAGGCAATAGATACGGCCTGTTCAAGCTCATTAGTGGCATTACACCAGGCAGTCCAGGCAATTCAAAATGATGATTGTCAATTAGCGATAGTAGGAGGAGTAAATGCTTTATTAACGCCCCGATTATTTGAATCATTTAATCAGGCAGGGATGTTATCAGAAAACGGCAGATGCAAAACATTTGATGAAAAAGCTGATGGATATGTAAGAGGAGAAGGGGTTGGAGTAATTATTTTAAAACCATTGAATGAAGCATTAACTGATAAAGATTATATTTATGGAGTAATTAAAGGCAGCAGTGTAAACCATGGAGGACATGTCAATACATTAACTGCGCCCAATCCAAGTGCACAGGCAGAATTAATCATTCAAGCTTATAAAAGAGGAAATATAAAAGTTGAAGAAGTAAGTTATATAGAAACACATGGCACAGGAACGAGTTTAGGAGATCCGATAGAAATAAATGGATTAAAGAAAGCGTTTAAGGAATTAAATCCAGATTTAGAAAATAATTATTGTGGATTAGGGGCTGTAAAAGCCAATATAGGGCATTTGGAAGCAGCAGCAGGGATAGCAGGAATAATAAAAGTATTATTAATGATGAAACATAAAAAAATTCCACCGCAGGCAAATTTTGATACGTTAAACCCCTTTATTGAATTAAAAGATTCACCTTTTTATATTCCAACTGAAGGACAGGCAAAACCATGGCAGCCCAAACACAAGAGAATAGCAGGAATAAGTTCATTTGGTTTTGGTGGAGCGAATGCGCACGTGGTGCTAGAGGAAGGCCCTGAGCAGATCATTTCTAAGCAGCAACATAAACCTTATTATTTAATAACACTATCAGCTAAACACGAAGAGTCATTGCAACAAAAGATGGCTGATTTAATTAATTATCTGAAAACAGATCATGACCAAAATATAGAAGCCATTTCGTATATTTTAAATACAGGCCGAAGTCATTTTAATCACCGAGTATCATTAGTTGTAGCAAATAGAGAAGAATTGAAAGAAAGATTAGAAAAACAAAAATATTTTCGCGGAGATGCTAATTTAAAACCAGATGACGTAGCGATCTACGAACAAGTATTAATTACAACTTTAGAAAAACTCAAAGAAAGTATCCATAAGGATAGTAGTGCTTACAGAAAACAATTAGAAGCTTTGGCGAACCTGTATGTTAAAGGTTACGATTTAGATTGGCAGTTATTGTATCAAGGAGGGATTCATCAAAAAACTAGCTTGCCGACGTATCCCTTTTTAAAGCAAAGATATGGATTGCCTGTTGAGAAAGGAATGAAGCTAAGTAATTCTGTTCAGATCAGAGCAAGAGAAAAGTTACATCCTTTGATTGATCGAAATATTTCGACGTTAGAGAGTCAAGCCTATAAAGTTTTATTGAAGAAAGAAGCCTTTTATTTGTGCGATCATCAAGTAAATGGTCAAGCTGTTTTACCAGGAGTTGCTTATTTAGAAATGGCGCGAGCAGCAGAACGATT
>JAJYDC010000016.1 GCA_021777835.1 Bacteroidota bacterium | reverse complement strand
CTGTATTTGAGGTGACAAACATTATATATGAACATGGCTGGAACTTCCTTGATTTTATGGACGGGTTAATGGAGCATTTTAGGAATATAATGACAGTAATTTTAAGTAATAGCGCCGAATTAGTTGAAACTGCCGATTTATATAAAGCCAGATATTTAGAGTATAGAACAAAGTTTTCGGAGGGTGATATACTACGTTTATTAAATTTTTTAAATAAGGCTCAGCAGGAGTTAAGATATACTCAAAATCAAAAGTTAAAGATTGAAATCTCTCTAAGTCAATTGATTGGACTTGAGAAATCATCTACGATTACAGAGTTGATCTCAATATTTGGTGATGTAAAAAAAAAGTCCAGCCTGAATCTTGATCCTGAGCGATCTTCTGGAACGGCAGACTCATCTGCAAAAGCAATTCTAAAATCTACTACACTCACGTCACAAAATAACCAAGTTAATAGTACGCACGAAGTTGCAGCAATCCAGCAAAAAGAGATAGCACTTCAGGAAAGGAACTCTGAAACTGGGGTTAGCTTTACTTCAGTACTTAATGGATGGAGCGATTTCGTAACATCGGTAAGCTCGGAAAAGGGATTGATATTCGGACCGTTCATACAGGAAATACAGCTTCTGAGTCTGGAGGGAAACAGGGTACTCATTTCTAGCCCTGACCCCGACGGCAATAGAATATTATCAAATCACGAGGAATACATACAGAAAAAGACTAATGAATTTTTCGGAAAGAAATTGAAATTTGAGATTAAGCAAAACGTCAATTCCACGTTAGGTACTGCAATTCAACCTTCAAAAAATATAGCTACTGAGAAGAAGCCAATTATTACAACAAATGACCCAATTACTGATTCAATAATTAATCTGCTTGGCGGACAAGAGCTTCAGTAGCAAAAACCCTTTAAAGAATCTTCCATAATTACATTTGAGAATAAATTAGTAAAGTGTAATCCTGCAAGAATTTTCAGAAGTTTCCAAATTTTATCCAAATTAGGTCCATACAGTTATTCTCATTTTGATTAATACGCCAGATCACAAGGTTTTGATCAGGTGCTGTAAAATTTTTCAATTGACTTAGAATGCAGGCGAGTTAAGTGTCTAGTCTATTTTTACATAATACTATTAAGGTAATTATCGAAAGTAGAAGGTTCTATTAACACTTTAGATTCTATTCCAAACGATTTGAAACATTATTTAAGAAAAATTAGACCTTTTTGTTCCCTCTTTGTAGATTTTAGGCGATTACTCTATAAAAGTAAGAAAATTAGAGCTAAAGATATACAAAGCCAGACGTTAAGCCTTGTTGAGACATCAAATTCTGTATGTAATGCAAGTTGATAATAGACCTGAAATTTTCTAAACTAAACATTATACGCAAAAGAATTTGGGTATTTATATTCTTCAAGGTTTAACTTAATTACGTTCAATTCCAATGCGATTCTGAACCGAAAAATTTGAATTTAGTTAAAAAGTTTAGAGTAGTTTGATAGATGAATTTTTACTGTACTTTTAATCAATTTGAATATAAGTGATATAAAAAAAATACCATGAGAATTTTGAAACTTTGACGTTAATTAGCTATTTTTGTGCCCTATGACCAAAAGTTTTATCATCGCAATTGATGGTCCTGCCGGCTCCGGGAAAAGTACCTCTGCAAAGCTCGTAGCACAAAAGCTTGGATATTTATACATTGACACAGGTGCGATGTACAGAGCAATAACACTTTTAGCGATCGAAAAAAATGTTCTTAATAATGCTGATGATGTAATAGAATTAGCAAAGACATCAAAGATTGATCTTAAATATTCTGAAGGAATAACTCAAGTACTTATTAATGAAAGGGATGTTACTGAAGATATCAGGTCAAAGGAAGTAAATAAATTTGTTAGTCCTATTAGTAAAATTAAAGGCGTGAGAGAAGCGCTTGTTAAGAAACAAAGAATACTCGCTTTAAACAATGACGGCATTGTTATGGAAGGTAGGGATATCGGTACTGTTGTTTTTCCGGACGCAGATGTAAAGATATTTTTAACTGCCGCAATTAGCGAAAGAGCAGAAAGAAGAGTAAAAGAGTATGATGCAAAAGGAATTAGTGTTTCATTAGAGGAAATAAAATCAAACTTAGAAAATCGGGACAAGATTGATTCCTCAAGAGAAACTAGTCCGTTGATAAAAGCTGCCGACGCTTACGAAGTTGATACATCTAAGGTAACTGTAGAACAGCAGGTTGAAATAATTTTGGAAAGAGTAAGGCAGGCAACTGCAAAAAGAGAATGATTACAGAAGTATAGAATTATTTTTTAGCCATCTTAATTAAAATATGTTAAATTAATTTTCTGCTAGATTGTTTTCATGATGGCGAAGGCAAAACAAGCAGGTATAAATTTCGTTTAGGAGGATTAATGTCAGATACCTCAAGTGATATAAAAAAATATTCAGCAACTATAAATGACTTTGAAAAGGCGAAGAAAAACTTCAACGATGAAGAATATTCTCAGGAAGAATTCTTAACATTAGCGAAGCTATATACCGAGTCTTTCAAAGACGTTAAAGAAGGTGAATTAGTACGGGGCAGAATAGTACGTATACAGGGTGATAATGTAATCTTGGATGTTGGATTTAAATCTGAAGGCTCAATACCGAAGAATGAATTCCATGAATCTGAAGAAATAAAAATAGGCAGAGAAGTAGAAGTCGTTTTGGAAAGCGTAGAGGACCAAGAAGGTAATCTAGTTTTAAGCAAAATAAGAGCAGACTTTTTAAGAATATGGGATAAGGTAGTTAGAGCTCATGAAAGCGGAGAAATAATCCAAGGAAAGATTTTAAAAAGAATTAAAGGCGGAATGGTTGTTGATTTAATGGGTATGGAAGCATTCCTTCCGGGATCACAGATTGATATACGTCCAATTAGAGACTTTGATGCTTTTGTGGGTCAGACAATGGATTTTAAGGTAGTCAAAGTAAATATCCCAACTGAAAATGTTGTTGTTTCACATAAGGTTTTGGTTGAAGAAGAAATTGCAGACCAACGTTCTGCTATATTAAACAGCCTTGAGAAAGGCCAGATTCTTGAAGGAACAGTTAAAGCAATTACTGATTTCGGTGTATTTGTAGACCTTGGAGGAGTAGATGGATTGATCCATATTACAGACCTTAGCTGGGGAAGAATTAATCATCCAAACGAAGTTGTTAAACTTGACCAAACCATTAAAATTGTTGTAACTGATTTTGATGAAGAAAAGAAAAGAATATCGTTGAGCCTAAAGAAATTGTTGCCACATCCATGGGAAGCAATTGAGAATAAGTATAAAATTGGAGATAAAGTATCAGGTCGAGTTGTTTCTCTTACAGATTATGGTGCATTTATAGAAATTGAGAAAGGTATTGAGGGATTGATTCACAATTCAGAAATGAGTTGGACTCAACACATTAAGCATCCTTCCCAGGTTGTTGCCATGGGGCAAATTCTTGAAGCAGTTATCTTAAGTCTAGATAAAGACGAGAAGAAAATATCACTTGGTATAAAACAAATGGAGCCAGATCCTTGGGAAACCTTAATGTTAAAATACCCGGTTGGGTCGAAGCATTCAGGAATTGCACGCAATCTAACCAACTTCGGAGTGTTCGTAGAACTAGAACCTGGGGTTGATGGTTTAGTACATATATCCGACCTTTCATGGACAAAGAAAATTCGACATCCCGGTGAAGTTGTTAAAAAGGGCGAAAAGCTTGATGTATTAGTTCTAGGAGTAGATGTTGAGCAAAGGAAGATCTCCTTAGGCCACAAGCAAGTTGAAGATAATCCTTGGGCTAATTTTGAAAAGCTTTTCTCAGTAGGTACAATTACACAAGGTAAAGTTGTAAGAATAATTGAAAAAGGGCTAATAGCAGAATTGCCGCAGGATGTTGATGGTTTTGTTCCGGTAACACAGTTAGCAACGAACAAGATTAAGAACATTGCAAACCACTTCCCTATTGACGATATGATACCGCTAAAGGTCATTGAGTTTGATAAGGAAAATAAGAAGATCGTATTAAGTGCAATAGCTGCTTTAAAAGACAAACCAGAAGAAGAAATAAGAGCTTATTTGGATAAGCATAAATTTGACCGCATAGGAATACAAGAAATACAGAATGCTGAAACCAGTTCAATAGACACAGCTGATTTCCCGATATTCGAAGTTCCCGATGAAGGTCAATCTTCTTCACACAGTAAGAATAATTAACAGCTTTATTGAATTATAAATAGAGCGGGAAAGATTTTCCCGCTCTTCGATTTTTAAATTGATATGGTTAATAAAGTCGCATTACAAACTTTAGGATGTAAACTTAATTTTTCAGAGACATCAACAATAGGAAACCAATTTACAAATTTTGGTTTTGAAGTTGTAGATTTTAAAGAAAAGGCAGATGTTTATCTTTTTAACACTTGTTCAGTAACCGAGAATGCTGAGCGGGAGTGCCGACAATTAGTTCGAAGAGCATTGCGACTAAATCCCAAAGCATTTATAATAGTTACTGGTTGTTATGCGCAGCTTCGCCCTGAAGAAATAGCTAAAATTGATGGGGTTGATGTTGTTCTTGGCAGTAAGGAGAAGCTTAATTTATTCACTCTCATAAATGATTTTGAAAAGAAAGACCTAGCCTGTGTTTTTGTTTCTCCCACGCAAGAATTAAACGAATTTGGGAAAGCACAATCTACGGATGCCGATAATAGAACACGTGCCTATTTTAAGATTCAGGATGGATGCGACTACAAATGTTCATTTTGCACAATTCCGTTAGCACGTGGCACAAGCAGAAGCATGAGTCCTGAAGATTTAGTCACTGAATTCAAACAATTAATTAAGGCAGGCTATAAAGAAATTATTTTGACAGGTGTAAATGTCGGGGACTATGGGGCGGCACACGATATCAACCTATACAAACTTCTATTAAAATTAGTTGAAGTGCCGGGAGAATTTCGGATAAGAATTAGTTCAATAGAACCAAACTTGTTGACTGATGAGATAATTGATTTAACAGCTAAGAGCAGCAAGATGTGCAAGCATTTTCATATTCCTCTTCAAAGCGGAAGCCCCAAAATATTAAAACTTATGCAGAGGCGTTATAAGGTTTCTGATTATCAAAATTTAATTGAGAAAATCCATAATAAAATTAGTGATGTTGGCATTGGGGTTGATGTAATTACAGGATTCCCTGGAGAGACACAACATGAATTTTTGGAAACTTATGAATTTCTTCGAAAAATTCCTGTTTCATATTTACATGTTTTCACATACTCAGAGCGTCCTGATACAAAGGCAATAACAATGGATGGTGAGGTAGATGTTTTTGAAAGGAAACGAAGAACTAATATGCTTAGAATTCTGAGTGAAAAGAAGAAACATGCTTTTTATGAAGGAATGGTAGGAAAAGAATTAGAGATATTATTCGAATCTAAAAATGAAGGCGAAACAATAGAAGGATTTTCATCTAACTATGTTCGCGTAATTAACAAATTTGATAATACATTAGTAAATGAAATATCAAGAGTTGAAATAACAAAAATTACAGAGGAGAATCTATGTGCTGGTAAAATAAAAGGTATCCAAAAATCAATTGAATTAATTGCTTGTTAATCATAAAATTGAAATTAAAAACATGAAAAATATTCTTTTTATCATTTTACTATTTTCAGCCACATATTTCCCTCAATCTCTAACACAATCCAGACAATTACTTTTAGATAATTCGATTATTAAGGATCAGCCTAAAAGTGTACCGAGACAAATTTCATTCTCAAGTTCTCAATATGGTAAAAAGAATGCTGGTCTAGCAATTTTACTTTCGGCATTATTACCGGGGATGGGTGAACTTTATGCAGATTCTTATTCTAGCGGAAAATATTTCACAGTAGCTGATGGCGCATTATGGGGAATTTACTTCGGGATGAATACATATGGGAATTGGCTACAAGATAGATATGTTGCTTACGCTGCTACTACAGGAGGAGTAAATACGCAAGGTAAGGGTAGTTCATACTATGCAACTATCGGCGATTATTCCAACATTAACCAATATAATAATACGCAAGTATTATCGGGAAACTTTAATCAAATGTACGGCTCACAATATTATTGGAATTGGCAGACAGAAAACCAAAGAAAGACTTACCGCAACATGTGGTATTCCAGCGAACAAGCAAAAAATAATCTTAGATTCGTTGTAGGTGCGTTAATCTTAAATCGCATCGCAAGTGTAATTAATGCAGTACGACTTGTTAATTTGTACAACAAAAGACAAGCAGATGAGATGAGTTGGAATATTTCAGTTAATATTAATAATCCAAACGGACTTTCTTCGAATCTTAACTTCAATTTTCAGACTAGTTTTTAGATGAGAATATTAATAATAGAGGATGAAAAAAAGGTAGCTTCTTTCATTAAAAAAGGGATGGAAGAAGAATATTTTACTGCAGATGTAGCCTATGATGGTAAGGAAGGTTTAAAGATGGCATCATCGGAAGATTATGATGCTATAATTATGGACATTATGCTTCCGTTCATAGACGGAATTTCTCTTTTGAAGGAAATAAGGAAGAGAGAAATTATAACACCAGTACTAATGTTAACTGTTAAAGACAGTCTAAAGGATAAAGTTGAAGGATTGGATGCAGGTGCAGACGATTACTTAACAAAACCTTTTGCATTTGAAGAGCTAGTAGCAAGAATAAGAGCTTTATTGCGAAGGCACGAGTCTTCAAAAATACCTACACTGAAAGTAGGTGAGTTAATACTTGACTTACAATCGCATAAAGTTTTAAGAGGCGACCAGGAAATAGTATTGACTCCGAAAGAATATGCTATTTTAGAATATTTAATGAGAAATGCTAATAAGGTCGTGTCGAGAACAAAGCTGATTGAGCATGTTTACGAATATCATTTTGATCCAGAAACAAATATTATTGATGTCTACATAAATAAGGTTCGAACTAAAGTTGATAATAATTTTTATAAGCCACTAATCCACACAATCCGGGGAATTGGTTATATAATTAAAGATGAATAAGTATTTATTATTTGATCATGAATAAGTTAAGACTTTTTGTATCGTCGACAAGGTTTAAGGCCACTATCTGGTACTCATCGCTTTTTTTAATTTTAGAAATTTTGCTTGGGGCATTGATATATCTTTATTTATATAATACACTTATTGACAATCTTGACCTTGGATTAAAAAATCAGGCAAAAGCAATCCTGCATCATGTTGTAGAAAAGCATAAGGATATCGATAACTTTGTGCCTGACTCAGTTTATGCTAGCCCTGAGGACTTAATATGGGATGTTATTTACAATGAAGTTGCACTAAATCAAAGGAACAACTACATTCAGATAAATGCAAAAGATAAAATAGTATTTAAATCTGCAAATCTTCAGGATGATACACTTTCCTTCCCATCAAAAAATGCATCAATAAATTTGTTTAATTTTACAGATACTACATTATCTCAAAAGCCAATAAGATGTGTAAAGTTAAATGCAGGACAGTACAAAATATTTGTTGCCTTTCCAATTCATCAAATTATTCAGACATTAACTAGCTTAGTGCATATCTTTGGGCTGCTTGCGCCAATATTCTTTATTGTTTCAATAATCGGCGGTGGTATTATTTCCGCCAAATCACTTTCAAGAATAGATGCAATAATTAAAAAGACTGAAGAAATAACAGCGCTGAATCTCGACGAAAAGATTAGCGGAGAAAAATACAGTGACGAATACGGCAGGCTAGTTAAGAAAATGAATGAGATGATTAGTAGAATTAAGACTTCTATCGATTACATGAATCAATTTTCAATTTCAGCAGCTCATGAACTGAAAACTCCTCTTACTATTTTGCGTGGCGAAACAGAAATAGCATTAAAATCCCGTAAGACGCCGGAGGAGTACATTGAGGTTTTGAAAAGCAATTATGAGGAAACAATAAGACTGACAAAAATCATCGATAATCTTTTCTTTATTTCAAAAATTGATCACTCATTAATTGATATAAATAAGTCCCCTGTACATATTGACGATTTCTTAAAAGGCATCACAGAAAGCTTAAAAATTTTAGGAATTGATAAGGGAATTAAATTAAATGTAATTCCCTCTTCAAATTCAATAGTGGAGATTGATAAAGAATTAATGACGCAAGCCTTTTCTAACTTAATTGATAATGCTATAAAATATGGCGAAGAAAACAGCGTTGTAACTATTAAAAGTGAAGTATTTGATAACGATAAAATTAAATTGAGTGTAATTAATAAAGGCGAAGGAATTCCTGCAGAATCTTTGCCTAAAATCTTCAATCGCTTCTACCGAGTGGAATCATCAAGAAATAGAAATACGGGAGGCGTAGGATTAGGACTTTCGGTAGTTAAAGCAATCGTCAGTTGGCATGATGCTGAAATATATGCGAAATCAGAGGCAAATAAGACAACTGAATTCACAATTATATTGGGGAAAAGCCAACGAAATAAATTCCAGGTATCACAGGCAGTTTAGAAAATTATTTCCCTCCAAATATTTTCTCCCAATCCTTTGTTGAAATGCTTATATTCGACTTTTCATCCTGTATGTTTTTGTTTGGATTATCATTAAGCATACGCGAAAATTCTAAACTTGACAAAACCTGGCATCCGTTCACCCTAGCAAAGTTCTTAATTTCAATATCCGATGAAACGACTATAATATTTCTTGGATTTTTGAAAGTGTCAATCTGATGTTTGATCTTCACATCAGCTTTTTCATTCATACTATAAATAATTTTTAAGTTAGGAAGTTTGAGGGGGATGTTTTCATAACCATCAAAATGAAGTGTTACATTAACCTTTCTTCCATAAAAGAAATTATTAACCATGTATGCTAGCTTTTCTCTAATTTCCTGCTTGTCATTATTAACTGATTTTTCCAGAGATTTAATTTTGAAGATTAAGTTATTTCCGTCTATAATGTAACTTTTCATGGAAAAAGTATTTGTATTATTTCCCATTATAAAATTGACCCGTTTTTGTAATTTTAAGATCCTGAAGTTGCGGCGCCTTGACTCTAATTTCGAAATAATAGCCAGAATACAGTCCGATGGGGTTCCATGTGAAATTCATTTCCCAACAATGAAGGTCTCTAGAAATTCTAATTTGAGGTGCCGCAAATTGATGTGCTTCAAAATCATAACTTCCTGCAAATGAAAGTTTCCAGTTAGGTGTTAAATTGAAATCAAGGCTTGCGCTCATATTTGACGTCTTAGTAGGATTATAAGGGTCAATTTTTGAGTAAAGGAAGTTATAACTAATATATAAATTCCATGGTATAGAAAAATCAGCCTTTTTGTCGGAATAAATTCCTTGATATACAGTTTTATCAGATTGACCTAAAGTATACGCACTTTCGGTCGCATTGTTTGATTCTTTAGGTGCAGATGATTTTAATTTCTCACCTGACAAACTGGTTGAGACTGAGAAATTAAAACTAGTAAGTCTTAAAAGCCCTTTACCTTCATCGACTAAGAATTTGTTTATCCTGCTTATACCAGGTGCATAATCATACATTGAAAAATTTGAAGACCCTGATAAATTAAGATAATCACCAACTTGAGTACGATAACTTAGGCTTAAGTCAGAAAATCTTAAACTATCCGCAGCAAAATTGTAACTCATGTTTGCTGAAAAATTGAGTAATTGTATTTTATTCTCCTTTGAAGTAGTATCTGTCGGATCAGCTTTTGTTTTCATTTCAAAAATATTACCTAAAGAAAAGGAAATATTTTGTTGTTCTCCGGATGGAGGACCGCCATATATTTCTCTTTGAAATTTATCATAAGAAATTATTTGACCCTTAGAGTTCTTGTAAGTGCCATAATAATTCCACATTGGTTTGGAATAGTCAGGTTGGAAGTTGTATGAGATACTCGGTATTACAGTTTGTCTGATAGCACTAATGCCAAACATATCGGGCTGAAAAATTCCATAGAACCTTGTAGATGCTGAAAGTCCAAGGTTAAAAGTTCTAACGAAATTGATTTGCTTAACATCATTTGTAACAATCGAATCGCTACCATTACCGGCAAGACCCGCATATTTTTCATCAATACGTTTATTATACCAGTCTTCTTGATAAGTTAGATTAGGAGTTAGGCTAATATATCCGATTTTCGGAGAGGCGCTAATACTAATATTATGCTGAATACCGCCTCTTATACTCAGGTCTCCATTTATCTTATTTCTATCATTTTGAAATTGCCCATTATAATTAAACCCTATTAATTCGTACCATTTTTGATCAGCATTAAATCCCGGACGTTTAAATGGATAGATTTGTGGGATAGTGAATCTAACACTGGGCAAAATCTCATTGATATTCCCAGTCTGCAAATCCTGTACCCTGTTATAATTAATAAAGAGGCTATTACCCGATTCATCCCAGGTTTTGGATAATGTTACATTAGATACAATTTGATTTTGTAACTGCTGATTTAAATCTCCAACATTTGTTCTTAAATAATTATTTGAAGTGAACTGAAGATTTGCAACAAGACTAAGCGTTGGTGTGATAGTCTGATTATGATTCCAAGTTAGGTTCCAATCAATTTCTTTATTATTGCCTGGGTCAGTTGGCTCGCCTGATTGGAGGAAAGAATAACCTCCTGAGATGCTTCCGCTGTACTCATAACGCTTTGCATACCTAAATCTTGTATCAAATTTGTAACTGCCTCTAGTATAATAATCTCCCGATAAATTTAAATCTGCATAATCATTTATTGCCCAAAAATACCCAAATCGAGAAAAGTAATAACCGTAAGTTGGACTGTCTCCAAAAGCTGGTACAATAATACCAGAGCGCCTGCCAGATTCAATCGGGAAAACAGCAAATGGTATTGGTATAGGAAACGGAACGCCTCCAAAATAAAGCCATATCCATTTAGCAACAATCTCCTTCTTCTGGATAACTTTCATTTCTGGAGAATAGAAATAGTAATCAGGAGGTTTAGAGTCGCAAGTAGTGTAAATACCGTCCTTTATAAAATAAGTATCTTTATCTACTTTATTTATTTTTTCACCTGTGTAATAAGAATTTTCCATTTTTGTAGATGCTGTTGATATAAAACCGCGAGCTGTTTTGAAATTATACCTCATACTATCCCCATTATAGACCTCGCCTGATTGTGTAAGAACCGGTGTATCTTTTAGCTTATTTGGAAGCGAATCACTTGCGATACCATATGCGTCAACATTACTTGTCACGAAATTGACATAAATCTTTGCACTTTTCAAGTCAGTATCTTTGTATTTTAAGTCACCTTTCCCATATAGAACCATCTTTTTCTTATTAACGAAAAAGAAAAGAGAATCAGAAGCACTAGAATAAATCACTGAGTCTACATCAAATCCTTTTTTCTTGACAGTATCTTTTGCAGCAATAGAATCTTTAACAGATGTTTTTACAGAATCAGAATAGAAATGTAGTATAGAATTACCAGCGTAGGTAAAACTTCCTAGGTATAAGTCGAAAAATAAAATAATTATGAAAGAAAATTTCATAAACGGATATTTTCGTTGATGCTAAAATTCATCGTAGTATCATTTATAAAATACCAATGCAGATGCACCTTTTATGCCGGCATCATTCTTCAATTTTGCAGGCAGAACTTTAATTCTTTTTCGAAGCGGCTTAAGAACTCTAGCTGAAATAGTCTCTTCCACGCTTCTTAATAGAGGGGCACCAAATCCACCTACTCCACCACCTATAATAAAAGTCCCTATGTCAAGACAATTACCTACAGATGCAAGAGCAACTCCAAGATTCCATCCGAGATTTTTCACAATTTCTTTTGCATACTTGTCTCCTTGCTGAAGAGCTGTTTGAATAATTATTGGAGTAAGAAAATCCAAATCATTATTAATGAGCTGCCATATTTTAGAAGACTTATGTTTTACGAGTTCTGTCTGAACTCGCTTGACTAAATAACTATTACCGAGATAAGTTTCAACGCATCCAAATGAGCCGCATTTACATTTATTACCGTTCAAGTCAATAGAAATGTGCCCAATTTCTCCGGCAGCGCCAAACTCACCGCGAAAAAGTTTCCGGTTATATATAATGCCGCCGCCCACACCTGTTCCTAATGTAACCATTACAAATGATTCATGAGGCTTTCCTGCGCCAAATATCATTTCGCCAATTGCAGCAGCATTAGCATCATTTTCAACTTTAACATCAATTTTAAATTTCTTTTTTATTATCTTTCCAAGATTCACTTTTCCCCATCCGGGAAGATTTGGAGGGTCTTCTACTGTTCCCTTTTTAGTTGAGACTGTTCCCGGAGAGCCAATACCTATACCATGAATATAAAGATCGTTTTTGCTTAATACTTCGTTAATACCCTCCTGTATTTGTTTAATAACCTTTACCGGCCCTCCGTCTGCTTTTGTTTCCACAGAGACTTTCTTAATTATTTTTCCTTTTTGCGATACAATTCCAACCTTAACGTTAGTTCCACCTAAGTCTACGCCGATTGCATACTTTTCTTTTTTGGTCATATTTGTTTTCCTAATGTCTAAATAAGATAAATAGGGTAAAAATTAATTTGAGAAATTCATGTCCACTATCTTCAATTGCTGCGGATAAGTTATATCACCTAATATTGTGGACAAAGTAGGTTGCGCATAAAGAACTAGCTTGGAAGATGATCCTTTGTTTCCGCTAATAGCCAGAGCCAGTTTAAGAAGAGATTCGTAATCTTTATCCTTAAAAAACTTAAAAAGGTCAATACGAATCTGAATTGGGATAACTGTGATCTCCCCTGTACCAGGGACATTAACAGGGCTTTCAATATTGCCTGAAATTGTTAGTTTGTCATCCACATACAAACTCCAAGGAAAAGATTTTATTGTTGCATCAGTTCGAGCATAGCCACCTTTACCATCATTAGGATTCTTGGCTTCAACATTTAAGGTAAAATTAACAGGAAATTTTTTTTGTACAACTGATGAAGTAAGTTTTAATACTTCTATAGGATTGAAGTCAGCAGCAGATTTTTTGCCTTCAAAGTTCACACCATTTACCCTTAAGTTGTCCACTTTCCCAATCCTAAATTGGAGCCTTGAAATATTAACTATAGTTTGATAAACACTGCAGTTAATATTACTTAATGCTAGAATAACTAAAAATAAAATTACAAAAGATTTTTTCAACTAATTATTCCCTTAGATTCTTCTATCTTTAACAAAATAATCTCTGCAACTTTCAAGGCTCGTAATCCATCTTCGCCAGATACAATTGGCTTTTTATTTAATTGAACCGAATTAATAAATAATTCAAGTTCGTACTTTAACGCATTGATTTCTCTTATCTCAGGCTGCTCATAAACTATTCTTTTCTTTTTTTCACCAACACCTATTTCGCCAAATGAAATCGAAGAAGTATCAACTTTTTCTTCAACCGGAGTAAGACGAAAAACTTCTGAAACGCCCGTTATAAAATCTAGTGATAGATAATTATCCCTCTGGAATATCCTCATTTTTCTCATTTTCTTTTGCGATATACGACTTGCGGTAACATTTGCGACTGCTCCGTTTTCAAATAGAATTCTAGCATTAGCAATGTCAATAGTGTCTGATACGACTGCAACTCCGCTGGCATCAATCTTCTTGACTTCACTATTTACAAGGCTTAAAATTATATCAATATCATGAATCATTAAATCCAAAACTACTGCTACATCAGTGCCTCGAGGATTAAACTGTGCAAGCCTGTCTGTCTGAATAAACATGGGTTTAATAATATATTTTTCCAATGAAATTAAAGCAGGATTAAATCGTTCAATATGACCTACTTGCAAATTTAATTTTTTAGCATTTGACAATTTAACGATTTCTTGCGCTTCTAAAATTGTTGTAGTAATAGGCTTTTCGACAAATACGTGCTTACCATTTTTTAGAGACTGTTTGACTAATTCATAGTGTGCACTAGTTGTAGCCGCAACTGAAACGGCATCAACGGAACGGAATAGGTCATTGATACTTCCGAATGCTTTTATTCCGAATTCCATTGCAACTGATTTAGCAAGTTCATTATTTGAATCATAAATCCCGATAAGTTCGCAATTTAAAATTTCTTTGAACATTTTAGTATGAAGCTTACCAAGATGTCCGGTACCAATAACGCCAACTTTAAGTTTTTCCATATTATTTACTCTTTATTTCATTAAATCCGATAATTCTTTCGTAACCTCCATAGTCGGGGTCATTATAATATAAAAATATATAATAGTGATTTGTAGTTTCCCAACTATTTCCTTCGAGATAAGTCCAGTCAAGATTTCCAATAATTCCATTATAGATATCACCTACAACATATTGATAATCATATATCCCTCTTTTTAATGGAATAGTAAGATAATAAATACCACTATTTTCCTGCATTTTATATTCTGCGGAAACCTTCCAGGAGTTAAATGCTCCGGTTAAGAAAATATCTTTAGACATTTCATTTGGAGGTCGTACTGCAAAAGTAACATTTAAATAAGTGGCATAGTTATCTTCAAAGTCAGTTAGCATGGAACCGCCATCTAAGTCTTCACGACCGTGTTGGGAAAATCTTGAATAATCCATGCCATCCAATTGTGCAGGTACATTTTGGGGTATAAATTTATTTGAATTTCTTAAATCCACTTCCCGATATTCATTAACGGGAAGAATATCTCGAGCGACGAAAGTAAATTTACGATTGCCATCCCAGTAAAATTGTCTTGTATTAGTATTTCCATTTCTTCCGATAATTTCAGGATAATCCATTTTGTGGTTTGCAACTATTTCAACGCATTCAATGTTTGGCGAATAGAATTCATTATTTAAATTAAAATTTGTAGTAATATTAAATATCTTGGCAAGATCAGACGGAAAGTATATTTTATCTTCTAATTGTTCCCTTTTTAAGCTGTCTACCAATGAAACTTTAGGATAAACAACAAAAAATTTTTTATGAGCATAAACTACTGAAGTATCCAATGCATCAGTAATATAAAATTGCCAATTACCTGAAAATGGAAGATCTACATAACCCTTACTATCCGGGAAACTTTCTTTGAAATGATACCGGGCATCCTTAACAGTAAAAGGAAGGTTATAAAAATAAAGATTACGAAGAATATTTCTGTTTTGGTTCGCAAGAAAGATATTTTGATAAGGATTCCAATCTCTATCACAGAATCTAAACACAATACTTAGATTCGGTGTAACTTGCGAATTTACATCAAACTCTATAGTTAATTTTTGGTTGGAATTATTACCCTGCAAAATCACCGGGAAAGAGGTTTCATCTTCATTGACGTAAGCTTTCAAACTCTTGATTTCTATACTTTGAGGAAAAATCTGAAAGCTAAGAAACGACGTTAACAGAATATATTTCTGAAATGGGTTCATTATATTCGTGTTATAAATTAAATATTTCGACGCACTTAATTGAGCCATAAGGAATAAATATTTTCACTAATATCTTTTCTCTTTCGGCTTCCAGCATCAGGCCATCATCGTAAGCGCCAATTAACTTGCCTGTTTTAAATACAATTTCATAGATTGTCGTGTCAGATTTTGAATCTAAAGTAAGGCCGTAATTTTCATGCATAGTTATATTTAGAGTTTGCCCTATAAAATTTTTCCAATCTAATTTCATTTTGATACCTCGCATATTTTATTTAAAGACTGTTCGAAATTATTTATGTCACTACAATGATAATATTCGTTGATAAATTGACGAGCCAAAATCTTATCGCCGGAGTGAATGTAATTAATATAACCTGAAGCAAGTGCAGCTTTTACATTTGAAGATGAAGCACAATCTGCCTTCCTTGATGCATAATAATTATCAAGAAAGTCTATTATATCATTATTCTCATTGATAAAAATTTTATATATTTCATTATTAACCGAAAGAAGTTCTCCGCTATCATATTTCCAACAATTCACCGGAAGGAAAATATTGTCTGGATCATTATTTAGGGAATCTACAGCCGGATTTCCCGAGACTATTATCAAGTCGCCTGCTTCGCTTGATTTAATTTCATATGGCTCAACTAGCCCTGATATCAAAGAATCACACAGTGCTAGAGAGTCAAGTGTATTGAATATATAAAGAGTATAGAAAATACTGCTGTCTCTTTCAAATGAATCGCTTATTAAAAATTCTGGCACGCCATCTCCGTCTAGATCAATCGCAAAGCCCTTAGGATTATGAAAATGCTTTTTATAAAAGATTTGATTACTCGAGTCAATTGCGGTTAGTTCATTTTTAACAATTTTTAGAGAAAAAGAGTCGAATGAATAAATTTTATCCTGGCAATAGTTATAAGGGATCACAAGACAGACAATAATAATCGACAATATAAACTGCATAAATTAAGTTAAATCCCATTCAAAAAAGATACTGCAATATACTTGTTTCCAAATAATTTATCAGCAGATATTTAAATAAAATTTTTAATATGTGGAAGGTTGTTCGTGAGTAAGGCAATGAATTGTACCGAGCCCCCAAACCAAATCTACCGAATGTATTCCTATTGTTCGACGATCAGGAAAAAGCTCTGAGATAATACCAAGAGCAACTCTATCGTTAGGGTCATTAAATGTTGGGACTAAAACAGAACTATTTGAAATATAGAAATTAGCATAACTTGCCGGCAATCTTTGCCCCTTAAAAATGACTGGTTGCGGCATCGGCAATTCAACATAATTCAACTTTGAACCATCGTGCAGCTCCATACTTTGAAGGCGCTCTTTATTCTCCTGAAGAACATTATAGTTCTCATCTGAATGATTTTTTTCCTGTGCAATTACTACCGTGTTTTTATTAACGAACCGGCAAAGGTCATCAATGTGCCCGTGCGTATCATCACCCGCAATTCCTTTTCCAAGCCAAAGTACATTATTAACGCCAAGATATTGTTTAAATATGCTTTCATAGTCTAGCTTTCCGAAAGCAGGGTTACGAACTTGATTTTTTTGATCAAGCAGACATTCCTCAGTAGTCATTAATGTTCCGGAGCCATTTGAATCAATACTTCCTCCTTCAAGCACAACGTGTTTTTTATTGTAAATCGGAATTACTCTTTCTAAGCTTAATTTTTTTGAAATAAATGCAGGTAATTTTTCATCTTTTTTGAAGTTTGAATATTTAGCCCATGCATTGAATTTAAAATTTACAAGAGCAACATTAATATCATCTTTAATAAATGCAGGAGAAGAATCTCTCATCCACCCCCTGTTAGTGGGAAAAATAAAGAATTCTATATTGTCAAAATTTACACCTATGGATTTCATGACATGTATAGCTTTTTCCTTATGAGAAACAGACTCTACTATAACCCTAACTTTTTCGCCTTCAGAAATTCTTTTAACTATTTCGCCATAGACCCAAGGAATTGGAGTCATTTTCCCAGGCCAATCATTTTTATTATGAGGCCAACCTAACCATGTGGCTTCATGATTTTCCCACTCAGCCGGCAGCCTAAAATTTAGATAAGATTTTGTGAAATTACCAATTTTCATATTGAATCTTCGTCCAGGAATCTTTTTGAAATTTTCTCGTATTCATCTACCCTTCTATCACGGAAGAAAGGCCAATTCTGTCTAACATATTCGATTCTCGAGAGATCAACATCGGCATATATAATTTCTTCTTTGTCTGTCGATGCTTGCGCTATTATAATACCTTGAGGGTCAGCAACAAAAGACGATCCCCAAAATTCAATACCTGCTGTTTCATCAGATAACTTTTCAAGACCTATACGATTGACGGCTGCAACATAGATTCCGTTAGCAATGGCATGTCCTTTTTGAATCGTTTGCCACGAATCGAACTGCGCTTTACCATGTTCTAATTTTTCATGAGGATGCCAGCCAATCGCAGTCGGATATAATAAAATACTAGCCCCCATCATAGCAGTTATTCTTGCTGCTTCCGGATACCACTGGTCCCAGCAAATTAGAGTTCCAATATTTCCTACTGAGGTCTTAAATGATTTAAATCCTAAGTCTCCCGGAGTAAAATAAAATTTTTCATAGAATGCTGGATCATCGGGGATATGCATTTTCCTATATAGACCTATAATATCTCCAGTATTACCTATTACAACCAGGCTATTGTGATATATACCTGGTGCACGTTTCTCAAATAACGGGGCAACGATTATTATTTTTCTTCTTTTTGCTATTTCACCTATTAGTTTTGTAGTTTTTCCGGGAATACTTTCGGCTAAGTTAAAATATTTTATGTCTTCCTTTTGGCAGAAATAATGAGAACTAAAAAGCTCTGGTAAGCAAATTACTTCCCCGCCTTCATTTGCTGCCTTATCAATCCAGGAAGCTGCTTTAGAAATATTTTCATCAACATCATCTGACATTGACATCTGGATTAGTGCTACTTTAAATTTTGTTTGTTCAATTTTAGTACTCATAAGTCTACTCAACAATACTTTATTTAATTATTTATTTTCTATAATAAATGAAAAGTCTACATCGTTGAAATTAATTTTCCATTCACATCATAATTTTTCGTACTTTGACGCTTGCCGCTAATATAATATTCTTCTTGCTTTAATTTTCCATTTCCATAATAAGTTCTTACATATCCATCTAATTTTCCATCCCAGTAATTTTCAACTTTATCCAAAGCTCCGTATTTAGAATATATTGTCTTTTTCCCGACTATTTTTCCATTCGAATAATTTGCATCCGACTGAATAGTCCCATTTTCATAGAAAGTTTTGTATTCGCCGTTGTATATTCCCCATTTTGTATAATATTCCGACTCCATAGCGCCACTGTGATAATATGTTATAACTATTCCATTCTGAATGTTTGTATCGAAATTTTCTTCTGATTTTAAGGAGCCGTCTTTATAATAATTTCGAACTATTCCTTGTTTTACTCCCATAACATAATCGGCAGAAGATTTAATTATCCCGCCTTCATAAAATGAATAAGAATTCCCCCATAGACTATCGTTCTTATAACGCCATTCATTCTTCAAAAAACCGGATTCATAATAGTCGCTTGAAATGCCTGTTCGCTTGCCGTCTTTATAAAAATATTTTTCTTTTAAAGAACCATTCGGATAATATTTAATTTTATTATTTTCTTCCGACTGAAACTTACCCATAATATCATATTTAACGCGGTGAATTAGTTGACCATTCACATAATCATCAATAACCCGCAGGTTACTAGCCAGGTCGTACATTTTCACTTTACCATCAAGCTTATCGTCTTTGTAATTGGCTGTTAGCGAGACAACTCCGTTATCAAAATATAATGTAGTCGCCCCTTCACGCATGCCATTGACATAATTTCTCTCAACTTCAACCTTTCCATTTTTATAATATGTTTTGCAAATACCATTTAGCTCATTATTACTGTATTCCCAGTCACCTTCAAGTTCCCCTGTTTTATAATAAGTATGCGTAACCCCCTCTAACTTGCCATGGATATAATTTTGCACAGACCAAAGTTCTCCAGTCTCGTAAAACCATTTTGAAGTACCCTCTTTATATCCATTTTGATAATTCCATTCTATGCTTAACAGTCCATTTTCAAAATACCAATATTGCTTTCCTTCTTCCTTACCATTAACGAAGTTCCATTTTTTCCAAAGATGCCCATCCGGAAAATACTCAGTATAAGTCCCATTCAGTTTTCCATTTACATATTCTCCTTGTGTCTTTAAGGTGCCATCAGGGAAATAAGTTTTCTTGATCCCATCAGATGATAGATTTTGAGATCTTGCAGGTTGGATATACACTAAGAGGAGTAAAAATAATATATATTTATACATCAGCTAAATAAAACTAAAATGGTTGTTAAATTATTTTTTAAAAATATTCCTACAAAGTTAAAACATAGCTTTGCAAGCCGCAATTTTGAAATGTGAATTTTGAATGAAGCTAAGAGAGAAACATAAAAAATATTTAGCATTTTAGAATAATATCATTTCATTAGGGATTTTACATCTAACATAGGTTTAGACGGAGGTTTATTTGCATGATGTGGCAATATGATCAAGTATAAGATTAAATTTATGAGTAAAACTACGGAAATTACAGTCTGAGCAGTCCAAAATTATGATACGATTAAGGTAAGGATTATGAGAATATTAAGGTTAAAAACACAGTTATTAATCGCAAAGTACATATATTTGCATGAGTACAAGATCAAAAGGCAAGGGAATTCTTTTGTTTTGACCTAAAAATCTCTTAATTTTAGCGACTATTTTTTAGAATTTGTAACAGAAAAGATCAATTTCATATCAAACTGTACAAATAATTCATGGATATTTGCGAGAATGGCGGAATTTGGTAGACGCGCTAGACTTAGGATCTAGTACCTAACCGGTGTCGGGGTTCGAGTCCCCGTTCTCGCACCATTTTTTTATTACACCTAATTGTTTTACGAGGTTATTTTGGAACTTAAGATTAATAATATATCTATTTCAGAGAATGAAGTTGAAGTAACGTTCCCTTATGAGGAAATAAAAAGTCAACTAGAAAGCGAAATACTTAAACAAACCAAGAAAATTCAATTACCGGGATTTCGTAAAGGGAAAGTACCGGTAAGTATGCTAAAAAAGATGTACGGAGATTCATTAGAGTATGAGGCTTCTGAAAAAATTGCTAGCGACAAGTTTTATTCAATTTCAAAAGACAAGCACCTTCATCCTATAGGTCAGCCTACAATTACAGACTTAAAGTACAATCCTGGTGAAAATCTTTTCTTTAAGGTTAAATATGATGTTCTCCCTGACCTGGAAGTTAAGGATTATACTAATTTAGAAATTGAAATACCTCATTTTCAAGTTAAAGATGAGATGATTGAAACTGAGATTCAAAATATCTTAAAGTCTAACAGTACAAATGAGCCTGCTGAGGTAGTAGGTGAGGGCAAAGATTACCTATTGGACGTTGAGTTTAAAAGAGTAGATAATAATGGTGAGCCTTATCCAGGTTCCGTACCCGAGAATCTCACCATAGATTTATCTAACGATAGGGTGCAAAAAGAAATAGTAGAAAATGCCGCTGGGAAAAAAGTGGGCGAAACCTTTACCTTTACCTTTGTAGATGAACAAGCCGGGAAAAAGGAAGGTGAACAAGAACAAAAGACCTCCGAGATATTTAATTATAGCGCTCTTATAAAAGGAATAAAGAAAATTATTTTACCTGAATTAACTGAAGAGTTTGTAAAAAAGGTAACTAACAATAAGGCATCAAGCGAAATAGAGATGCGGGAACAAATTAAGAATGACTATCTGAATTATTATAACGAACAAGAAGAAAATTTAACTATTGACAAATTGATAGATAAAATAGTTAAGAATAATGATTTTGTTGCACCCAAAAGCATGATAGCAAGTTTTCTTGAAGATACTGTTAAACGAGAAGAAGAAGAATCAAAGAAGCGGGGATATAAGAAGTTCGATAAAAAAGCTGCAGAGCAACGATTGAGAAATTTCTCTGAACTTGAAGTTAAATGGTTCTTAATTAGTGATGCAATTAAAAAGAAAGAGAATATATCTGTATCCGATGATGAGTTAAATGAATTAGCCAAAGCTGATGCAGAGAAAACGGGAATCGCAATTGATAAATTAATTTCATATTATAAGTCTTCAAACTATACTGAGAAATTAACAAACAAGAAATTATTCACCTATCTTAAAGCCCAGAACAAGATTAACATAGTTGAACCGGAAAAGCTTTCCCAAACAGATAAGAAGGAATCAATATGAATGACAAAATAGAGATATTCAACCAGTTAGTTCCATATGTTATTGAACAAACCGGCCGCGGCGAAAGAGGGATGGATATTTATTCAAGACTTCTTCGCGAAAGGATTATTTTCATTGGTACGCCTATAGATGACCATATTGCAAGTCTGACAATAGCACAGTTAATTTTTCTTGAAGCTGAAGACTCAGAAAAGGACATCAATTTATATATCAATTCACCTGGCGGTAGCGTAAGTGCAGGTTTGGCGATTTATGATACCATGAAATATGTTAAGCCGGACGTTGCTACTATTTGCGTCGGAATGGCTGCTAGTATGGGCGCAGTTCTACTTGCAGGTGGTGCTGCAGGAAAGCGTTCATCTCTTCCGAACTCAAGGATTATGATTCATCAACCTTGGGTGGGCGGACTTCAAGGTCAAACTACTGATATCGAAATTCATGCTAAAGAAATGATTAAAACAAGAGACACGCTTTATAACATATTAGCTCATCATACAGGCAAGACATATGATCAAATTGCCAAAGACTGCGATCGAGATTATTTTTTATCTTCTGAAGAGGCAAAGGAATATAAATTGATCGACAGCGTATTAGAAAAGCGCATTTCGCTCGATAAATAATAACATCTACATAAATTTTCTTCATAATAGAACGTCAGGCAGAAATGTTTGACGTTTTTATTTTATTAAATTTTCTTATTATTTATATCATAATTTTGTGTTGAGTAGCAATCCAACTCACTTCTTATTTTTTTACATTTTTAGAGAAATTCTTCCATTAAATGTGAGTGTATTTTATTCTCTCAAATCTTTAATGAGAATTTCATATTACATGTGTCTTTAGCTTTTATATAAACGGAAATCATTTATGATTGGAACAAGATTCACAGAATTTATCCCGGGTAGTGAAGGTAAAAATGAATTTGATAATTTATTAAAAATCTTTTTACACTTACTTACAATAACTTCTGGAGACGTTTCTGAAGCTTTGAATTGGCTGAATCAGCTTGATCAGCAATATAAATTGGCAAGTGATAAATATGGTATCGGTGATTTTATCCAGGAGCTAAAAGATAAAAACTATATAGAAGAAAATGAAAATAATTTAACGATCCATATTACTCCAAAAGGTGAACAATCCATAAGGAAGCAGTCATTAGAAGAAATATTCGGAAAATTAAAAAAAACTATCCGAGGAAATCACCGAACCACATTTTCCGGCACTGGTGATGAACAAACTTCTGAGAAAAGAGAATTTTTATTCGGTGATTCACTTGAACAAATCGATATGACTGATTCAATAAAAAATGCTCAAATCAATCACGGCATTGAAAGTTTTATGCTGACCGAAGATGACCTGGAAGTTGAGGAAAGAGATCTAAAAGCAATTACATCAACAGTATTGATGATAGATATTTCTCACTCTATGATACTATACGGCGAAGATAGGATCACACCGGCAAAAAAAGTAGCCATGGCTTTATCTGAGCTGATTACTACTAAATATCCGAAAGATACTCTAGATATAATTGTATTCGGAGATGACGCCTGGTCAATAGAAATAAAAGACCTTCCCTATCTTCAAGTTGGACCTTATCACACGAATACTGTTGCCGGAATTGAATTAGCAATGGATATTTTGCGACGTAGAAAAACTGGGAATAAACAGATATTTATGATTACCGACGGTAAACCCACGTGCTTAAAAGAAGGTGCTAAGTATTATAAAAATAGTTATGGTCTTGATAGAAAGATTATTAACAAAACGCTCGATCAAGCAGCTAAGAGCAGAAGGATGGGAATATCTATTACTACTTTTATGATAGCCCGCGACCCATACCTGCAGCAGTTTGTTAGAGAGTTTACTAAGACGAATAACGGGCGAGCTTTTTACAGCAGCCTTACCGGCTTAGGCGATTACATTTTTGAAGATTATATCAGAAACAGAAGGAAAAGAGTAAAATAACTTTTCGAAATCAAATCTTTACAATTCAGGAGAATACAACTTCAATGGACTTATTATCAATAGGAACGATCGGTGAATTAAAAAAATCTGGTTATAAAACTATCCCGGTAAAAGAAGAATTAAGAAAAAATCTAATTCAAACTTTACAAATGGACGAAAACCCCTTTGAGGGAATTCTAGGTTATGATGAAACAGTTATTCCGGATATTCAGACCGCAATACTTTCGAGGCACAATATAATTTTATTAGGATTGCGCGGACAGGCAAAGACAAGGATTGCAAGGATGCTTATCAATTTGCTTGATGAATACATTCCTATGGTTGAAGGTTCGGACTTAAACGATGATCCGTTTAATCCGCTTTCAAGATATTCAAAAGACTTAATTGCCCAGAATGGAGATATGACAAAGATTTCATGGCTTCATCGCTCTGAACGTTATACGGAGAAATTAGCTACTCCTGATGTAACTGTTGCAGATCTAATCGGCGATGTAGATCCAATTAAGGCAGCATCGTTAAAATTACCCTATTCTGACGAGCGCGTAATTCACTTTGGACTTATCCCCCGGTCTCACAGATCTATATTTGTAATCAACGAATTGCCTGATCTTCAGGCAAGAATTCAAGTTGCACTTTTTAATATACTTCAGGAAAATGATATACAAATCAGGGGATTCAAAATTAGACTCCCGCTTGATATACAATTTCTCTTTACTGCTAACCCTGAAGATTATACTAATAGAGGATCTATAGTAACCCCGTTAAAAGACAGAATAGACAGTCAGATTTTAACTCATTATCCGAAATCAGTCGAATTATCTAGATTGATTACTGAGCAGGAAGCTAGGCTGACGGAAAGTCAAATAAAATCAGTTCATTCAAATGATTTGTTGGATAATTTAATAGAGCAAATAGCATTTGAAGCAAGACAAAGTGAATACATTGATCATAAAAGCGGAGTTTCTGCAAGACTTACAATTTCTGCTTATGAAAATCTATTTAGCACAGCCGAAAGAAGAATTATCATTAATAATGAAAAATTTACTCAAATAAGAATTTCAGATTTGTATGGTGTTATTCCAGCTATTACAGGAAAGATTGAACTAGTATATGAAGGCGAACAAGAAGGTCCATTAAAAGTAGCTAATATTTTAATTGGGAAATCTATTAAGACTTTATTCCAAAATTATTTTCCTACTCCCGATAAGTTCAAAAAAAATCAAGCACAAAATCCTTATCAGTCTATAGTGGGTTGGTTCACTAAAGGTAACTCAATTGACATCAATAATAATTTCACAAACAAAGATTACGAAAAAGCTCTGCTAGGTGTACCGGGGTTAAAAGAACTTGTGAGAAGATATTTTCCAAAAGAAGATGAAAAGTCTTTATATCTATTAATGGAATTCGCACTTCATGGTATGGCAGAATTTTCATTGATAAGTAGATTCCGTCTTGAATCCGGATTACAGTTTAAGGATATATTAAGCTCAATGTTTACAATGTCGAAAGAAGAAGACGATGAAACACTTACGGGAACTGATTACGTTTAATAATAATCTGTAATTGGCCTATAATTGTTTTAACTTCAATCTAAAGGAAATGTTTTGGTTAGGATTTGTCTCTAACCATGAATTATGTACCCCATTATATTTGAAAATTCGACTGTCGGGATAGACAAGTTGATCATGAAATTATTTGTAACCACTTTTGAATACGACACACTAAAGCTATATAGATAGAATACAATTTTGCAAAATATTTTCCTAATTGCTTCTATAAAAAGCTAATTATTTAGCTAATACTACACCTTTCCTCCTGAATTATTCAATTCTAACATTTCTCGTATATTATATTTTTCAATGTCTAATGGCAGTGAGAGAAAATAATTGCATTTAATAATTCGTAGTCTTAAAGCGAGTTTATGCTTTTTTGATAAGTAAAATTTATATTAGTATTAATAATATTTTGCATTTAATAAGAAATGAGTAAATAAATGGAATATAGAAATTTAGGTAAATCTGGAATAAAGGTATCGGCTTTATCATTTGGGGCATGGGTTACATTTGGTGATCAAGTAGGAGAAGATATAGCATATAATTGCATGAAGGAAGCTTATGATGCAGGCGTTAATTTTTTCGATAATGCCGAAGCATATTCAGCCGGTAAAGCTGAATTTATGATGGGAAATATTATAAAGAAAATGGGATGGAAGAGAACAGACCTTGTACTTTCAACTAAAATATATTGGGGCGGTAAAGGACCTAATGATAGTGGACTTTCAATAAAACACATTATTGAGGGTACAAACGCAGCCTTAAAAAGATTACAAACCGACTATATTGATCTTATTTTCTGCCACCGACCAGATTTCTACACGCCAATTGAAGAAACAGTAAGAGCAATGAATCTTGTAATTAATCAAGGTAAAGCATTTTATTGGGGCACTAGCGAATGGACATCTGCACAGATAATAAAAGCGTATCAATTCGCGCTTAGAGAACATTTAATGCCACCGACAATGGAACAGCCTGAATATAATATGTTTCATAGAGACAAAATTGAAAAAGAATTCCTTCCCCTTTATGAAGAATTTGGATTGGGTACTACTATCTGGAGCCCATTAGCAAGTGGCTTACTTACCGGGAAATATAATAATGGCATCCCGGATAAGTCAAGGTTATCTATTGAAAATTACAAATGGCTTAAGAATACCATCCTTAATGAAGAAGGTGAAAAGAAAATTGAAAAGGTAAAGCAGATTGCAATAATTGCAAAAGATCTCGATATTACACAGGCAAATCTTGCTCTAGCTTGGTGTCTGAAAAATCAAAATGTTAGTACTGTAATAACCGGCGCATCAAAGCCTGAGCAAGTTCGTGAGAATATGAAAGCCATTAATGATTTAAATAAATTAACTAATGATGTAATGAATAAAATTGAGCAAATATTGGCTAACAAGCCTTCACCTGAAAGAGATTGGAGAGCTTGAACTACTTTACAATTAAATTCTTCGAAGAATAAATGTCTCACAATCATGACAATCATTCATCCCAATTAACCAGCGTTAAGCTATTAATAGCAACGCTTCTTAATATTTTTATTACAATTATAGAAATTATTGGAGGATTATTATCCGGTAGTCTTTCGTTACTATCTGATGCATTTCATAATTTTAGCGATGCGATAGCAATAATTATTAGCTACATAGCTAACAGACTAAGCGGCAAGCCAAACTCATTAAAATATACTTTCGGCTTAAAAAGAGCTGAGATTATTGCTGCGGTTATCAATTCAAGCGCGCTAATTATCATTTGCTTCTTTTTAATAAAAGAGTCCATTTCCAGATTATTAAACCCTTCTCCTATAAAGGGATATATAATGTTGATTGTAGCGGCAGGCGGTTTAGCCGCAAATCTAATCGGGACATTTTTACTTAAAAAGGGTTCTCAAAGAAGTCTAAATTTTAAGGCTGCATATTTTCATCTGCTTAGTGATGCTATATCGAGCTTCGCTGTTATTATAGGCGCGGTATTTATTATTTATTTTAAGATTTATTGGGTAGACCCAATATTAACGATTTTGATTTCAATATATATTCTGTTGGAATCATTTCATATACTTAAGGACGCTACTGATATTGTTATGATGTCTGTTCCTCCAGATTTAACTGTTGAAGAAGTTGCAAAGTTTATCCATACTTTCCCTGAAATTAAAAATGTGCATCACATTCACCTTTGGAGACTAAATGATAATGATATTCATTTTGAGGCGCATATTAATGTCGAAGACATGTCCGTTAGTAAAACGGCTCCATTAAGAGATAAGCTTGAAAAGGAGCTGCATAATAAATTTGAGCTTACTCATTTTACCTTTCAGTTTGAATGCGATAGTTGTGAAGATATGGGATTAATTAAAAATACTTTGTAGTTTAGTGTTTGGATCTTCAAATGTCAAATTATAAATTCCCAATATTAAATTCCTAAAGTAGTAATTACGTGGTTAATTTTTATAAGATATACCCTTTTATAAAATTATAGGATGTCAATATTATGAAGACAATAATAGATTTTTGCGTTATACCTATTGGAGTCGGCATTTCTGTATCCAGCTATATCGCTGAGATACAAAAAATATTAAAGCAAAGCGGATTAAACTATAAAATGCATGCATACGGAACAAATGTAGAAGGCGAATGGGATAATGTATTCGCAATCGTTAAGAAATGCCATCAAGCAGTACATGATATGGGGGCACCGAGAATTTCCACTTCCATAAGAATAGGAACAAGAACAGATAGAGAACAGACTATGGATGATAAAATAAAAAGCGTTGAAGTTAAGTTAGCTTAGTATTTAATTACAGATTTTATAAATAAGCGCCATAGGATGGTTTGAGGAAGAAGCCCCGCCTTCATTATTCAATTTATTTCTCAAATATTATGCAATATTTTAAATATCTCCACCATTGCAAGCGTATCCATCTTGCAATACTCCAGTAAATCATTTTTTATCTCGGTACAACTGAATAAATCAGTCTCATAATATAAGCTCTCAAACACACTTGACGCTGTTCCCCCCTCTTTTATTTCTAAGTTATCATAACTCAAGCCACTAACTAATGCGGGTAACACATATTTAATCGAATATGATCCTTTCATCGCGGGTGTATAGTAATATCTTTTTTGGAATGGAATCATTAAGTCAACAATTCTACTAATCCTCTTTTCGATTTCAATTGAGAATTCAGGAAAATCTTTTGCTATTTCTTTTAAACGGGAAATCTCGAATGATTTGTTATAAACTAAAATTATCCCGTCATTTATTGTATCATTTAATAGTTTAGTAATAAACGGAATTCTAGGATCCCCTGTTGCGTCTGCAAGGAATTCAAAATGTTCAAGAGTGCTGCCATTGTTTCTCATATAATGCAGCGAGTATTGAAATGGAATTTGCTGATATGGCCTGGATTCGTTAAACATTGGTATAGCAGGCATAAATGATTCAAAGTCCATAAAGTACAATGGGTAGGTTATATCCGATAGAAATTCTTTTATGGCCACTTTGTCAATTATAGTTTCATTAGTAATATGACAATTAACCTGCATCCATTGTTTATCATTTAATCCATAATTAATTGGAATATCTTCAAGCTTAATATAACCCTGATTATAAAGCTCAAACTTCATTTCAGTTTTTAGATTTGCAATATCAAAAACCGAATATTCCGGAACATCTCTCCAACAATAGCCCATAAAACTGCAAGGATAAGGATCACTGCACTGTTTACCTATTGGAATTTGAGGAATGACTTTTCCCTTTAGAACCTCTTTCAACCTGCTTGTTTCTCGGGCAACAAAATCCTGCAGTAATATTACTTTATCTATAATGCTTTCGATATTAAATAATGATTGGGTATTAAGATTACCGTTTCTTATATATTGATTATTTATATAAATAATAGATATGTCATTTATTTCAATACCGCAGTTTAGCAATACATAATACTGAATTGAAGCATCCAGAAGATAAGTTTCCGAAATTGAAGTTGAGCTTTTCACCTCATAAATATTCCACTTTCTCCCCTCTTTAACAATTATATCACTAATTACCAATATGTTATCATATAGAAATGCTGCTTCATAAATAGCCTGACAGCCTTTTTCAATTAATGCTTTTGTTTTTGCAACTGCTTCATCTGATTTCCTTGGATCATCAGTAGCGATTGTTCCATTAGCAAATAATTGCTGCGCGAGTACTCCAACGTTTGTTCCGCGATTAAATATTGCTTGCTGACTTTCGCTAACTTTATCCATCCAATTGTAGTGGTATTTATATAAATAAAGCTGTTTATCACATTGGATTCCCTTTATGAAAGAAGACTTGCTGAGTAAGTGATTTGCCATTATTGCTGATTTTAATTTAAAATAATCTTAATTCTGTTTAAATATAATTAAATGCAAAAAGTAAGAATCCGTTTTTCTACAAGTTATACGACAAATTTATTGAAAAAGAGCCCAGTTATTTTAATCCGGTAAATTCTATACTTAGATCCCGTAATCGCTTTCTGGCTTTCATGTCATATGCCTGCGCAAGAGCTTTTACTTCGGTTTTTACATTAAAGTACTTGCCGGTTACACCATCAAGAGACTTTGAAACTGCCAGAAACACTTCCGCCTCTGCACCGCTTTCAGGCTCTCCCCATGGAGTAATATTTGAACTGCGAACCATATTGGTATTCAAATAAGTTCCCGGATGCAAAGAATTAACAGTAATATTTTCATCTTTAAGTAGCTCAGCCAGGTCAATCGTAAACATGATAAGAGCAAGCTTGCTTTGGCGGTATGCCTTAACGGCATCAAAATCCTTTTCGAACATTATATCATCAAAATTAACCGGGTACTGACCGGCTGAACTTACATTTACAATACGCGAGGAAGCGGCGTTTCTTAAAACAGGAAGTAATAAACTTGTAAGAAGAAAAGGCGCCAAATAGTTAACTGCAAATCTAAGCTCATAACCGTCTTTACTTAGACTTGGGTCGCTCATACCAGCACCGGCATTATTTATAAGTACATCCAGGGCTGGATATTTTGTCAATACTTCTTCAGCCAGGTACCGTACTTCTGCTAATGATGAGAAATCAGCTACAAATCCCGCAATATTTTTATTCCCTGATACAGATTTTAATTCATTGACAACATTGGTTGTTTTTTCTTTATTCCTTCCGTGAATCAATACATGAGCATTTTGTTTTGCAAGTTGCAAAGCAGTCAGTTTACCGATTCCATCTGTTGATCCCGTAATTAAGATAATTTGTTCATTTATAGGTTTCATTTTAAATCCATGGCGCACTAAAGAGCAAGTTTAAGTTTAAGAAAAAAGTAAAGGAAATATTTTGACACATAAAACAAAAACAATAATACTATAAGATAATATGAAAGTTATCGCTATTCAGGGGATTTCTCCCTCCCTGCCGGTCTTCAATGAGGACTATTTTTTTTCTTGTCATATCGAAGGAGTCCTACGACTGAGATATCCCATGTTTAACTCGTGTATCTGAGCTATGCGTGGGATTTCTCACCGGCTTAAGCCGGATTCGAAATGACATCTTCTTTTTCTTGTCATATCGAAGGAGTCCTACGACTGAAATATCCCATATTTAACTCGTGTATCTCGGATATAAATGGGATTTCTCCTCCCTATCGGTCGTCGAAGGACAACAATTTTAGAGGATTTTTCACACCGCTCAAAGAGCAAGTTTAAGTCCAAGTTAAAGAAAAAAACAAAGAAAATATTTTTCCGTTTATATTTAGCTAATAATATGAATCTTCATGTTTAAGCTAAAATAGCTAAGACATTGTCCCTTTGCTATCCAAGGTTTAGGATATCTTCATATGAGTCAGATTATATTTTTAATAGCCTTGTATTAATGAAACATTAAGGATAATATATATCTTAATTATCTCTGAAAAATGTAAATTCTTTTACAGCCTACATTTATTTTCTTTCATTAACCCGGAAAAAACATTATGCATAAACTTCTTTTAGTAGAAGACGACCCCGTCAGTTCATCAAATATAAATAAATTATTATCAGGATTTTGCCAGATACACACAACAAGCACTACAGACATAGGAATACACCTTGCAAATGCAAATAAATACAGTCTTGTCATGATAGATGTTAACCTGCGTTCAACTAGTACCGGAATAGGCACTGCAAATTCTATTAAGAATATTAGCGGTTATGATTCAATTCCAATAGTTGCGTTTGTAATAACAAAACTAGACGAGAGTAAAGAATTTTTATTAGCCCGAGGTTATACGCATTTAATCACGGAACCATATAATTCAAGGAATTTTGCTCAGCAGATAAAATTCATTTTAAGCTCAAAGCAAAATAGTAATAATTCGGAATTTTCTCAGGTTGGGAAAAATTCAGTCGCTAAAATTGAATATTAAAGCTTTATAACCCTTCAAAGTCTAATTTAACTGATTTGTCTGTTTTCGGTGCATTATTCATTCAATTATGTGCCGAAAAATCTTTGTTTACAACTTCATATTTTAGCTCATAATCAAAACATCCCTGCATCCTGTCCCTAGTATGCTAATATTAATTTAATTATCAACATCCTTCAGGATTACTTACCTACTTAGCACTTATACAAGCCAGGCAGCTTTTATAAAATCTCAAATTGTATTACTTGCATTCAGCTTTGCCGGAAAAATAGGGGTATTTTTTGGATTTTATTCTGAAAGAAAAGCTACTAATTTGAATATTATTAATGCCCTTAGATATGAGTGACGATATTTTAATAAAAGCTAACATCTTTAATTAAATTTTTAGTAACTATTTCCTTAGGAGCCAAAGAAAGAGAACTTTCTACTATAATAATTCTAAATAACCTTATTCAACTTTCAAAATAATTTATAGTGGAGTGTATAATGACTTGGAACCTATCAGATAAAAATAATTATTTAACAGGGATGTTGGTTCTTATATGCAAAGACAGGAATATTGACAGTAAAGACAGAAAAATGATCCGCCTAATGGCTGACGATTTAGGTTTTAATCATTATTTTGTTGATCAATCAATCGATGAAATAAAAGAACGCAAATATATTATCGAAGAACCACCGGTGTTCTCAAGTAACGAGATTGCCCAGGCTTTCATCAAAGATGCTATAAGGTTTGCCTTTATAGATCATGCGCTTCATTTATACGAATTGGAGTGGCTTTCTTCAATAGCTGCAAGTAATAAAATATCCGCGCAATGGTTTCTGTTTGAGGTCGAATATTTCCTTAAAGCAAAGCAATATAGACAGGGAAGCATATTTGAAATTAAAAAATATGTAGAGCCGAAATTTCATTAATAATAATAAAGAATATTGTTCACAACAAAGGTAATCGTCATTGGACTAATCGCCAATAAATTAGTTTTATAAATGCATAATCAATTTTGACTTGATAGCTAGTGGAAATAACATAATTTTCAATAATAAGTATTATTCAGAATTATATCTTATCTCCAATGCAGTTGTCTGCGTTGAATTATTTCAAAAAATTCTTGACTTACCTTGAGGTCCAAATCAAAATTGTTTGGACTATTGACTATATTAAAAAAATAACTTATAATGGAAACTATTTGAATGAATTGCATTGTTTTTATAATTATTACTAATTCTAAAAACTTTTTTCTTCTTTGAAATCTTTCCCAAATTCGAGAATTTATTCGTAAGTAGTCTGCCATTTTGTCATACGACAAAATTGTCGGGAGGACAAAAGCTCGAATTCATTCTATTTTTCCAATATTTATAATTCCTTATATCTTGCTCTTATCTTGTATTTATCTTATACTATAAATTATTATACTGCCAAAATGGCAGACGGTTGTTTCTCAAAATTGATAATACAGGAATTTCAACCTTATTATTTGATACTATATATTGGCTTCCGATGGAATTTCTTGCGGCATGGATGTCAACAAAACATGTTTGTAATTTAGATGCAAATAATAATGCTAGAAAGTGCACTTAAGATTTTAACCACGATTAAAGTTAACTAAGGCTGTAACAAATATTATGTGGTATGTTGTTTGAATATCCTCTAAAGTTGCAAAAATTATCAATAAAGGCTCTTGACGTCATAAAAAGCAAAATTAATAAAGGTATTGGTAATTAGAGTATAAATTAGAAGTGAAGTTTGTGCGGAAGACGGGACTTGAACCCGTACGCCAGTTAAGGCACTACCCCCTCAAAGTAGCGTGTATACCAATTTCACCACTTCCGCAAATTTCGTTGCGAAAAATAGCCTTGTTAAACTATAAAATCAACTTGTTATTGAAATTAACATTCTGTATTTAAAAATATTATTTTCTTTCCATCGGTATCTGCCCGTGCATTCTCTGTCTGAAAAGCGCATTTCTAATTTCTTCGCGAAATCTCTTTTCAAAAACAAGTAACTTGGCAATTCTATTTTGATCTAGTATATCTCTAATTGAATGGACAAAGTTTTCCCTGCCTTTTACCAATTGTTCTTCAATTTCGAAATGTTCGTTTACTAGTTGTTTAATTTTTGCGTCATTGTCACCTTTGCCGTCTTTTACGAGATCTTCAAGTTTATCAATAATATTATTTGATTTGTTAATTAGCTGATGCTGGGACTGCTTAAATTTATCAAACCTTGTAAAAAAACGGAGAGTTGTTTCTTCGTTCATATTTAATGTTTCTACCAGCTTTATTTTTTCGAGGTCTTCAATTTTTTTCATTGGACCTCTGTCGTCTCGTATTGGCTGTGCGGATAAGCCAAAAGATGTAAGAAGAATAAATGACATTATCAATAATATATTTTTCATAAAACTACCTTCCAAGTATTTTTTGTTTTAGGACTTCATTGTAAATATTGTCCGCTTCTTTTTCATTTATATTCTTCAGCAATCCTGATAAATCTGAATTGTTGTTAGGTGCAATGTAGCTTAATTCACTAGGTGAAAGGTCGAGTGATTTAGTAATCATTGAATTTAGCAGCGAATCGTAATGTGATGCTTCACTGCTTGAAATATAATTAAGATTAAAATTATCGGAGTTTGGGTCAAGTAACGTTGAAAAATCAACTCCGTTTGAATCAACAACTACTACAACTTTATTCGGTGCTACAACTTTATTCGATCGCGGAATGAATATTACTAATATCAATACAACTGTTAAAAGTGTCGATAGACTAAGTGCGAGTCTCGGCAATGTTTTATATCTATTTAATAGGGACTGTCTTGTCCTGAATTTTGGAATAGTATCAATAAAATAGGATTCATCTACTTCTATATTCTTAAATCCGGACAAACTTTCCTTAAACTTTTTATACTGCAGAAATTCACTCTGCAAACTTGGCGAGGAATTAAGTTCTTTTTCAAACGACGCTTTTTCGCTTTCGCTCAATTGGTCATCGAGATACTCAATTATTTTTTTATAAGTTTTCATCTTTTTGCACTAACTCCATAATTTTCTTCATTGCATGAAAGTAATTTGCTTTCAGGCCTCCGGTTGTAACGCCGGTAATTTCCGAAATTTCTTCATAACTCATTTCATCAAAATTCCTCATTATAAAAACTTCACGCTGGCGCAGAGGCACCTTTTGAAGCGCTTTTTCAAGTTTATCCAATTTCTCTTTAGTCTCTATATCTTTCAAAATATCTTCGCTGCTGCTGATTAATTTAGCTTCAATATCTTCAAAAGAGAATATCTGTTTTAGATTTCTTTTCTTTAGGTAATTGATGCTTCTTGTTGCAGTAATTTTATATATCCAGGTATAAAGAGAAGACTTAAACTGGAAATCCTTTAATTTCTTATAAAGAACAATTAATACTTCTTGTACCACTTCATCGGCATCTAAATGATTTCCGGTCATCCTTCTAGCATGCCAATATATCTTTTGCTGATACTTCAAAACAATCTTATTAAAGGCGGATTGGTTACCGGAAATAAAACTATTTACTAGTTCAAAATCGTCCTTCGTATCAGGCATTAAACTCTTTTGCTTTATATGTTTTTGACAAAAATTGCGGTTTTCAGGTTTAAACTTTTTTACTTTAAACCAAAAATACATCTTCAATGTCAAAATGACAAAACACTATAAGAAAGGTATCAAAATGATTAAAACATCGGTAATTGCGGTTGTCGTTTGCGCTCTAGCATTGACTTTTTCAACGGTAGCATTCTCACAACCTGCAGGTATGAACGGTAAAATGGGGCAAGGTATGGGAATGGGTGGTCATATGATGATGAAGAAAGGAATGGGCGGCGGTTTTCCAATGCTTATGGCTAAATTGAAATTAACCCCAGAACAAAAGGAGAAAATAGGTGGATTAAGAATAGCTTTTCAAAAAAGCATGATTGATCTTAAAGCTAATCTTGCTAAAGATAAGCTTGGTCTAAAGGAATTAAGACTTAAGGATGATATCAATAGAAACGACGTTCTTGATGTAGTTAGCAGAATAAATAAAGATAGAGACGCGATTTCTTTAGCGGTAGCCAATCATATAATGGATGTTTACAGTGTATTATCACCCGATCAAAGAAAGATTGCAAAAGAAACAATATTCAAATTTAGGGCTAAAATGCATATGATGCATAGAGGCCAAGAACACAAGTGGATGATGAACTAAACATTAAGCCGGGTTCATCCCGGCTTTTTAATTTTTATAAATCGCCGTCCATTGGTCTTAATAAAATCTCCTCTGTCACTAAATTTTCTTTCTGCATATAAGCCCATAAAATTATTTTCGCAATCTCTTCGCTCTTCATCATTCTACCGGGATTTTTCTCCTTTACTTCGTGTGACCACATATCAGTGCTTGTTGCACCAGGCAAGATATTAATTACCTTAATTTTATATTTTCTTACTTCTTCGCGCAATGAATTTGTATATCCTAATAAACCCATCTTTGATGCAGAATAAGCAGAGCTATTAGTAAATACTTTCCGGGTTACAACTGAAAGGACATTGATTATAGTACCTCCTCCTCTTTCTACCATATGAGGAAGTACTGCTTTGATCGAATATATTGCACCCAATAAATTAGTATTTATAATATCATTAATTTCTTGAATTGAATTATTAACCGCTGATTTGAAAGATGTAATTCCTGCGTTATTAATAAGGCAATCAATTGAATGTGACTCTAAAATATTATTGGCTGTCTCTTCTACTTTAGTATAAGAACTTACATTGCAAGGATAAACTTCTACTTTCAGCTTTGAGCCGGATAAATCGTTATTAATATTACTAAGCTCAGTCTCCCTTCTAGCAGAAACAAAAACTTTAGATCCAGCACTCACAAACTCTATAGCCGTAGATCTTCCTATACCTGAACTTGCTCCCGTAATCCAAACTCCTGGTTTACCCTTACTACTCATAGACTTTTTATTGATATTAAGTTTAGGAATTCTGTTCTTGTTCTTGCGTCTTCCTTGAACAATCCATGTACTGCACTGGCAGTTGCCGAAGAATTTTGTTTTTCCACACCACGCATCATCATGCACATGTGGTTTGCTTCAGAGACAACAGCTACGCCTTTCGGCTCTATATATTTATTAATAGTATCGGCAATTTGCTGTGTCATTCTTTCCTGTACTTGTAGTCTTCGAGAAAATATTTCCACTATTCTTGGGATTTTGCTTAGTCCAATAATTTTTCCGTTCGGTATATAGGCTACATGCACTTTCCCAAAGAATGGAAGTAGATGATGTTCGCACAGGCTATAGAAATCTATGTCTTTAACTAATACCATCTCATCATATTTTTCGCTGAATATTGCACCGTTCAGGACCTTCTCTATTTGCTTACTATATCCCGAAGTTAAAAATTCATAAGCTTTGCCTACTCTTTTAGGAGTGCTTAACAATCCTTCACGATTTGGATCTTCTCCAATTTCGTTCAATAATTCCTTAACAAGTTTTTGCATCTTTTCCTGATTCAAAACTTTTCTCCTTTATATTCAAAATAATTATTTTCAGTTTCATAAAGTTTAACGGAATAAAGATTACCAGTAGGAATTTTATTCACAAGTTCGTTCCAAATTCCTATAGTAATGTTCTCAGCTGTCGGGATTATATCTTTAAGAAAGTCGGTCTCAAGATTTAGGTTCTTATGATCAACTTTTTCAAGTATGTTTTGATTTATTATGTCGCGTAATATTTTCAAATCAATTAAATAACCTGTCTTGGGGTCTACTTCCCCTGCAACGACTACTTCAAGGACATAATTATGGCCGTGCCAGTTTGGATTACTACACTTACCAAATATTTCAATATTTTCTGCATCGCTTAAATTAGGATTAAATAATCGATGAGCTGCATTGAACGTAGACCGCCTGGTTGCATATATCATTTTAAGCCCATTTAATTTTATTAAGACTTTAAGGTTTCTAGTACTTCATTATGATGATTCGATACCTTTACCTTATTAAATATCTTTTTGATCTTACCTTCACCATTAATAACAAAAGTGGTGCGCTCAACTCCCATATATTTTCTTCCGTACATATTTTTCTCCTTCCATACGCCATATTTTTCAACGACAACTTTATCCTCGTCGCTTAATAGACTAAATGGGAGATTAAATTTAGCTATAAATTTCTTATGAGATTCTTCAGAATCAGGACTGATTCCAAGTATTACAGCATCAATGTTTTGAAATTTAGGAAATTCATCCCTAAAGTTGCAAGCTTCAGTTGTGCATCCCGGGGTGTCGTCTTTTGGATAGAAGTAAAGTACTACATTCTTTCCCTTAAAGTCAGTCAATGAAACTGTTTTGCCGTCTTGGTCTTTTAATTTAAAGACCGGGGCATTTTTTCCTTCTTCTAACATTTTAGTCCTCCGATTTTTTAATAAACTGGAATTGAGTCATCAATTTCTTCAGACCAGGAATTGATACCTCCTCTTAAGTTAATAACATTCTTAAAACCATTCCCAATTAGATAATTGCAAACGGCATAACTTCTCGAGCCGTGGTGGCAATAGACGATAATTGTTTCATCATGATGAAGTTTTGAAAGATGCTCATCAAAATTGCTCATTGGCATTAATTCTGCATTTTCTAAGTTAGCAATTAAAAATTCCCACTCTTCACGTACATCAACTAACCTAATATTTTTATCATTATCAAGTATTTTTTTTATTTCTAAGGGAGATAAATTTTCAATCATAGCCTATTAATTCTCCAGTGCTTTTTCAATTGCAGTATAATTCGGTTGATCTCCAGGGGTAGCACAGACTTCAGCATATTTTATTTTGCCATCTTTGCCTATTATAAATGCAGAACGCTTAGATACACCTTTGTAATCGTACTTACCTGCGCCAAACACATCATAAAGCGAATCATATTTTGCTGAAACTTCTTTATTAAAATCACTCAAAAGCGGGAAATCGTAATTGTTTTTTTCAGCCCACATCTTTAGCGCAAAAGGACTATCTACGCTGACCCCTAGAACATGAGCATTTAATTTTTCATAAACGTGTAAATCGTCTCTCATTCTACACATTTCCTGAGTACAAACAGAAGACCCTGCTAATGGGAAAAATAGCAATACAATGTTTTTATCCATTAAATCGCTTAGCGACACATCGTTCATGTCTTGATCTTTCAATTTGAAATTTGGAGCTGTATCACCATATTTTAAAGCCATATATTCTCCTCAACTAATTTTTATTTTAATTAGATACATTTGTTTTGTCATATACAAATTTACATTCCAAGAGCAATTAAAATTGTTATTTAAAATACACTGGCAGAATTCATTCTTTAATATAAAATGGAATATCCCTGAACTGCTCACCAGTCAAAAGCTAGTTTTTTCATATAATCTAATGCAAATATGCCTATCCATAGCATTCATCATTATATTGTCATTGCTTTGATCAGTGTAATCAATCCATAAATCTGTTTTAATATGCGATTTGGTGTTTTTTGCACAATAGAAGAAGATAAGAAATCATGCGAACGTTGGAGTAATTATTAAGAATTAGAGCAGAAATATAAATTTATTATCGTCAATTATCCTCAGACAATATTAACTTCCTCATAAAGTGTAACACCAAATTTTTCAAAGACTGATTTCTTTATTTGACTCGATAATTCTAGTATTTCACTCCCCGATGCATTGTTAAGATTAACAAGAACCAACGGTTGTTTTGAATGGACACCGGCATTTCCAAGGCTTTTTCCTTTCCAGCCACAACTATCTATCAGCCATGCGGCAGAAATCTTATAATTTCCGTTTGCTATTTTATATCCGTTCAACTCACCAAATTCTTTATTAAGTTTTAAATAATCTGCTTCTGTGACTTCCGGATTCTTAAAAAAACTTCCTGCGTTTCCTAATATCTCAGGATTAGGTAACTTAGCTCGTCTAATATTAGAAATTACTTCACTAACATCTCGAATAGTAATAGCCTTCAAATTCATTTTTTGAAGTTCGTCCTTCAAGGCGGAGTAGTTTAAATTTATCACCGGTGTCTTTTGCAACTTGATAGTAACTGAGGTAATATAAAATTTCCCTTTAAGTTTACCTTTAAAAATACTGTCACGGTAATCGAAGTTGCATTCATTAGAGGAATAAGTTTTTAATGAAAGGTCTTCAAGTGTAACCCCGTTGAGCGAATAAAATACGTCTTTTAATTCTTGTCCGTAGGCACCAATATTTTGAATAGGAGCTGCTCCGACTGTCCCTGGAATAAGAGATAGATTTTCTATCCCTCCATAATTTTTCTCTACACAATAATTTACTAAATCATTCCACTTCAATCCGGATCCTGCTTCAATATAAACCTCACGTTCATTTTCATCCTTAATTTTAATTCCCGGAATAGAATTCTTAATAACACTGCCTTCAAAGTCTTCCGTAAACAAAATATTGCTTCCTCCCCCAAGCATTATTTTAGGTAAAGTACAATAAGGTTCTTGGTTTAATATTTCTCTTAATTCATCCTCACTAAAGATTTCTATGAATATCTTTGTCTTTACATCAAGATGAAAAGTATTAAATTCTTTTAGTGATATATTTTCTTTGATAATCATCTTGCTCAATCTTAACTTAACAATAAAATATTTTTCCGGTTTTGAGATTAAATATAAGAAACATTAGATTAGTAATTTTGTAAATTAACTAATATAAAATAAATTTAATAAATCAGTTAAAAAAATATAGTAAACATTTTTATTTTAGTAGGCGGAGTTGTTAACTCATGTGTTACTTTAGTTTTGAAGTCGAGATTTGCATTGAAACTTGAATTTAATTTTAATCAATCAGCAGTAATTCCTTATCGTAAGGGAGAGAACGGACTTGAAATCCTTTTGATTACTTCCATGAAAAAGAAGAAATGGATTATCCCAAAAGGATATATTGAATTCAATTTGTCGGCTTTTGAATCAGCTAAAAAAGAAGCATTTGAAGAGGCAGGTGTATTGGGGGCTAATGAGACTATTGAGCTTGGGTCTTTCGAAAACCATAAATCCATCGGGGTGTGTCACATAAAGGTCTTTGCCATGGAAGTAATCGAAGTTTTGGAGGAATATCCTCATAGAACTGTAAGAAAACGCAAGTGGTTTGAACTTAAATCAGCTTCCGAGAATATAAGCATTGAAGCAGTTTCTTCGATGATATTAAGTCTAAATAATAGGTTAAAATAGCTAAATTTCTATTTATCCAAAAGCTTATTAACTACTTTTTGAATTATATCAAATTCAAAGCCTTTGGAATTAAGATAAGAATAAAGTTTTTGCTCTATTTTTTCTTTAGGAAGTGGCTTAACTATAAGTAATTTAAGCTTTTTAGCTCCAAGAGCTAAAGCATTTTCAGCTTCATTATCTGGATCAAAATTTTCGCTTACAACAGTTAAGATTGTATTTCTGTCAATATGCCTCTTTATTAGTTCCGACTTTACTTTAAGCTTCCCCCAGTGCTTTCTTCGAATATTTTCAGCTGTGAATTCTCTGCTGAATTCAAGGTCATCGAGGTATTTATTTTCCTTTAACTCTTCTATAATTGGGGTGATCAAATCCTGGTCATAACCTTTTTGTTTAAGTTTATTAACAAGTTCAAATTCCGAATGCGACCTTCTTGAAAGATAATTATAAGCTCTATGTTTAATAAAATATTTCTGGTTCTCACGAATTAAAAAAGAAAAACGGCTTTCAGAGATTTCATCATCTTTCTTTAAGCCGTTCTTCAAGAATACTTCGTAGGATAAGAATAATCTTTCGTTATTATCTAAGAAAATAATAACCGTGCTATCGTTCTTCTTAGCTACTTTAACAATCTTCATTTCTTAATTAAAGGATTTACTTAGCGCCTTTCTTTTCTTTTGCGGCTGATTTTTCCTCAGCTTTTTCCTCTTTTAAGATTCCCAATTTAGCTTTAACGTCCTTTTCAAGTTTTGAATACAGTGCCGGTAATTCAACTAATTTTAATCTAAACTGTTCTCTACCTTGAAATCTATCTTCTTCATAAGTAAACCATGCGCCACTTTTCTTTACTACGTTAAGATTTGTTGCTAAATCAAGAAGATCACCTGTCTTGCTTATACCTTCATTATATAGAATGTCAAACTCAACTTCCTTGAAAGGAGGGGCTACTTTGCTTTTAACAATTTTTACTTTTGTTCTATTCCCTACAACGTCATTGCCTTCTTTTATTGCAGCAATTCTCCTTATATCCAATCTAAGGGAGGCATAAAACTTAAGAGCGTTTCCGCCGGTTGTAGTTTCTGGACTGCCAAACATTACTCCGATTTTACTTCTTAATTGATTGATAAAAATCACTGAAGTTTTTGATTTTGATATAGCGCCAGTTAATTTTCTAAGTGCTTGTGACATTAGCCTTGCCTGAACTCCCATTGTAGCGTCCCCCATTTCTCCTTCAATTTCAGAACGCGGAACAAGCGCTGCTACTGAGTCAATAACTATTATATCAAGCGCATTACTTCTAACAAGTGTGTCTGTAATTTCAAGTGCCTGTTCTCCAAAGTCGGGCTGAGACAAAAGTAGATTGGCAGTGTCAACGCCAAGTCTTTTTGCATAATTTACATCCAAAGCATGCTCAGCATCTATAAAGGCTGCTAATCCCCCTGCCTTTTGCGCCTCAGCAATTATATGAAGACAGAGCGTAGTTTTTCCGCTTGATTCAGGTCCATAAATTTCAGTTACCCTTCCTCGAGGTACTCCGCCAATACCAAGAGCAACATCTAACGATATTGATCCGGTCGGAATAGATTCAACAGGATTGACTACTCCGTCACCTAATTTCATTATAGAACCTTTGCCGTAAGTTTTTTCGATGCTTGCAATAGCATCATCAATAATTTTAATTTTTTGTTCTTGTTCAGTGCTCATTTACTTTTTCCCTTCATCTTAAAAGATAGTTTTTAATTACTGTGTATTCGGATGCTACTGCTAGCAGCTTGCTTTCTATTAAAGCCGCCTCATAGATTTCAAAATTTATTTTTGGAAGATAATAACTTGTAAATTGATTAACAAAATATCCTCCTTCATTTCCCTTCATTCGTTTTAGTGTTATATGCGGAATAAATCTTTTCTTGTCAGGTGCAATTAATAATTTTTCAAGTCTATTATTAATCTTTTCGACAAGTTCATAAATCTTTCTATCTGTTTGTACTCCTAAGTTAAGTACCTTTGGTTGGTCATTAATATAGAAAAAAGAAAATCTTGTTAGCTTACATATTAAACTATCAAATTCTTCAATGAAGCACAGCTCTTTGGCTATCGGCTCAATCATTTCAGTTTTTACTTCGCCAATAAATCTTAAAGTAATATGGATATTTTCAATCGGCTCCCATTTAAATTTCTCGTACCCCGGGAAGGCAGCATTTCTATGAAAAATAATTTCTTCTATTACATTGTCCGGAATTTTTAAAGCAACAAATAGTCTATTCATCAAATGAAATTCCTAAAATATATCTTCTAACCATTTCCAAGGCAGCCTGAGATGCTCTTTGCTTATTCCTTATTCGGTCATCACCAAAATTAAACTTTTTGGCTGTGCATACTTTATCGTCGCAAATACCTATATAGACAAGGCCAATAGGTTTATTATCAGAAGCGCCAGTAGGCCCCATTATACCTGTGACAGATAGGCCAATATCTGTGCCGCTAATTGATTTAACTCCTTCTGCCATTTGCCTTGCAACCTCAATGCTAACAGCTCCATATTGGGAGATCGTATCTTCGTTAACTTTAAGTAGTTCAACTTTTGAAGCATTGCTGTATGAAATTATTCCTCTTTCATAGTAACTGCTGCTGCCGCTAATATTTGTAAGCAGATTAGAAATATATCCACCGGTACATGACTCGGCAATAGCTATTGTTTGTCCTCTTTCTTTAAGTAATCGAGCTACTACCTCTTCTAGGGGTTCATCTTCATTAGAGAAAATGTATCTTCCAGCTTTGCTTCGAATGCTTTGAACGATCTCGCTCATTTTATTATTAGCCATCTCCTCTGTTTTTTCTCTAACTGTTATACGTAATTTAACCCCAAACTGGCTTGGAAGGAATGCTAATTTACCTCCATTTAATAATTCTGTCAAGTCTCCTAATTTTTCGAACAATACCGATTCACCAATCCCTGTAGTTTGAAGAGTGCTAATTTTAATCGAATAATCTAAATTAACCAACTTTTCTTTTAATCTTGGAATAACAAAAGACTGCATCATTTTATGCATTTCAAATGGCACACCAGGCATCGCAACAAATATTTTATTATCTTTTTCAATCCAAATACCGGGCGCTGTTCCCAATTCATTCCTAATGACATCGGCAATTTTGGGCACTAAAGCCTGATCTTCATTTACTTTAGTAATTTGTCTCCCGTGTTTAGACAAAAAGCTCACTACATCGTCAAAAACTTCTTTATTCTTTATCAATTGAGTATGGAAGAATTTTACTATGCAAGTTCGAGTAATATCATCATGAGTTGGACCTAGCCCACCTGTAACAAAAACAATATCATTCACACTAAGGCATGACTTAAATTCTTTCATTATAGCCTCTTCACTATCTGCTACAACAGAAGATTTTTTAACATCAATCTGGATTTTGGTTAATTGTTCGCCTATGTAAGCGGCATTAGTATTTAAGGTCTGACCTATTAATATTTCATCTCCAATAGTAACTATATGAGCATTCATTTCCTTCTCTGTTTGTGAAACATTATACTCGGGACAAAACTACTAAGGTTATGTGGACAAATATTGTCGAATATATTCCTGCAATAACATCATCCATCATAATCCCTAAACCGCCTTTTAATTTTTCTGCCTGCCTTGCAGGTGAAGGCTTTATAATATCAAGTGCTCTCCAAACTAAAAATGCAAAAACTGAGACATAAATATTTTTAGGAAGAAGAAGTAAAGAAATCCACATTCCCACTACTTCATCGATTGTGCATTCTGCAGGATCTTTACCGTACTCTTTTTCAAATTTACTTCCTAAGTAAATTCCATAAATTAAAAAGATAATTATAGCAGGAACTATTATTTCAAGTTTTTCAAAACCTGGGATAAAATATATTATTAGACCAGCTAAACTACCAAAGGTACCGGATGCAAAAGGAATATACCCTGTATAAAAACCCGACCCTAATAACTTCTCAACAAAATTAATCTTCATTTTTAAATAAGTTTGCTATTAATTGCCTGTTGTTATAAAGGTAAGTGGCTCCTGAATGAAAGGTAATTAAAGTAATTACAAACATACACGAGTATATAGCAGTATTGTTCATTAAAATTGAAAAAATTCTTTCATGACCTGAATATATTTCAGAGGTATTTTTTCCAACATACATTAATAGTAGATAGTACAAAAAGGTCATTTGAAGTAAAGTTTTCCATTTAGCATAAAAGCTTGTAGGGAAACTCTTTCCCTTATAATCAGCATAAGCCCTTAAGCCTGTGACTATAAAATCTCTTGTTAAAACTATGATAACCATCCACAAAGGAATAATCCTAAGAATAACAAATCCTATAAATGCCGCAGAAGTTAATATTTTATCAGCAAGAGGATCCCAAAATTTTCCCCAAGATGTAATATAATTAAATTTCCTAGCCAGCCAACCATCATACCAATCTGTAAGAGCAGCAATAATAAACACAGCCAAGGATATTTGCTTTAGTAAGGGGATGTCAGATAAAAACAAAAATAAAAATACCGGAGTAAGAATAATTCTCAGGATCGTTAGCTGATTAGGAAGTATCATTTTTATTACTGAAGGTTATAAGATTTCAGAGAGATTTTTAAGAAAAGGGAACTCATATATTCCGGTATTATGGCCGTCTTTCCATGAAATTGATATTGCATAATTTCCTATTTCCTCAATATTTGATATTGTAATCTGATTTTCGCTGAAAATCGGTATAAAAGTTTTACTTTGTGAATCGCGTAAAGCAGCACATGTAGCACAAGGACAAAGTCGCCTGAGTTTTTTCAAATCAACAATCGTCTCGCTATTATCATCCCATTTCACATACAGATTTTTCTTTAAGGGAACCTTTATTATAGCAGGTTTCATTACAATATTTTTTCACCTGTCAACTTATATAGAGCTTCCAAATATTTATCGCCGGTTTTTTCAATTATTTCTTCCGGTAGTATGGGCGGCGGGGGTTGTTTATTAAAATTGATCGACAATAGATAGTCTCTCACAAATTGTTTATCATAGCTTTCTTGTGCTCTACCTTTTTGATAATTATTTAATGGCCAAAATCTTGATGAATCCGGAGTTAATACTTCATCAACTAGAATTATTTCATCATTATAAAGACCAAATTCCATTTTTGTATCCGCAATAATAATACCTTTAGTTAAGGCAAGTTCCGAAGCAATCTGATAAATTGAAAGTGCTGCTGATTCTATTTTTTTGAACGCTTCTTTACCTATAATTTTCTCAGCTTCAGCTGAAGAAATATTTTCATCATGCACCCCAATCTCAGCTTTGGTTGATGGAGTAAATATTGGCTGAGGCAGTATTTCGGATTCAACTAACCCATTAGGTAGAGTAAAACCGGAGATCTTCCCTGTTTTTTGATAATCATTCCAACCTGATCCTGAGATATAACCGCGAACAATACATTCCACCGGAAATATCGTCGCTTTCTTGACAAGCATAGATCTTCCTTCTAGATCTTCAGAGTACTCATGACATTGAGATGGGAATTCAGCAACTCTTGTTGTAATTAAATGATTTGAGATAATATTCTTAGTTAAACCAAACCAGAATTCAGATATTTTTGTAAGCACTTTCCCTTTATTGGGGATTCCTTGAGACATAATAACGTCAAATGCTGAAAGTCTGTCTGTAGACACAATCAAGTAATATTGCCCTACATCATAAATGTCTCTTACCTTTCCTTTTTTAACTAGTTTGAGCTTTGGGAAGTCTGTCTGGAGAATAATTTTCGGTTTCATAATATCTATCAAATATTTATTAACAAATATAAACTTAGGGAATACTTAATACAACCTAGTTGAACTTAAATATTAATGATAAAATTACTCTTTGAAAAATAAATTATTAGCATTAATAATCACTCTTCAATTTCCATTTATCGTTGGGATATAATGTAAATAATTTTTGTAATAAGTAGTATTTGTTAAAAAATATGAAAATTGCTTTTTTGCTGTATTTTATCATTATTTTTATGGAAGTGTCACATTAATCATTATATTTGTATAAAAATATTAGCTAAAAGAGGAGCAATAATGTTTTTATTTTTAATAATCTACGCAATCTTATCCTTAATTTCAATCGCCTTTATTTTTTATCTTATGATGTCAGCTCCAAATGGCTGGGAAGATAAAGAGGGATTTCATATTAGCAAACACAAATAGTAGAATCTTTTTGCTTTATTATTTAATCATTTATACTGAAATTCTTAAATTGAACTTGAAATAATGAAAAGTGTTTAAAGATAGGCTCTTACGGGAAGCTTCTACATGTTGCTTATTAAATTCTCGTTATTGTAGCTTGATCCATTAAAAAGAGTAATTTTAAGATTTTTCTTAAATGATTTTATAGCATCATCTCTTGAATCAAACATATCAAAAATTCTAACTGAATCGTTTCTTAAAAATACTAAGCCTATTCCCAATACAGGCTTAACTATTCTAATGGTTCCACCTTTAGTTACAATTGTTCTTAAAAAGATAATCAAGCTGCTTAGAAATGCAGGATCAATATATTCGCATTGTGATAAGTCAACAACATATTGTATAAAACCTGAATTGTAATAATTATCGAGCAAACCTTTAATTGCGTTTGACTCTAAAAACGTAGCATGCTTTAAATTAACAGTAAAAACCGCAAGGGCATCTATTTCTTCTACCAGGAAATCCATATTTATTAGATAATAATAATAATTGTTTTATAAGTTGTGACAACTTTACAATTGAATTTAGTCTCTTTTTTAATAAGATGCCAATATTAGGCTCTAATCATAAAAAAATAATTCTTTAATATTTTGTATTAAGCAACATCCCTTATAAGGGGTATTAGGTAAGCCGTAATTTTTTTATTTCATAATGAGATGCCCGAGCTTATCGCGCTTAGTTTTAAGATAGCGTTCATTATTTGGATTTGGAGTAATTTCAATTGGAACTCTTTCTACAACTTCTAAGCCATATCCTTCTAGACCGATAATCTTTTTAGGATTATTAGTAAGTAATCTCATTTTTTTTACTCCGAGGTCTAAAAGTATTTGAGCACCAATACCGTAGTCTCTTAAATCCGGCTTAAATCCAAGCTCTTCATTTGCTTCAACGGTATCTCGACCAAGGTCTTGAAGCTTATATGCCTTAATTTTGTTTAGGAGACCAATTCCTCTTCCTTCCTGTCGCATATAAACTATAATGCCGGATTCTTCTTTTGATATAATTTCAAGAGCGGTGTTAAGTTGATCATGACAATCGCATCTTAAAGAGTGGAACACATCACCAGTAAGACATTCAGAATGCATTCTTACCAATGTGGGGTGGTTAGAACTAATCTTGCCCTTAACCAAAGCAATATGTTCCAACTTGTCAACTAGACTTTTATAAAGAGTCAGCTTAAAGTTTCCATATATTGTAGGAAGTTTCGCATCAGCAACTCGCTCAATTAATCTTTCCTTTTTAAGGCGGTACTGAATTAAGTCTTTAACTGTAAGAATTTTTAGGTTAAATTTATGTGCAATCTTCACTAGTTCCGGAACCCTTGCCATCTCTCCATTATCATGGAGGATTTCACAGAGGACACCTGTAGGTTTTAGATTAGCTAGACGGCTTATATCGACTGCGGCTTCTGTGTGCCCTGCTCGTCTCAGTACACCTTCATCATATGCTCGTAAAGGAAAGATATGGCCAGGTCTTGCAAAGTCCGAAGCCTTAGTAGATTCATCATTTATCTTTTTAATAGTTAAAGCTCTATCTGCCGCAGAAATGCCTGTAGTAGTTCCTTTAATTGCGTCTATTGTCACTGTAAACTGAGTACCATGCAAAGCAGAGTTTGAGTCAACCATTAATGGAAGTCCAAGTTCATCTAATCGTTTCCCGTTAACAGCAACACACAGCATTCCTCTGCCATGCTTTGTCATAAAATTAACTATTTCGGGTGTTACATATTCTGCTGCGCAAACAAAGTCACCCTCATTTTCTCTATCCTCATCGTCAACAATAATAATAATTTTGCCATTTTTAATTTCTTCAATGGCTTCTTCAACAGAACAAAACATTTTTTAACCTAATTTTTTCTTACTCAAAAATTATTGGATAATTAAAGCTTAACTAGCTGCCTTCTTTTGAAGAAACAACTGTTGCAATAGCAGATCGTTCATATTTAAGTTTAACATTTTCTGTTACTTGAATTAAAACAGTTTTTTCATCTATGAATACAACTGTGCCATGCAATCCGCCGCTTGTAATAACTTTATCTCCCTTTTGTATATTTGAAAGCAATTTTTCTCTTTCTTTTGCTCTTTTTTGCTGTGGTCTGATAATCATGAAGTAAAAAATTAAGAATATAGCACCAAACATGACCACAGTGCTAATTAAATTAGAGCTTCCACCGCCGCCTGCTGGTGGAGCCATAGCTAATAAAGTTTCCATCAATCCTCCGATTTATTATTGTTTATAGTTGTTTTAGAAATTATTTCCGATTTCCAATTTTGGAAATCACCTTGTTTAATATGTTCTCTTGCTTGTTGCACAAGCCTCAAATAATAGTGCAAATTGTGTATACTGCTAAGCTCAAGGGCAAGAATCTCTTTTGCAATAAAAAGATGTCTTAAATATGCTCGAGAAAAATTTTTGCACGTAAAGCATTCACAGTTAATATCTACAGGATTAAAATCATTTTTATATTGTGCGTTTCTCATTGAAAGAGTGCCTATTGACGTAAATAAATAAGCATTCCTGGCGTTTCGTGTCGGCATAACGCAATCAAACATATCTATTCCACGTTCAATTGCTTCGAGTATATTTTCAGGCCTCCCAACACCCATTAAATACCTCGGTCTATCTTCCGGCATTAAATCAGTTGTGAAATTTATTATATCATACATTATTTCCGATGGCTCCCCCACAGCGAGACCCCCTATTGCATAGCCGTCAAAGCCAAGTGCCAGTAAATCTTTTGCTGATTTTTCTCGTAAATCCTTGTATACGCTTCCTTGAATTATCCCAAATAAGAATTGATCATTTCCATACAATGCTGAAGTTTTTGAAAAAGCTTCCAAATTTAGCAAAGCCCAGTTTGATGTAAGCTGAGTTGAATTCTTTGCATAATCGTAATCACAAGGATAAGGAGTGCATTCATCCAATGCCATCATAATATCCGAGCCAATATTTCTTTGGATATCAATAACTTTTTCTGGAGTGAAAAAATGTTTTGAACCATCAAGATGTGATCTAAATTCAACTCCATTAAATCTTAGCTTCCGCAAATCGGATAAGCTAAATACTTGGTATCCGCCGCTATCGGTAAGTATAGGCTTATGCCAATTCATAAATCCATGTAAACCACCTGCTTCATTAAGAACATTAATTCCTGGTCTTAAGTAAAGGTGATATGTATTTGAAAGAACAATTTGTGCTTTTATATCGTTTTCTAAATAATCCTTATTGACTGCTTTTACAGTTCCTTGAGTTCCAACAGGCATAAAAATAGGAGTCTCAACTCTGCCGTGGGCTGTTTCAAAATAGCCTGTTCTTGCTTTACAATTTTTATCTTTAGCTAAAATGTGAAGTTTAAGCAAATTTACCTGCTGCCGTATATGGAATCTTTTTTCAAGCTTACAAATTTAAGGCTTATTTTGCTTAAGTGCCAAAATGAAGATAAAAGGTATAAATTGAAGACGATGATATTTAGATATATCTCAAAGGCTTTATAGTCAAAACGCTGATTTTGATTCAGTTTCGCTTAATACTAATACTTTGACTAAGTCAATTTTGATTTGTGAAGATCGGATTATTGTTATATTAAAATTATCAATTTTTACATTTTCTCCCTGAATAGGTATTCTGCCTATACGTGCAGTTATATATCCTGCTATTGTCTCATAATCACCATAAGGAATTTCAAGCTGAAATTTTTCATTTATAAAATCGATCTCAACTTTGCCGCTAATTAAATAATTTTTCTCGGAGATTTTTTTGCAGATATCTTCTTCTATATCATATTCATCTTTTATCTCTCCGAATAACTCTTCAATAATATCTTCCATAGTTACTATTCCTGCGGTTCCACCGAACTCATCAACTACTGCAGCTATAGATACATGTTTATTAAGAAATTCGTTCAGCATATCTATGCTCTTTTTGGTGTCGGGCACAAACAATATTTCCCTTGTCATACTTTTTATATTGTTGGGAAGCTTAAATATATCATAGGCAAAGATGACGCCTCTTATATTATCTAAATTTTCTTCATAAACGGGCAACTTTGAGTAGCCTGATTCAATAAATATAGTAAGTGCTTCATCAACATTCTGATCTATTTCAACTCCGACTATTTCAGTTCTGGGACGCATAGCTTCATAAACTTTTTGATCACCGAGCGAAAGGACTTTATTTATTATATCGCTTTCCTTTTTGTTTACTACCCCAGCTTCATGGCTTTCTTTTACTAAGGATTCAATATCTTCCTTATCGAAAAGCAAATTTATGTTTTCTTCTTTGAATTTTTCTGATTGTGTAAGCCTTAACGATATAGAAGAAGTGATCTTAGTCAGGGGGCTTAGCAAAAAAGAAAACACTCGAAGAGGTAATGCTGTCATTAAAATTATTCTATCAGATAATTCTCTCGAAAAATATTTTGGTATTAGCTCGCCGAAAATTAGAAGTATAAATGATGAAATTATTAGTACCGAGACTTCTCCTAGACCAAATATTGTTGTCAGAAATAATGTCGTAATTGAAGCAAAGGCAATATTAACAATGCTATTACCTATTAAAATTGTTGAAAAAAAAGTTTGTGGATTTTGGATATAATATAACGCACTTTTAGCAGAGAGTTTGTTCCCTCTTGCTCTTACCTCTAATTTAAGTTTGTTTGATACAACATAAGCAATCTCAGAACCTGAGAAAAAGGCGCTTAATATAATAAGTACTAAAAGAATTAAAACATCATCAAAACTCATCAATTAACTTTCCTAATTATTTTATTCTTTAAACTATCAGAAAAACTTATTCCTGCTGCTGAAAAATTAAAGACGAGAGTCACCGTAGAGTCATAGTTGATTATATTTTCGGGCATTATTTTATTATAATTTAGAGAAACAATATTTTCTTCATTAGGCAGAACATTGATTATATCACCGGTACTATTAAGATTTGCTAGATCAATACTAACTAACATCCTATTTTGAACCAAATAAATATTCTTAAGTTTTAAATTTTCGATTTTAATATCCCCAATATTCTTGATTAAAATTTTTCCTTTGAGATGAATTAAGGGTTGTCTATTTTTAACTCCAGGCATATTATTAACCCATAAGTCTATTTCTGAAGAAATAATAGGCAAATTTACCTTGCTAGTAGTACCTATTTCGCTGAAGCATCCAAAAATAGGAAGTGAAACCAATAACAAATTTAATATTACGATATTTGCTAGATTATGCATTTTTATTAGCTAAAAGACTATCAAATAATCTTGTAAACTATTAAAATTGTTGCTAATATATATAATATAAAATTATAAATCATTGGGAAATCTGTAATCATAATTTCAGTAGTATTTTCACCTAGCTGGTTAACATGCACGATATACATGTACCTGAAAATTCCGAAGACTACGAAAGGAGTAGTATAGATTAAATTCTCTGTTCCAAAAATTGTAACTGTTCGTGAAGATACAGTATAAAGAGCGTAACATATTATAACACCTGAAGCAGCTACTGTTGCTATTTGATTAGTGAATTCAAATGAATAATGTGATAGCACTTTCCTTGTTGAATTTAGCTCAACATTATTTATGAGTTTTAATTCTGATTGGCGCTTCATAATTGCAAGGAACAATGAAATAAACATTGTGGTTAGTAAAAGCCAGCTAGAAATTTCAACATTAATAATATATGCTCCGGCAATTACGCGAATCATGAATCCTGCCGCAATGCTGAAAATATCTAATAAGACAATGTGTTTCAGTTTCAAAGAATATAAAAGGTTTAGCAAAAAATATGCAGCAACTGAAAAATAAAATCGAGGTTCAAAATTTATTACTGCAAAAAGAATAATTAGGAATAGAAATGAGGCTGTAATAAAAGCGTTTCGTCTGGAGATTTTTCCTGACGGGATTGGTCTATTTTTCTTTACAGGATGTGCTTTATCTGCTTCAGCATCAATTATGTCATTGATAATATATACTGTACTTGAGGTCAAGCAAAATATAATAAAGCCAAAAAAAGTAATAGTAAAATAATTATGGTCAAAAAGATTTTTGGAAAAAAGCAATGGCACAAAAACAAACAAGTTTTTTATCCATTGAGGAACCCTAAGTAATTTGAAATAACTTTGAATCATTAAAATACTGCCGTTTCCTCATAAACTCCGAAAATTTCCTTCAATTCTCCTGTCATTTCTCCTAATGTAACATAATTGCGAGCCGCTTTAATAAACGCAGGCATTAAATTTTTATGATCAACTGCTGCAGCTCTAATCTCATTTAGACTTATTCGAACTTCTTCGCTGTTTCTGCTTTGTTTAATATCTGCTAGTCTCTTTTTTTGATTCTTTTCGACTTCCGGAGAAATATTAAGAATTGGGATATCAACTTTTTCATTCTTTTCAACAAATTCATTAACACCAACTATAAATTTTTCTTTTCTTTCAACTTCTTTTTGGTATCGATATGCTGCATCAGCAATTTCTTTTTGAAAATATCCTGATTCTATTGCTTGAATTACTCCTCCTAGCGAATCTATTTGATCAAATATTTCATTTGCTTGTTTCTCCATTTTCGCAGTCAGCGATTCTATAAAATAGCTGCCCGCTAGTGGGTCAACTGTATTAATAACCCCAGTTTCATAAGCAATTATTTGCTGAGTCCTAAGCGCAATCTTAACAGCTTTTTCACTCGGTAGTGCTAGAGTCTCATCCATTGAATTTGTATGCAGCGATTGCGTCCCTCCCATTACACCCGCAAGAGCTTGGAAAGCGGTTCTAATAATATTGTTTTCTGGCTGTTGAGCAGTTAACGTACATCCGGCAGTTTGTGTATGAAAGCGAAGCCACCATGATCTTGGGTTCTTTGCTCCGTATTTTTCTTTCATTCTTTTTGCATAAATTTTCCTTGCTGCTCTATACTTCGCAATCTCTTCAAAAAAATCCAAGTGCGAATTAAAGAAGAATGAAATCCGAGGAGCAAATTCATCGACGTTCATTCCTCTATCAATACAAGCTTCAATGTAAGCAAAACCATCTGCTAGTGTGTATGCTAATTCCTGAACAGCAGTAGAGCCCGCTTCGCGGATATGATAACCGCTTATAGATACCGGGTTCCATTGCGGAACCTCCTGAGAACAGTATTCAATCATATCCACAATAATTCGCATTGAAGGGTTTGGAGGATATATATATTCTTTCTGTGCAATATATTCTTTTAGGATGTCATTCTGAAGAGTACCTCTAAGATATTTAAAATCAACATTTTGCATTTGTGCATAAGCAAGGTAAAATGCAAAAATCATGGCTGCTGGGGAGTTAATAGTCATAGAAGTTGAGACTTTTTCAAGAGGAATATTGTCAAATAAAATTTCCATATCCCTAAGAGAAGATACAGATACTCCACATATACCGACTTCACCTTCGCTTAAAGGTGAGTCAGCATCCCAGCCCATCAGCGTAGGAAGATCGAAAGCCGTAGACAATCCTGTTTGTCCATGATTTAATAAATAGTGAAATCGTTGATTTGTGTCTTCAGGCGAACCAAATCCAGCAAACTGTCGCATAGTCCAAATTTTTCCCCTATAGCCGTCTGCATGTATACCTCTAGTAAACGGATACTCACCCGGGAAACCTATTTCATCGAGATAATTAATATCTTCAATATCATCAGGCCCATAAAAATTCTTTACTTCTTCTCCGCTTACTGTCGTATATTTTTTCATGCTATTTGGATTAGAATTTTTCGCGTTAAATTCAAACGCACTTTTGCGATTCTTATAATCTTCTTTTATCATTAGTTATCCTTTTTAGTTTTTTTTAAAACTAATATTAAAATACCTTGTGGGTAATTATATTATAAAATTAAGTTCTGCCAAATCTTCTGTCAAATTCATCAAGAGATATTTTTACAACAATAGGTCGGCCGTGTGGACAAACGTAAGGCATTGATGTAGCGAAGAGCTGATCTATTAATAGTCTCATTTCTTTTTCGGAAAGATAATCGCCTGCTTTTATAGCTGCTTTGCATGAGTATGATTTGGCAATATTTTCTTTTGATTCCAATTTCTTCTCGCGTTGATTTGCAGTGTACTCGTTAATTAATTCGAGCAGAACGTTTTCCTCAGAGCCACTTTTTACGTCTTCAGGGACACCTTCAATTACTATAGTATTTTTGCTGAAGAATTTTAGCGTAAAACCGAGTTTAGTTAAGAAAGGATAAATCTCTTTCACCAAGCCAAAACTTCCGGGGTCAAATTCTACTGTTTTAGGGAAAAGAAGTTGTTGTGAAAATGGTAGATCAGCTTCAAAACGTTTCCACACTTTTTCATATAAAACTCTTTCATGCGCTACATGCTGATCTATAATCATTAATCCGGTTTTTATTTGGGAAAGTATATATTTATTGTGAAGTTGAATTATAAAGGTAGCTCCGTCTTCATTTCCATTTCTTTGTTCATAATTTCCAGCTTCATGGTAAACTTCTTTAGGATCGCTTTTTTCAAATGGATGTGAAGAAATATTCTGTTGGTTAATATTTTCTGGGATTGTACTGAAAATCAAATCTATTTCACGATCTGAAAAATTAGTTCGCTCTACTGACTTTCGTTCAGAGAAAACCGGTCTGTCTGAAAAATCATTAGTTTTGACTTGATTAAAATTATTAAATCCAAGCTTTTCTTTGTCCAGGTCTCGGCCTGTAAATTGCATTAGTGGAACTAGGTCGTGAGTAGCTAAACTCTTTTTAATAACCGCAAGAACAAAGCTATATACATCTTTATCATCGTCAAATCTTACTTCAAGTTTTGAAGGATGTACGTTTATATCAATTCGCTGTGGATCAATGTCAAGGAATAATAAAAAAAATGGATAATCACCTTTTTCTAATATGTTTTCATAGGCTGTGAATACAGCATGATTAATTTGTTTGCTTATTACATATCTTCCATTCAGGAACAAATATTGGTCACCTTTGCTTTTCTTAAGCATTGTTGGCTTGCCTGCATAACCATAAAGAGAAATAAAATCGGTTAATTCTTCAACTTTTATAAGTGCATCAAGCATATTATCAGCAAAAACTTGTTGAATCCTACTTTCAATGGTGCCAGCAGAGTAGCTAAAGATTATTTCTTCGTCATTGTGGAGTTTAAAATTAATTGCCGGATGGCTTAATGCAATTCTATTAAAAGTATCAATTATATGCTTTAATTCAGTAACATCTGATTTAAGAAAATTTCTTCGGGCAGGTGTATTGTAAAATAAATTTTTAACTGCAACCGAAGTACCCTTGGTATAAGAGCCTTTTTCGACAACTACATTTCCAGATTCATCAAATCGAACAAGGGTACCAAAATCTTCGTCAAGTGTCTCTGTTTTTATTTCGAGTTGGCTTACGGAAGCTATTGAACTTAGAGCTTCGCCTCTAAAACCTAAAGTAAGAATATTTTCAAGATCTGAATATTCGGATATTTTGCTTGTGGCATGCTTTTGAATGCATAATATTGCATCATCTTCATTCATGCCAGTACCGTTATCGAATACCTGGATAAGAGATTTACCTGCTTTTTTCACAACTAATTCAATTGACGTTGATCCAGCGTCAATTGAGTTTTCAATAAGTTCCTTAACGACAGACTCAGGTCTTTGGACTACTTCACCGGCAGCTATTTTATTCGCCAAATTCTCCGGTAATATTTTTATTTTTTTTGAGGTCATCTAATTTTTTCTAATGTAGTTGAATATATCAAATCCATTTCTTTCTTCAATTCGATTTACTTCCCAGATATTATTATCTATTTCGGGGAAATAAATGTCACCGTCAGCGTTAAACTTCATATATGATATTAATAACTCATCCGCAGAATTCATTGCCTGCTTATAAATTTCCGCACCACCAATAATAAAAATCTTTTCGTATTTTTTCTCTTCACAAAATCCATAAGCTGATTGCAAGCTATCAAAAATAACAATCTCAGTAAATGCCAATAATAATTTTTCGTTGCGTGTAAGCACAATGTTCAGCCTATTTTTTAATGGCTTACCAAGTGTATCAAAGGTTTTTCTACCCATTATAACCGGGAAACCTAAGGTCGAATCTTTGAAATGTTGGAATTCTTCTTTAGAATGCCACGGCATTTCTCCGCTCGATTTTCCGATTACTCCGTTTTGCGCAACAGCTGAGATAATAATTTTTTTCATAACAATAATTAGACTTATATCAAACAGCAACTTCAAATTTAATTTTTTCATGACTTTTGTAATTGCTCAATTCGAAATCCTCAAATTTTAATTCATCAATCGGCTTCTTTACAATTTTCAATGTTGATAACTCTAAAGGCTTACGTTTCAATTGTTCCAGCAAACCTTCTCTATGATCATATTTTTCCATTGGCGAACCCTTATCAGCAATATAAATATGAGCGTCAATTATAGTATGTGCAAAGAATCCTAATTCAAGACCAACTTCCTGAGCAATTATTTGTGTAAGGATAGCGTATGCTGCTAGATTGAATGGTATGCCTAAAGCAATATCACCTGAGCGCTGAGTCAAATGGCAATTTAGTTTTCCGTCGCTAACATTGAAAGCAAAACTATAATGACACGGCGGTAACTTGCTCTTAGTAGCATTGCCAGGTTCCCAGGCAGTAACTACGAGTCTTCGACTATATGGTTTGTTTTTTAATTCATCTATAACATATTTTATTTGATCAACTTCTCTGATTTGCCATTTGCCTTCTTTATCTTTTTCTGCACTCGGGAAATGCCTCCAATAATATCCATAAGCCGTTTCAAGATTTCCTTCTTCATCTGCCCAGGCATCCCAAATTTTCGTATGCTTACGCAAATTTCTGATGTGATTTTCTCCTGAAAGATACCAAAGTACCTCGTGCAATATAGACTTCCATTCCATTTTCTTTGTGGTTAATAAAGGAAAGCCCTTGGATAGATCTACACGATAATATGCCCCAAAATAAGAAATTGTGTCAACTCCAGTTCTAGAAGGTTTTCTTACTCCTTCATCGAGAACTAATTTAATAAGATCCAAATACTGCTGCATTTATAAATCCTTTGAGGTTAGAAAACTTAGTCCTAATATCTTAAGAAAGTTACGAAAAAAAAATTAGCTTCGAAATATTTGTGGAATTGAGCAAAAGTATCCGGAGTTACAAAAGTTGTAAATTCCAGTAAAATTGCATCGATTTACTGAATTCAATATTAGAAAGGCAAATTAACACAAATCACAATCTCTCATAACGAAGTATAAATTGTTTGCTTCACTTTAGAAAACCTGTTATTGGAACTTGTTATAAAGACAATTCGAGCCTAATTTTTTAATGGCAAACTACTGCAAAAAAGCAATTTCAACTCCCACCTTATTTTTCTAATAGAGCAAAAATTGGCCTGCTATGCCCAAAATTTAGTCACCTTTCCTTATTAGCATTTTTAAAAATCGATCATTTCAAATCGTTTTGGAATATATTCTTAGAGTAAAATTTAAAATTCTTGTCGGTATATAATTTGTTCATAATTAAAGTAAATTATTATAAAGCATAATAAGTTTGCTAATTAGCAAAGGTTATAAATGTCAGTTTTTATGAAAAATATTGTTCTTAAGGCGACAAATACTTCTGAACTATTTAAGAATAAGGATCTTGAAGAAGAAATCAACAAAACAACAAAATCTGCTCTGGATAAAATAAAATTTTCTACAATAACTAAGCCTGCTCTAATTTCACTAATTGCTTTATTTATTTCATTTTTTTTTGATATTTCACATGTGCCAATCCTAGGTAATATTTCAGTTAGTTTAGCGAAATCATTGTTCCAAGGATGGCAGCCAGCTTCACAAAACTTTGAATCATTTAGATTTTGGTGGTTGCCACCAGTAACGTATGGCCTATTTATTCTGTTATCATATTTGACTTATAGAAAATTGAAGGAGGAAATTGCTAGGAATCCAGTATCCGAAACAATCGATAGAGTGGTTGATTCATACACAAGTGTTATAGATAGTATATCAACCGCACTTCCTTTGCTAGGTGCCGCAATTCTATTAATTAGCATCAGATTGGGAGAGGAAGTGTTCCTTGGGCTTTCAGTTCCCTTTGAAATAAAAGCGTTGATAATCCTAGCGATTGGTAAACTTTTTGAACCTGTTTTGGATCAATTAAGTGTTGAGTTTCAAAACTTGGTTAGCCAAATTCGTGATATTAAAGAAAATTATTTTTCACGAATCCAAATTGAAAATAAAAATGATTTTATTGAGGATATATCGAGCAGTATACGCAGCTTGTCTATATCTCAATTATCTAACAATCAAATAGTAGAATTACAAAACTATAAAAATATCTTAGCTGAAATAGCCGAGTTGAGCTTTTCAATAAATAATAATTTTAAATCTATTCAGAATCTTACTGAACGATTAAACAACTTACCTATAATGGGTAAAGAAAAAGTATTTGAATTAGAGGCTTTAACAAGAACAATATCTCTAGCTGCTAACTCATTAAACAATGAGAATACATTAACTGGACTGAAATATTTAGAATCGATTGTAAAGAAATGACTTTAAAATAATGTATAAGAAAAATAGAGACAGTAAATTTATAATCTATCAAGTACTCTACATTTTTGTAATTACTATTCTTTCCTTAAAAGGAGCTGGGATTAATCTAAAAGAGGTGGTCTTAAAAGATAAAGTAGTTTCGAAAAGTGTTAGAGACTCATTGATTCTCTTAATCGATTCATTATACGCGCAAGGGTCAAAAGCAAAATCAAACTTAAGCTTAAATATAATCTTTGAAAACGAAAAACTTAAAAAAAAGTTAACTTTATTAAATAATCAAATTCCTTATTCAAATCCTTCATTCCGTCAAGTTCCACATCCATTACAGGAACAAACTGTTTTGCAATCACCTATTTCTATTTCTCAAACTTTCCTTCAAAACACTTGGAATATTGCAAAGAATAATGGGAATATTCCGGCTTATATTTATAATATCGGAAATAAGTTATCTCCAATTATAGTTATTCCTCCAGGTCAAGAAAGAAGATTTAATCTTGGAAACCAAATCGAAGTTATCTTAAAGTTTGGAAGTCAAGAGCAAATAATAAATGTTTATCCGATGAATCCACCGGAGATACGGATTGTTAGAGCGTCGACTAAAATGGATGCCTCTATAATTTTTGTACAAGATCTTCAAAAGACAACTGTATCTAATGTTATAATAAAATATCAGAGACCAGAACAATTAAAAGTGACATATTCAGGTCCAATTTACGTTACTGGTCCCTATAAAAATCGAGAAGGTGGCTTGGTATATAATGTGTCTTTGAAGATTGCTTCAACAATATCGGAATTTAACAATTGGGTTGATCATTATGGTGAAATGAAAGATGTAAATGGTCGATATAAGGTAAATTTTTTCTTTACTGCTGTTGATGAAAAAACTAGTACTCATGTAGTTGCTGGAGATTTTATTTATTTCACAGATTTTTCAAGGTAATTCAGAACAAGAGACAATTTCCCATGAAAATTAAATTTGAATCTTTGTTGTTACTTTTATTTTTGACGACTTCTTTTAATATGTTATTTGCTCAGAATGAACCTATAGAGAAAATTTCTTATTATCAAATGGAACCGTTGAACGATAGTCTGTTTATAACAATTCAAAAAGAAGTATATATTGACCCTCAGGATCCAAAAGCTGAAATAATTGTTGATCTTCGAGATCAAAGCAATCAAACTGTATTGATTAAAGGTGTTTTGTATCCCTTTTTATCTTTCAAACCAGAGACAAGAGCCAATATCATTTCATACCCTTTCAAGATAAATCTTGAAGAACAAATTAATTTTGGAAGTGTGTTTACGAGAGTTATAAGTAAATTTCCTACTAAAAAAATTCTTACGCCTCCTACTCTTTACCAAATTACTTCTACTCTAAACTATATAAATCCATTCCTCCAGCTATTTGGCGGCGAAAGATTTGGCATTCCGATAAAAGGAAATTTAGGACTATCAATTGGTGTAGGGACTCCTTATTCATTCCCGCTAGAGACTAACTTTGTTGAAGCAAATATTCACTTAATTGGATTTTATATAGGAATTATAAACCACATAGATGCATTAACAGACAGTAGAAATAGCTATAGCTATAATAATATATATATTACCAATGGTTATCAGGTTGGGTATACGATACCGCTAGGCAATTTCTTTGAATTAAATTATCAACATATTCTAACCAAACCTAGTGATTCGGAATTAAATTATTTTAATCGCAACAACGTTGATTCGCTCAATTTCAAGTCGAAGATTTTACAAGGCAATTATTATGGATGGGAATTCAGATACCCAATAAGTGTTCTAGGTTCAACTAGAGCTAAATTCTATGTTGCTAAATATTTAAGCGAAATCCATATTGGATTTACGGGAAGAGAGTTATCATTAGTAGGGAGCACTTTTGATATTAGCATTGATGCAATGCCGGCGAGCGATGTAAGGCAACCAGAGTACTTTGTAAATCTTATGGTTCAAAAAATTGGAGAAAGTTGGGCGACTAGTACATTTGCCATTGGCCCTTCAATTATATTCTCAAGAGATAGTAAAGGCAAATTTAATTCAATTTCAGCTTTTCTGAATATGAGAATAAAAGTAGGGACTTCTTTATAGCAGCGATAATTGAGCACTTTTAATACAATATTATTATTGTTATTTGACTGAGCCTTTTTCGAATATTTTATAATAGTGATAAAATATTTTGAAGTTTATTTTGTTTATACCGAAGTCCTTTTTATTTTGATAGAGCGTTTACTAAACTCTAATTCAATGAAAACAAAAATTGCGATTGTAACCTCAGGACATCTCCCGCTTGACGAAAGGATTTTCTTCAAATTCGGTATGAGTTTAATTGAATCAGGTTATAGTGTTGATATAATCTGCTCCACCCAAGAAATTAATGAAATTAAAAATGGTATCTCTATAACTGGTTTCAATGGTTCTCTTTTTGCTAAGAAGAAAAAAATTTCAAGTTTTTACAATTTACTTCATATTTCAAATCCTTCCATTATTATTTGTTGCGAACCATTACCTGTCTTTTCTGCGTACAAGTTTAAGATTTCGCAACCGAAAAGTAAAATTGTTTTGGATATAACTGAGTGGTACCCGGAAAACTTAGTTGCAAAAATTATAGGTGTTAAAAAATATTTTTATTATTTCTTATACTTCATATTTAATTTAGTTGCTGCTAACTTATGTGATAATCTGATCCTAGGGGAACTGACAAAAAAAAGGAGATACGATTTTATAGCACCGGTTACTAATAAAACAGTGATAGGCTATTATCCAATATTGCGTTTTTTTAATTATTCAAAGCCGCAATTTAATGGGACCGATTTGACACTTTGCTATGCCGGTCTGATTAACTTTCAAAGAGGGATATTAACTTTACTTGAAGTTACAAAGAAAATTAAGGAGAAATATCAATCCTTAAATATTACATTAAAAATTGTTGGGAAATTTGAACGTATTGATGAGGAGAACTACTTTAATGAATTGCTGAAAAGCAATAAAACGATATCTATAACTAAAGTTGGATGGTCAAATTATGATGATATTTCAAAACATCTTCAAAATGTAGATATTTGTTTTGACCTAAGAATCAGAAATTTTATTTATAAAAACTCACTCCCAATAAAAATTTTCGAATATATGGCTTGCGGAAAACCAATTATATTCACCGATATAAAACCTATCCGGAAAGAATTTGGAGAAAACATTCCAGGATTCCTCGTTGATCCATCGAATCAGAATATTATTATAAGCTGTGTTGAAAAATATATTCTTGATAAGAGCTTGCTTTATTCTCATTCTATTAACGCACGAAAACAGATTGAAAATGGAAAGAATTGGGAAGAGGAATCATTAAAATTAATCAAACTAGTTAATTCGTTAGCGAAAAATGAAAATTGAATTAAGTCTAGTTCCTGTCAATTTAACTGCTATAATAAAGAAAAGACTGCTAAGTATTATGTTAAAATAAATATTATTAAATAAAATACCCCCCAGTAAGAATAGAGTCAACATTGAAACCAACGCTAATAATTGTTTAATATTATAATTGAATTTAAGTTGGCCTACAGAAATTAAATATAAATAAAACGCCGACGAAGCAAATGCGATAGTAGTTGCTATTGCAGCACCTATTATCCCATAATGAGGAATTAGGATTAAATTCAATATTAGATTCAGCGCAAACCCTATCCCATCCGCAATTGGAAAGTGATAAGTTTTATTTGAGACCAGCGGATAAATAGAATAGAAAGATGCTAATCCGTTGAAAAAATAACCGAGAAGTATGAATGGCAGTATCAACAAGCCCGGAAGATACTGATGATTCAAAAATGTTATCCCAAGTATACGTAAGTCAAATAGATAGCCGGTAAAAAATGTCACTAATAATATTATGAATCCACCTGCGAAAATCAGTTTAAGAAGAGTTTTGCCAAATATTTCTTGATACTTTCCAGTGGAATAAACATTTAGAGCATAAGGTACCCAAGCGGTTCTATATGAAATCACGAAAACGTTCATGATCATGGCAATCCTGTATGAAAAGCTATATATACCTACTACATTCTTGCCTAAATAATTATTTATAAGAAATCGATCACTGACATCTATTGCCGAAGAGAATAGTCCTGATATAATAAGTGGGATTGAAAACCTTATCATTATTTTAAGAATTTTTGATTCAATGCTTAATGAGTATTCAGATTTGATATTAGGAATCATTGATATTACTAATACTATTGAAGAAATAATTTGCGCATAAAAAATTCCTTCAATACCTTGTTTCAATAGATATACAAAAATTACATTCAGGATCAAGTTTGAGATAGCTGCAACCGAAGACAAAAGAACAACCTTTTTAGAATTCTCCTGAGTTTTCAATAAATGCAGACTAAAATAGGCAACAGTATCTACTAGTAGAGTTATAAAGGTTAGACTGACTAAGCCAAAGGAATCGCTCGATTTTAAGATAATTAATGAAATCTTGCCCGAAAAAATTATAATGATTGATGAAATTAAAATCCCGAATAGAAGAGTAGAATTAATCACTGTAGAAAATATTTTTGCTCTTTTCTGATCTGATTCTGCCTCTAAATAGAATTTGCTAAAAGCAGCAGGCAAGCCAAATTGATATAACACAGAAGCTATAGTATAAATTGACATTAGAAGAGAATAATCGCCAAATTCTTTTGTTGAAATTAAGTTAGAATAGAGGGGTAGTAACAAAAAGCTAATAGACCTTACAAAAAAATTTCCAAGGCTATACCAAATCGTTGATTTAGACAGACTTCTTATCTGTTGCATCAAATTATATTTCTAAGTTTGTACAATTCCCTAAGCTTTTCATTTACATTTTCGTAACCATGATATTTTCTTACCCAGGATTTTCCAGCTTCTCCTAAATTTTCTCGATAATTTTTATCATCTATTAAAACATTCAATTTTTTGTATAATTCATCTGCATTATTTGCAATTATAAAAGGATTCTCAGGCAACCATTCAGCATAATCATCATTCATATTCGTTATAGTAGGGATCCCCATTGCCAATGTTTCCAGTCCTGCTTTACCATATCCTGTGCCACCCATAGTCCCTCCAACCTGATCAATTGAAATATCACATCTGCTTTTAACTTCAAGTAATTCCCTTCTTGCAGTGTTTTCTATAAGAATAAAAGAAATTTCTCTTTCCTTTTTGATTCGTTCTATAACTGAAATAATTAAATCAGTTCCTTTATATTTTCTATTTGTTGGTGAATGTACGATTGTAACATTTCTATTTTCATTATTCTTTTTATCAGGCAATTCAGTGGGGTCATAAGGATAAAATATATAACTCAAATTATTTTTCATACTGAGATGATCATATTCAGACGTAATATTAAGATCTGAGATTTCATCTAGCTCTTTAATAACTCCCCTGATACGTAAATCGCTTCCGTAATAACAACAAACGATTTTCTTTCCTTCACGCTTCCACCTTCTTGCAAGTGAGGCATTCCTAAAGAAATCTAGTCCAGCGTCGTAATGGATAATTTGATATTCCTCAAGATTATATTTTTTAATTACTGCAGAAATTTTTTCCCTTTTTAAATGATCGTTGAGATCAAAATAATATTTCTCAAATATATTCTTTGGTTTGAATTCAGGTGTTTGGAAGCTTATTTCCTTTTCTCGATCATTGACTTTTTTTTTGCGCCAAAGTTTAGCAAAAGGGAAATTGGGCAAAGGGAAATTAAGACAAACATCTTCAGGAAAATCAAGTTGATTTCTATGGAAAGTAATTAAACGGGATTGATCTCCGCTTGATAAATGCATTTTGAAATAATCATACGGAACTCCCGCGTAATTCTGTGGTGCAAGATGTAAAATTTTTAGCATTAAATATCTTTGTAAAATGTATCTCTAAAAATTCCACGTGCTCCGAAATTTTCCTTAAATCTTGCGAGTCCCCAATTAGGCTCCATATTAACCGTAAAGATTCCAAAATCTAAAAACTTAAAGCCTTCATCTCTATATCGATTCATTATTTCATAAAAAAGCAAATTCACTGCGCGGTATTCCTGGTATTTCTCATCATGGCTAATATAAAAAGCTAAAACAACTTTCGGGTTAGCCGAGAAATTACATACGCCAGCAATTAACTTATCACCCTTAAAAGCTCCCCATAATCTTATCTTTGCTGGAAAGAGTTTTTTTAGCTTAAGAATTTCATCTAGTGAGTGAGTAGGATTAACGTTATGGCGCATCTTTAAATTGGTCTTTAAGATTTCATAATATTCTTCAAAACGATCGCATTCAACTATTTCAATTCCCTGCTTGATAGCTTTCTTAGCTGCCGTACGTGCTTCAGCACGATATGTTGAAAAAAGGTCTTCCTTTTGCACATCAAGCTGGACTACACTTGATACATCACGCTTCAAATAATTAAACTCATTTTTCACAAGTGCAAAGTCAATATAGTTTGAATATTTCGACTGATAAATAATAGGCGGAGGAGTTAATTGTATCCTATCGCATTTTAATTTACCAGCATAATCAATTATAGATTCAACTAAATCAAAAGCTTCCCGGAAATTTAGATCACTCCTATAGATAAATCCCCCATACGAAGCTCCCGAATGAGATACGAGAACTTTCTTCCCTTCTCGCTCAACAACTGCTGCTGTGAATAATGCACTCAATTGGTTATTCTTCTTAAAAACTAAGGAAGCGTCATTGAATCTTCCTTTAGGGTGATAAGAAAGAAATAGTCGTTTATGAAACATAGTACCGTTATCAGATGAATCTACAAAATTATCCCATTCAGTATCTGACAGCTTTATTGTATTTAATGGAAAATATTCAAACATGTTTTTCTCAGAAGATTTTAATAATAAAAAATATATAGCCTTTAGTTAAATTCAAAGGATTCTGGCAAAAACTATTCCAGATTAATCAATTAGTTTTAGGGTCACTCCTATTAATAATTTGTTCATTTTCAATTTACAATTTAGTAATACTAAAATAATATCTTTCGAGCAAAGATAAATTTCCCATAAACTTTGGTTAAAATATGAGAATCATTCACATTTCGGATCTTCATTTTACTACTTTCTTTAAGAACTCAAATTATAGCAAAATTAAGTATTTACTAGAATATGCGCTAAAGAATAGTGCAGATCATATAGTTATAACGGGTGATTTAACTGACAATGCAGAGAAGAATGATTTTCTAATCTTAAGATATCTATTTGAAGACTTAGGAATTCTTGACTCACGAAAATTATCATTAGTGATAGGTAATCACGACATCTTTGGAGGCGTACAGACCGCAGAGGACATCTTTTCTTTTCCGGAAAAATGCAGCTCAGTTAATTTTAATGATAAAGTAAGAGAATTCTATTCTTACTTTGCTGAGGCTTTTGATAATTGTGTTTATTTTTCAGAGGATTCAATTTTCCCTTTCGCGAAAATTATTGAAGGTGTTTTAATATTAGGTGTCAATTCTATAGCCGAGTATTCGAAAACTAAAAATATCTTTGCATCTAATGGGTCAGTGAGTGTAGAGCAATTAGCTAAGACTTCCGAAATATTGCAGAACTTCAAAGATGAGGTTCATACAAAGATAGTTTTGATACATCACCACTTCGGGAAAATTAGAGGAAAGAATAATAGTTCGTTCGGCGGATTTTGGCAGAATATTGAAAAGCAGACAATGAAACTGAGAAAGAAGAAGAGATTGATTAACTTATTCAACCAGTTCAATATAGATCTTGTTCTGCATGGGCATTATCATGAAATGAAAGAATATCATCGTGGCGGGTTAAGGTTTTTGAATGCAGGTGGAAGCATAAAGAGTCAATTTCAAAGTAAATTCTTTCTAAATTTTATTGATATAGAGCCATCTATAATTGATGTTGAGACGCGCAACTTGCGAATGCCTGAGGAATATAATGATATAAGCAGCTCAATTTCCGGTAGAAAAAATGATCTTGAAAAGAGTATAGTATTAGCCGAAGTTACTAACTAATAATTCTTCTTATTAGAAATTCTAATTCATTAGGGCATTGATCATAATCATTACTAATAATGTAACTGTAAAGCATATCATAGCAGACAGAAATACTAATATAGAAACGAATTTTAAGGAATATTATGTCACTGTTTTTTCATGATACTATTGGATCTAAATATAAAGTAGCTTATTTCGCAGGCTCAATGCGTCCCGGTATTGATGGAGTAACACGAGTATTGTATAAACTGATTGAAGAATTGAATAATCGGAATATTGAGAATATATTCGTCTCTCCTATTATTCCTGATAAAGAAGAACAACCGACTTTGATGTTTAAGGTTCCCTCTGTTACAGTTCCATTCTATAAGGAATATAGACTTCCTTATTTTGGTCAAAAAATATTTGAGAATAAGTTACTAGAGTTTAGTCCGGATATTATTCATATAAATAGCCCATGTCCTTTAGGCTATGCAGCATTGAAATTTGGATTAAAGCATAGGATTCCGGTAGTTGCAACATATCATACTCACTTCGCTAGTTACGCTAAATATTACTATGTGAAATCACTAGAATCATTTAGCTGGAACTATTTTCGCAGTATCTATAATAAGTGTGAAACAGTTTATGTCCCTTCATTACCTATATTAAATGAGCTTCGCAGCCACAGTTTGAATAAGACTGAATTCCTCCCTCATGGAGTAGACACCGAGATTTTTAATCCTAGGTATAAATCCCCAGATTGGAAGATTAAACTGAATATAACCGGTAAGAAAGCTTTGCTTTTTGCTGGTCGACTTGTCTGGGAAAAAGATTTACAGACTTTCGTTGAAGTATACAAGATACTAACAGCAAAAAGAAATGATGTCGCATTCGTAATAGCAGGAGACGGACCAATACGAGAAGACTTAGAAAAAGCAATACCTAAGGCTATATTTTTAGGTTATCAGACGAGTAAAGAATTAGCGACTACTTATGCTTCCTCAGATATTTTTGTATTTCCATCGACTACTGAAACATTTGGAAATGTTGTTGTAGAAGCAATGGCATCGGGTTTACCGCCAATTTGTGTTAGAGAAGGCGGTGCTTACGGAATCATTAATGATGGGATTACAGGATTAATAGCTGAGCCGAGGAATGCTTCTGATATCTCCAATAAGATTGAAATGCTCCTAGGAAATTCGACTTTAATGGATCAGATGGCAGTTCAGGCATTTCAATATGCTCAGACGCAGTCATGGAAAAAAGTTTTTGACAAACTTTTCAATAGTTATGGGGAAATCATTTCACACTATGCTCAAAAGGAAGTACTGAGCAGAGGAAAAGTTGCCTAATCTAAATATATTTATCTCTTTATATTAATTAATAAGCATAGTTACTAATAGCAATTTTAATTATAAAAGTATTTAATTACATAGAAGAATAATCTAGCTTATTCTTATACTTCTATGATTCAATAACTTCAGTACTAAAAACAAATATTTCACTGATTTAAAGAGACTTGTGTCCTTAATGGTAGTCTTTATGATTATTCAATTACGCTGCTGGCTATGGCTTCTAGGTTAATGGATTTTGTCTCCATTGGGAGCCAAGAGATCTGGCTGGGATTTTCCGAGTTGAAGATTAAGGCTAGATAAACTAACATATTTTTATACTGAGTAATTAACTGGGATATTGATTTTTCAAATGGGATATTTACGTTATTGAGGCCATTATCATTTAGATCAATATCTTTTAAGATCGCATTCTTAATTATAAAGCTATTCTTTCTTTTTCTAATTGGCTCATTAAAGAGGAGAACAGCAAAGATTGATAAGGAAGTAAGATATTTCTCATTCTGAATGAATACATCCGGTTCGAAACCAATATTGAGATCCTTTCCAGTAATATCTAAATTATAATTGTAATAGGTTTCAGCCGGTGGTAATATAATATTATCGATTGTAGGGCTAGTTTCGGTAACATATTTATAGTTGCAGCTAAGCAATCGATGATAAGAATCAAATCCATTGAGATCAGCATTTTTCCATACGTGGGATAACTCCGGAATCGAATTAATATGTTTAGCAAACTTGACGTTTGTAGCGAACTTACTTCGGGCAATTATTGCTTTTGGGCTTTTTGTTTTCTTGTATTTTTTTGGTCTGTGGGATATAAAGTCTTTGCCATGGACACTGCGAGCTACTGCATTACCTATTTTACCGTTAACGGATCCAAAGACTGCATTGTGTAGGGTTGCCATGATATTACTCCTTTTAGTTTATTAGAGAGCAACTTAAAAGGGGTGATCATAGGGTAATGTGCTTGGAACATGCCTGTCATAACGTGTTCAAGACGTATTCACAACGAATTCAAGACGTTTTCATAACGTTTTCAAGACGTTTTCAGAACGATTTCAAATCAGTTAGAGTACAAATGTTTGATATGATTTCCCTTTTGCAAGATAGTTAAAGTTCAATAGTACGCATTTTGTTTAGAACTAAAATATATCTAGTACAATTATAATGAATTTAAGAAAATAATTCAATAATTGGACTGTTATAAATTATTTGATTGTAATTTCATGAAATAATCAGATGCCAACATTTAATTAGCAGGCACATACGGAAGGTCACGCTTCATTATTACACACGTAATTTTTTAGTAAATTAGGGTATAAAAATTATTTAATTTTAATTATGCTATACATTTTATCGGCAACAGTGGGATATTTATTAGGATCTTTTCCTACAGCTTATATTTTGTTGAAGAGAGCCAAAAGTATTGATATTACAAGAGCGGGTACTGGTAATGTCGGAGCAATGAATGCTTTTGAAATTACTAACTCTACGTCTATCGGTTTATTCATTTTTTTGATAGATGCATTAAAAGGATTGTTAAGTGTTTATTTGATGATCTTAATACTACCGTTAAATTTTGTATACCCTTCGATAGCGTTATTATTTGCCGTTCTTGGTCATTGCTATAGTCCATGGATTTCATTCAAAGGAGGCAGAGGTTTGTCTACTGCTACGGGAGGTTTGCTTTTGCTTTCTCCTTTGTTAGTATTTTTATGGGTGGTGATTTGGGCACTGTTTTATTTGTTTAAGCGTGAGATAATAATTTCAAATGTATTTGCTATAGTTTTTTCAATGATATTTATTTATTCTTTTTCAGGTTTTTTCTTCAGATTTACATTTCCAAGACCGGAGACACTTTCAACATTCGATATTTTTGCTTCCGCAATACTTATTTTAATAATGATAAAACATTTTGAACCTTTACAAAGTCTAATCAATCAAAATAAAGCAATTTCTGAAAACGATTGATATAAAAGGAAGAAAAATGATTAACAATATAAAACTTAGACTGCTCATTACCGGATTAAGTATACTTGCCTGTTCATTAGAATTTAACGCACAAACAAAAGATCCATTATATTATGAAGCTAGCCCAAATTCTTCATTGGTCAGCAATAGCAGCAACAGTATTGACAACTCAAGAAAGACTGCAATTACAGAGACTGTGCAAAAAGTTAGCCCAGCGGTAGTAGGAATAAATGTTACCGAGATACAGCAATACGCCTCACCTTTCAGTAGTTTTTTTAACGATCCGTTCTTTCAGCAGTTCTTTGGAAATCAAGGTACGTATGATCAAAAGGTAAAAGAACTTGGTTCAGGATTTCTTATTTCACCTGACGGTTATATAGTAACAAACGACCATGTGGCTGGAAACGCTTCGGAAATTACAGTAACGTTAACGAACGGGAAGGAATATAAAGCAAAGCTTATTGGAACAGACCATGCTACGGATATATGTCTTCTTAAAATTGAGGGACATAATCTTCCTTATGTTACACTTGGAAATTCTGACGGTGTAATGATAGGAGAATGGGTTATTGCCTTTGGAAATCCTTTTGGACTTTTTAATGTAAATGACAAACCGACTGTTACGGTTGGAGTTGTAAGTTCAACCGGAATGAATTTAGAGCCGCTGCATAACCGTTATTATTTAAATATGCTTCAAACCGATGCGGCTATAAACGGAGGTAACAGCGGCGGACCGCTTGCCAATAGTCTTGGCGAAGTTATAGGAATGAACACACTTATTTATACTGCTGACGGAGTTCAGGGTAATATCGGATTAGGATTTGCTATTCCAATAAACAGGATTAAAAAGGTCATAACAGAGCTAAAGAAATATGGCAAAATTGACCGAAACTTTAGTATTGGTTTAAAGATTCAGACTGTTGATGAAGGAATTGCTAAATATTATAAACTTCCTTCAGCAAGAGGTGTAATTGTAACAGAAGTTATTCCAAATTCTCCTGCGGATATGGCAGGAATAAAGTCGGGAGATATAATACTTCAAGTTAATGATTACAAAATAATAGATGATCAAACCCTGGTAGGCGTATTCAAACAATTTAGAAGCGGTCAAACTATTACATTAAAGATATTACGAAACGACAAAGAGATTTCAAAACAAATGATTCTGGAGAAAACAGTTAATGATTGACAGATATACGCTACCTGATATGGGGAAAATTTGGCAGGATGAATTTAAGTATAATACCTGGCTTAAAATAGAAATACTTGCTTGTGAGGCACGAAGTGTACTTGGCGAAATACCAACAGCAGACGTTGAGGTAATAAAAAAGAAAGCCAATTTTGAAATAAAGAGAGTGCTTGAAATTGAGGAGACAACCAAGCATGATGTTATTGCATTTCTAACAAACGTTGCGGAGTATGTAGGACCAGAATCACGACATATTCACTACGGTATGACATCGTCAGATATTTTAGATACAACGTTATCAATCCAAATGAAGGCGGCAGGTGAGCAATTATTAAAAAGGCTTAAAGATCTAAAGGCTGCGTTAAAAGAAAAAGCGATAGAGCATAAAAATACGCTTTGCGTAGGGCGTTCACATGGTATTCATGCAGAGCCAACAACGATGGGATTGAAGTTTGCGCTTTGGTTTGAAGAAGCCAGGAGAAATATTAAGAGATTAGAGAATGCAATTGATACAATTAGTGTAGGACAAATTTCAGGAGCAGTAGGAACATTTGAGCATTTATCTCCAAAGGTGGAAGAATATGTATGTAATAAGTTAGGGTTAAAGCCTGCCCCTGTGTCAACTCAAATAATACAAAGAGACAGGCACGCTGAGTTTATAACAACATTAGCAATCGTGGGTGCTTCTTTAGAAAAAATTGCATTAGAGATTAGGCATCTACAAAGAACCGAAGTATTAGAAGCCGAAGAATATTTTTCGAAGGGACAAAAAGGTTCATCTGCAATGCCGCATAAGAGAAATCCAATCGTGAGTGAAAGGATAGCAGGACTCTCGAGAGTACTTCGAGGTAATGCAACGGCAGCAATTGAAGATGTAGCGCTTTGGCATGAAAGAGACATTTCTCATTCGTCGGTAGAGCGAATTATAGTGCCTGATAGCTGCATAGCTTTGGATTATATGCTTGATCTTGCCACAAAATTGATAAAGAACCTATTGGTTTATCCTGAAAATATGATTAAGAATCTGAACCTCACAAGAGGGCTTGTATTTTCCCAAACTGTATTACTTAAACTGGTAAGTAAAGGTGCGTCACGCGAGGATGCATACAAAATAGTACAGACTTCAGCAATGGATGTTTGGGCAGATAATTCAAAGAATTTAGAAAGTGAGCTGCTAAATTCTGGCGAAGCAAGGAAATATCTTTCAGAAAAGGAGATTAAAGAGGTTTTTGATTACGGTAAAATGCTAGATAACGTTGATTACATATTTGCAAGAAGTGTTGAATCTAACAATTAAGGAAAACTTATATTTATATATTTAAGCTAGTTAGCCTGTAAATTATTATTTATACAACTTTTAGTATTAAATATTTTATTAGCTAACAATAGAAAAAATATCAATAATATATTGGAGGGTTCAAATGAGAAATAAAATCATTTTTTATGTTTTTGTTCTGATTGTATCCGTTTCATCGTTTTCTTTAGCTAAAGCTCCGAAAGAATTAAAAGTGGGTATGAAAGCGCCTAACTTTAAGTTAGAAGATTCATACGGCAAAACCTATACGTTATCTTCGTTTAAAGGTAAGATGCCTGTAATTGTTTATTTTTATCCCAAAGCAGGGACGGCAGGGTGCACAAAAGAAGCATGCGGAATTAGAGATGATTGGGGTAAGTTCAAGAAAGGCAAAATTCAGGTACTCGGGATTAGTGTTGATACAAAACCTGAAATTAAGAAGTTTATAAAAGACAATAATTTAAATTTTCCATTACTTTCGGATGCGAGTACTAAAGTATCAAAAACATACGGTGTCTATGGAAAAGGCGGATACGACAACCGAGTAACGTTTATTGTTGATAAAAAAGGCGTAATTAGAAAAATAATAAATGTTACGAATATAGATCAGCATGCAAAAGAGGTATACGATTTTGCATCAAAATTGAAATAGATTATATAATAATTCAAGTTACACAAGAGATAAGAAAATGGGAAAATGGAGAAGCAGAATTGACCAAATATTTGCAGGAATTAATTATATCAAAAAGATATTTTTGTGTAACTTGGATTTCTTAATTTTAATAAATCCAGAAAATAATAAAACCAACAATCAATAACTTAATGAAGAAACCTTCGAGAAAACTTATGAAGAAGATCCTTGCAATTGTAATAATTTTACTTGCAGCAAATATATTTTTAGCGCGCACTTTTTATTTTAAGAACGATCCAACAAGCTCGCAAGATACTTCAAAAGTTATTGTGCCAGCTAAGTATTTATCAAGCGAAGACGAGATAATCAATACGATATTAACCCGATATCATTACAGTAAATTCAATTTGGATGATTCACTGTCAAATGTAATTTTCAATCGATACTTAAAATCGCTTGACTATAACAGAAGTTATTTCCTTGCCTCAGATATAGATAATTTCGACAAGTACAAATTCGAGTTAGATAACGATATAAAAGACGGCAATTTATCTCCCGCTTATAAGATTTTTAATGTATTCCGTCAGAGAGTAAACGAGCGACTAGACTATGCAGAGTCATTACTTAAGAAGGGATTTGATTTTAACAAAAACGAATCATTGCGACTTGACCGGGATAAGGAACCTTGGGCGAAGGATACAACAGAGCTGAATGAACTATGGCGTAAAAAAGTAAAGAACGATGCATTAAACTTAGTATTAGCCGGAAAGAAATGGCCAGACATACAGAGTTTATTGACTAAAAGATATGAGAGTTTAAGACGCAACGTAATGCAGACAGAAAGCGAAGATGTATTTCAGCTATTTGAGAACTCATATACAAATTCAATCGACCCGCACACGGATTATTTCTCACCAGCTACATCCGAGAATTTTAAAATTGACATGGCAAGATCATTGGAAGGAATTGGGGCGCAACTTCAAGCAGAAGATGAATACACAAAAATAGCTGAAGTTATTCCCGGCGGACCTGCATATAAGAGCAAATTACTTCACAGGAATGACAAGATCACCGGTGTTGCGCAAGGTAAAGACGGAGAGATGGTTGATGTAATCGGCTGGAGATTAACAGATGTAGTAGGGTTAATCAGAGGACCTAAGGGAAGTATTGTTAGGCTGCAAATTATTCCTGCAAGTGAAGGTGTAAACGCAAAACCTAGAGAGATTACTTTGGTGCGAGATAAGATTACATTGAAGGAGCAGTCAGCGAAAGATAAAATTCTTGATATAAAGAGAGACGGCAAGGATTATAAATTAGGTGTGATAATTATACCTGCATTTTATAGTGACTTTGAGGCTGAGCAGCGAGGCGACAAGAATTTTAAGAGTACGACAAGAGATGTGCAGAAATTGCTTGATGAATTAAAAAGTCAAAATGTAAAAGGAATTATAATTGATTTAAGGAATAACGGAGGCGGTTCTTTAGAAGAAGCTATTAAACTTACCGGATTATTCATTAAGAATGGTCCAGTGGTTCAGATTAGGAACTCAGATGGAAATATCAGGGTAGAAGACGATCCTGATTCAGCAATAGATTACAGCGGTCCTTTGGTAGTACTTGTAAATAGATTCAGTGCTTCTGCTTCTGAAATATTTTCGGCAGCGATTCAGGATTACGGACGCGGTTTGATAATAGGCGAGCAAACATACGGAAAAGGAACAGTACAGAATCTTATAGATTTGAATAGATTAATGCCTGATGAGAAAGGGAAATTAGGACAAGTAAAATTAACAATAGCAAAATTTTATAGAATAACAGGTGCAAGCACACAGCACATGGGAGTAGTACCGGATATACGATATCCATCAGTATTTGACTCAAATGAATATATGGAAAGTGCAGAGCCGAGTTCATTGCCCTGGGATCAAATAAAACCAACTTCATATAAGCCTTTTGGAAATCTGAAAAGTTTTATTCCAAAGTTAATAGCCGAACACGATGCCAGGATAAAAAACAGTTCAGAGTTTGCTGAATATCTTGATGAGATAAAAGACTACAAAGAATCGCATGATAAAAAGACGATCTCCTTAAATGAAGCGGTAAGGAAAAAAGAAATGGATGAGGCAGATAAGAAGAAATTTGAGATGGAAAATAAATTAAGGGAAAGACTAGGTTTAAAACTGCTTAAGAAGGGTGAAATATCGACAGAGAGCGAACCTAAGGACGATCCGTTGCTTGATGAAACGGGACATATTTTAGTTAATTTTATTTTAATGTCATGATTAACCGGAATTTATTCGAGCAGAAGATTTAACAATTTTCTCTTAGCGACAGGGAAAATTGTTTCAGCAAAGGGGAAGTCTAAGTATATATCGCATAGGAAAGTCGCAAGGTTAGGTTTATCATTATATTTTAGCAGCAAGTCTTGTTTTATTAATTCGGCAGAGTTTGAGAAATCTAATAATTTATAATTTTCGATATGCGTAGTGATTAGGGAATGATAGGGGCTGCTATATGTTGAATAAATTATACTTCGATACTTATGAATTTGGAGAGTTGAATTCTGAATATCAGGTATCATTAAAAAACCTTCGTCTTTAAAGATAGGCGATATACCAACCTCAATAATGGATATATTCTCTACAATTAGATCATAAATTGCACGAGCCTCTTCGATTAAGGATTTTAGTAAAGGAAGTGTCCACTCAACTAATTCATAGTTATAAATATAATCGGTTTCTTGATCGGGGATTTCCACGAACAGGTATTTACCTTTGAATTTTTCAACTCTTTTCTGCTTATTGGCATGCTGACGCGGATCATTTCTAGAGTATAGGATACTTTGAAGTTGAGCAGTTAGCTGCAGGAGCTCGGTTAAGGATGGGTATAATTTATTTTTATTTAATTCATTTCTATAATGACTTAATCCTGATAGGATATTGTAGTGATTTATTTCAGAATCACTTTCTTTAGCTATAAACGAATCGATATTCAATTTCTTCATCGGATGCTCATTTTCTCCAAAAGAATCAAATTGCATACCAATTATCAAGCTGTTAGAAATCGATAAAACATTCGTTTTTAATTAAAAAGAGTTCACTTTTTTGCACATAATATGCAATTTTTAATCACTGTAAGATTAATAAACCAAATCGTTTATTTATTGATTTATTTAGTTAAGAATGGTATGTTTTATCATAAAGAAATATATTTTACCAATAATATGTAAGCTGCACATATGAAGAGTTATAAAACAAATCTAATAGTTTTAATATTTGCAATAATATTCTTTGGTCTTCCCCAAATAACGAAGAGTCAGAGCAAGTGGGTTATATTAAAGCCGGGAGATATATCTGCTAAGACTCAGAACTTAGATCATTACAAGAATTATTCAAAATATTCAAGATCTTATAATCTTGATGTATTAAGAGCGATTGATACAGTACAATCTCATGCAATGGATGGCGGCGGATATTTTATAGGGATAGATTCTACGCCAACAGAATCGCCAATAGGATATGATTTAAAATTATTTGGTAATTCACTAATCAAGCCTACTCGAAGTTCGAGCTACTGCAGCGGCTCAACATATACGGTATTAATAACAGCTTTAGATTTTATACTTAGTAACCATGCAAATAGACTTTCAAAAGGCAGACTTGAAGCAATGAGAATGCAGGAACCAAACGGAGGCAGGAGAAACGACTGGATTAAATATTGGGGAATTTGGAATGCCGATGGTTTCGGAAGTGAATATGCTTTAGTTCAATACTCGAATATGGGTAAAGTAGTAAAGCCAATAGATGCTATACCCGGTGATTTTATGAACATTTCATGGAAAAGCGGGATAGGACATTCTGTAATATTCCTTGGCTGGTATATTGATAAAAATGGTGATAAATGTGTTACGTACTGGTCGAGTCAAAAAGGTACAAACGGATTTGGCGATCAGATAGTATCACTTAAAAAGATAAAGAGTCTGAAGATTGTCAGGTTAACCAAACCGCAAAATATATTCAAGTTTAATATTAGCCAGAAAGTAAATACTAATGTTGCGGGAGACATGCCGACTTTTTGAGGAGTAAGGAGTATGGAGTAAGGAGTAAGGAGTAAGGAGTATGGAGTATAGGATATGGGAAAAAGGAATGTGGAAAATCAGTTCAAATAGCTTGACATAAAAGCAAAGATTTAATTGGAAATACTATAAAGATATAGAATGTGAATGCGACACTAATGGTGAATTTTTTCTTAATTTTTTCATTGTTGATTAATCTTTTACTGATACTTTTGGTTACAAAAATAGGTTATAGAAAAGGCGGAATTGCATACATATTATACAGACTACATCTG
>JAJYDC010000080.1 GCA_021777835.1 Bacteroidota bacterium | reverse complement strand
GCTGTAAACAAATTTGTATTTCTTTGCTTTCTCTATCTCAATTAAATCTCCGGCATATTTACCAAAGTTGTATACTTTAGCTTTTCTCATTTTCATCTTCCATTACATTCATTAAAGGACTTTCAAACTTTATTTTTATATTTAGAACTTCTAATACTTTCATCAATGTACTTAGGCGGATTGATTCTTTTCCTTTTTCGATATCAAAAACGGCAGTCTTCCCGACTCCTGCATGATCGGCTAATTGTTTTTGATTAAGTCCGCTCTTCATCCTGTGAAATCTAACAATCTTTGCTATTTTTTTCTCAAAGTCCATATTAGTTCCCGTTATAACAGTAATATTTTTGTTTTTATGTGAAATTAGTATAATTATCATTAAGAAGCAAGAAATTTTACTGTTATAACAGTAAAAACATAATAAGGAAGATATAAGTGGAAAGAATCCAATCAAAAATGTAAATAATTACTGCTAAAGCGGTAAAATGGTCATGAGCTTAAAAATTAAAATTGAAGAAACACTTCCCATATTTTACATAGGAAGTTTCAATATCAGCAATTATCTTGCGCATAGATGAGCATCTACAATTGATAAAATTATTCGCCAATAATATTTACCTCTTTTTCAAAATTAGCGACTTTATCTAAAAAATCCTTTGGTAGCGGGATAGATTTTTTGGTTACCGGGTTCACATGGACCAGAACGCCGGTTCCTTCGGCAATAATTTTTTTTGTCTTAACATTCTCAATAATATGATCAAAGCCGAAGCTGCTATGTTTGATATAAGATACACGAGTATAAATTCTCAATTTATCTTCAAATAGAGCTGTCTTAAGGTAATTGATTTCATTGCGCGCCATGTAAAATGCCGAACCGTTAAAAGTAATACCATCACGCGGGAGGATTCCTAAATCCTTTGCATATTTAATTCTTGCCTGCTCAAAATAATTAAAGTAAACCGCATTGTTTAATATATGAAGCATATCCACTTCATTAAAGCGAACAATTACATCATGAGTATGTCTGAAAAGCTTTTTGTCTTTTGTCGGTTTCAAAATCTTTAACTTCCTTTTACGTTTTTCACTAATTTTTCGATTTCATCCCACATGCTTCCCGGAATAGCTTCCAACATATTAAACTGACCGGCGCCTTTTAGCCATTCGCCTCCGTCGATAGTAATTACCTCGCCATTTACAAAAGAAGAGAAACCGGAAACAAGATAAGCCGCAAGGTTAGCGAGCTCTTGGTGGTCGCCGGTTCTTCCCACCGGAACTTTTTTTACCGGGTTTAATTTTTCAGCAAGTTCTCCCGGGAGCAATCTATCCCAAGCGCCTTTAGTCGGGAAAAGCCCGGGCGCAATAGCATTAAAGCGGATTCCATATTTTGCCCATTCAACTGCAAGCGATCTTGTAAGCGCAAGAACTCCTGCTTTAGCAACGGCAGAGGGAACGACGTAAGCCGAGCCGGTCCATGCATAAGTAGTAACAATATTTAGAACAGACGCACTTTGTTTCTTTGCTATCCAATCTTTTCCAAAAGCTAAAGTACAATTGTAAGTTCCCTTAAGAACAATATTAACGATTATATCAAAAGCTCGATTCGATAGTCTTTCAGTAGGGCTTATAAAATTTCCCGCGGCATTATTCACAAGAGAATCAACCTTACCGAATTTATCAACAGAAACCTTTAACAAATTCTCAACTTGCTCATAATTAGAAACATCACATTGAACCGGCAAAACAATTCTTCCGGTTTTAGTTACAATTTCTTTAGCGGTGTTTTCAAGAACTTCAAGCTTGCGGCTGGAGATAATTAAATTTGCGCCTAACTCTGCAAAATATTGTCCCATAGCTTTTCCAAGCCCAGTTCCTCCTCCGGTAATTAAAATTACTTTCCCTTCAAGAGAGCCCTCTTTAAGCATTGGTTGAGTGTATATATTTTCCAACATAAGATAATCCTTTTGTTATTTTTGTGAACCTCGGACAATTAGGGCAAATTTCTAAAACAAATTGTAGCAATGATTATTTTAGTGAAAGAGATATTTTAATTGCATTATCTATCTCGAACATTTTGTTTTTACTCAAACTTCCGAATTTGGTCACTAATCTTTCAATTTTATCAACGGTTCTGATTTGCCCACAATCAGCATAGCTGTCTTCTCTCAAGCCGCCCTCTTCTTTTTCAAGAAAGATCATGATAGGAAGCGGTTTCGTTATTTCTTTTACACTTGAGATCGGGGCAATAATAGTAACCGGACTGAACTTATTTCCAATATCATTTTGGATAATTACTGCGGGGCGGGCTTTCCCAATTTCTTTTCCAACGATAGGATCAAGATTGACGAGGTAAATATCCCCCCGAAGAAGAGGTTCAACGATTCCGGTTTTATTCTTTATCTGCATGTTTCCATTCTTCTTGAGTTTTCAAATAATATTTATAGTTCACTTTATAGCCCTCTTCAAGCGCTTTTTCAATTTCATCTTTCTCAATTTTTTCAATATAATTTTGAAGGGCTTTCCGAGCAATTTCGCTCACAGTAAGCTTAGTTTGTTTAGATATTATATTGACTTTTTCCGATATATCTTGATTAACGAAAAAGCTCAATCTTTCTTTCTTATTTTTTGGCTGAATTGATTGCATACCTACTCCTTTTCACTTTTTTGTGGAATAAATATGTGTATAATTATGTGCATAATCAAGACAAAATAATTGAAGAAATTTTATTATCACTTAGGCTAAATAAACAACCCGCGAAAGAATTTCACGGGTTGTTTCAAATTTAGATGAAAGCTAAAAGCAATATTTATTTGCTTCGATCAATTTTCCTGCAATATCGCGTCTAAGTTTAGTAGTATTTACAGGATCAAATTTTACATAGCGCTTTAAGCCGAGCATCAACATTTTTAATTCATCTCCTTCGGTAAAGGAAGCTATTGCGTGCTTTCCGTATAGATTTATTCGTTCGAGAGAATCGCTTACATAAACTTGAGTCATTTCTACGTAAGGCAGAATCTCTTCTTCGTTTTTTCTCGAAGAAAGCTTTTGTGTTCTTAGAATTGCCGACTCAGAAGTGAATACTTCGATAAGCATATCGGTTACGTTCATTATAATTTCCTGCTCATCGCCGAGTTTCATCATAAACTTTTGAACCGCAGAGCCTGCAATCATCAAGATTGCTTTCTTAGCATTTCTGATTGCTTCAAGCTCTAAGGCTAAAAGTCCGGCAGGTTTATCGCCGAAAGAAGGGACAGACATTAATTCTTTTTGAATAGCCATTGCCGGTCCCATCAAATCCAGACGTCCTTTCATAGAGCGTTTAACAAGCATATCGACAGTTAATAATCTATTGATTTCATTTGTGCCTTCAAAAATTCTATTGATCCTTGAATCTCGGTAAGCTCTGGCAGCGGGATATTCTTCGGAATAACCATAGCCGCCGAATATTTGAACTGCCTCATCAACAACATAATCAAGCATTTCCGAACCGAATACTTTCAGCATTGCTGATTCAATTCCATATTCTTCAGCGGCAGTTATTACAGCCTGGCTGTAGTTTGAACCCTTGGCTAATAACTCGCTCACTTTATCTTTTATCAAACCGCTTGTTCTTAGCGTTGCAGATTCTGATACAAATACTCTGATCGCCTGCTCAGCAAGCTTATATTTAATAGCTCCGAAACTGGCAATTGTTTCACCGAACTGTTTTCTTTCAGTTGCATAATTAACTGCAATAGAAATAAATTTCTTCGCACCGCCGGTGGTCATCGCGCATAATTTAAATCTTCCGACATTCAGGACATTAAATGCGATGTAATGCCCTTTACCTATTTCGCCCAAGATATTTTCTTTTGGGACTTTCACGTTATCAAGAAAAAGTGCACGAGTTGAAGAACCTTTAATTCCCATTTTATCTTCTTCTTTACCGCGAGTGAAGCCTTCGGATTTAGTATCTATGACAAAACAAGTAAATTTATCGCCGTCAACTTGGGCAAAAGTAATTAGAATATCAGCAAAACCGCCGTTTGTAATCCACATCTTCTGACCATTTAATATATAATATTTGCCGTCATCTGAAAGTTTAGCCGTGGTTTTAGCTGAAAGTGCATCGGAGCCAGAGGTTGGTTCGGTTAAGCAATAAGCAGCTTTCATTTCACCTGATGCAAGTTTTGGAAGATATTTTTGCTTCTGCTCTTCTGTGCCATAATAGAGGATAGGCAAAGTTCCGATTCCGGTATGCGCTGCAAAGGAAACTCCGAAAGAGTGGCTTGCACCGATTTCCATGGAGAGAAAAGTATTTGTATTAAAATCTTCTCCGAGACCTCCATACTCTGCCGGAACAGCCGCTCCTAGTAATCCAAGCTCGCCGGCTTTTTCCATTAAGCTGACAGTCAATCCGGGTTCTTGATGATCAATTGCATCAAGCTTAGGCAAAATTTCCTTTTCTACAAATTCTCGTGCTGCATCTGCCATTAATTTTTGTTCTTCTGAAATATCTTCAGGGATAAAGACCGATTGCGGATCGGAATCTTTGGTTAAGAATTCTCCACCCTT
>JAJYDC010000041.1 GCA_021777835.1 Bacteroidota bacterium | reverse complement strand
TTTCCCCACTACTCCCCAAAATTAAGGAAATTTATTCTCTAAAGTCAAGAAAATTCTTACTGTTTCCCACTTTTTTTTTCAACATATGTTTTACACCAAACAGAACTTTCCAAGCTGCTATGCTTGTGCTAGAATTTTAATAAACATTTCTTCATGAACTAGCCAAAATTTTTTTTATCTCAAAGACACATTACAATTGTAAAATAAAATTATAATCCTGCTTCAAGCCGGCAATAATTTTCTTCTAAGCCTCGGTTACATTTTCTAGACAATTTAAAAATATTTGTATCTTACTTAGCTTCACTATTAATCACAGAAATTATTTCACTATTTGAATATGAAAGCTCTTGTAAAAATATTTTGTTGGATCTCATCTGCTGAAGGGAAATTATATGGCTGAGAGATGTAAAATTAGTAATTCGAAAAAAGATTACGCCAGTTTACTAACCCCGTTTATAAATCTTTATACTAATTATTCAATTCAATAGAAACATGCATTAGAATTTATCGGGAATAATAAAACACTGAATTTTTGTTGCAGCTCTGGGTAAGGATTATGATCGACTCTTTCACCGCTCTAACTATTATTCTGGTTAACAATTAAATTTAAAGAGCCCTTAAAATAATTAGAATTGTATTGACGAATGTTACTTACATAAACATTTGAAGTAAAAAAGATTTGAATTTCAAAAAAGCTTATTCCTTTTACATGAGCCATCTGTCGGACTTGAACCGACGACCTGCTCATTACGAATGAGCTGCTCTACCAGCTGAGCTAAGATGGCTTACTTTGGAAAAGGTTTAGAAGGATTGATGGAATCAGATTATCTTAACTTTTTCTTATGACGATTTTTTCGCAATCGTTTTTTTCTCTTATGAGTCGACATTTTATGACGCTTACGTTTTCTTCCGCAAGGCATTAGTTACCTCCTTGATTTGTGCTATGTGATTGTAATAATTCTGTGGCTTTCTTACCGTATTCAGAACCTGGATCTAAAGCTACCGCTTTTTGAAGCCATTGTTTTGATCCTGCAAGATCGCCTTTTGTTAAACTAACTATTCCTAAATCAAGATATCCAATCTGATGCTTCGGATCAATCTTGATAGCCTGCTCCATTTCTTTCATTGCTACATCGTAATTCTTAAGATTATAATAACAAATTCCCATGTCAATTCTTGCGTCTGGGTCTCTGGGCACAAGTGCCAGGTATTGTTTGTAATTTTCTATAGCTTCTTCAAATAAATTTGCATCATTCTTCGCATGTGCTAAATCTAGTATTGCTGATGTGTCTTGAGGATTCGCTTTTACAACTTGCTCAAGTTGGTTTATTTTCTGAATACTTCCTAAATCAACTCCGCTACTTTGGCCCTCCCCTCCGTTCTGCACTCCATTCTGAACTACCTTTGGAGTTGGAGAAATAATGAAATCCAATGCCCCTGAAAAAATTAATATTAAAAGAGAAACACCCAGACCAATTGCAACTACTGTAATTACTTTTGTCTTATTTAACTTCTTTACACTTTGATTTTGTGAAACCGGTTTTTTATTCGACGCGCTTGCTGTATTAGAATGTTTATTGTTCTGCTTCTGTGGCTTACTAATTTTGTTTGCTGAAGAAGGTGCTGTCTTCTCCATATGCTTTGCAGCAACTGGATTAGGATTATTTAATTTAACTCCACAACCGGCACAAACAATATTACTTGGACTGTTTTCTTCTCCGCAAATTTCACAAATTAATACCGCGCCGCCTATCTTATCTGATCTGCTTGTAGAATTTTCAGATACACTTTTATCATCGGTTTGTTCAGCAACCTTACGCAAATCAGTTCCGCATTCAGGACAAAATCTAAATTCACTTTCTAATTTAACGCCGCAATTCGGACAAAACTTAAGCATTTTTATTTCTTCTCTTTCATACCTTTATCTACTAATTCCTTGAAATCCTTTGAAAACTTAAATGTAGGTACGTAATGCTCGGGTACGAATACAGACGCACCACTTTTTGGGTTACGTGCCTGACGCGCATTTTTCTTCTTAACTTTGTAGCTTCCGAATCCTCTTATTTCGATCCCTTTGCCTTCCTTTAAATAGTCAATCACGGTAGTAAAGAAACCTTCAATTATTGCTTCAGTTTCTAATTTTGTAAGTCCTGTTCCTGACGCAACTTTGTCAACTATATCAGCTTTAGTCATTGTTCTAATTCCTATCAAATATTTATTATGTTTTTTATCCAGACACTAAATTTATCAAACATTCAAAATAAAATCAAATTAAACTGTTTTAATAAATATATTTAGCTCTAAAAATCTATATTTTATAGAGTTCAATAATCGGGTTATAAAGATACGTATAATCCATTAAAATTGGGTAACTAAAATTACTTCCCTAACATTTTCACAATATCTAGGATAAGTCTATTGATTTTAATAATGTTCGTTTCCAACACTAGCTTTGTTTTTTAATTTCTAATCCTATTCACAAAATGAACACTCTAATTTTCATCAAACTAGTTCCTCTTTCTTAAAATTCCAAGTTTCTCATCACTAACGACTTGATTAATATCAACTTAGCCTAGAAATCTCCCTCTTGCTTCATTCCTTATAATTTAATATTTTAGAAAAAGTAAAACTTATATTCAATTTCAATACAGCTCTTAACATATTGTCGATAGAAACTACGTCTCCTTTTCCGACTCAATTCTAAATAAATTAAAAACAATCTCTGAATACGTCATGAAAACGTTCTGAAAACGTTCTGAAAACGTCCTGAAAACGTTGTGACACCCATATTACACCTACATAAATACCCCCACACCCCCACCCATCACCAAAATTATTAGCATTTCCCCCTTATTTCAGCAAGGTATCACAAGCCTAATTCATAAAGGCTATAACCTGATTGACCTTAAGTCAGCTCTGAATGAATGATATCCTTTACATTTTTCATTCCAAGGCTATTGAATAATGCTTCCGGATTTACTCTCACTTGATATAATATCTAACCATTAACTAAACGTATGCCCTTGAAAGAATTCAACTAATAAATTATCTAAATAACCTTTTTAAGAGCTCATCCAACAAACGTATTTTAATTCATCTATAACAAGAGACAAAGCTTTCAACTTTTATTCAGAAAAAGAGTCTCAAAATGAAAAAATATCTCATTTAAACTTCATTTAGGCTAAAAAAAATGAGATTATTCAACACATTCGCTGGCATAAAAATTGGCTTCTAATTAGAAAAAAAAGGACAAACTAAAATGGATCTACTAGACATAATTATTTTCTCTCTAAAGCTCTTCTCTCTTATTTCCATTATTGTGATTTCTGTTTCCTATGCGACATATAAGTTTAAGGCGCGTAAAAAATTGAAACCTTACATGCGCCCAACAATTGTTCCCGATAACAGTATTTATTATGAAGTCGAAGCTAAGATTGCAGAGGAATTAAAGCGAGACAATAGAAGGTTTGTTATTATGAATCAACCCGAATTAGAGCCGGTTGGAAACAGAAGCTTCAATTATATGCCAAAAGAATCAACAAGGCAATTTAACAAAAGACAACGATCAGCAAATGAATTCAACATCTATAATCATTACTCAAGTAGCAGTTTTGAACCAATGCACAAAATTAAGCTATAGAGCTATCTCAAAAATAGCTCTATAGCTTTCCAATCTTTAATTAGAACTATTCTTAAAACTTAAATTCCTTATCAAATCCTTAACATTGTAAGGCGCAGGTAATCCACCTAAGTATTTGTGAAACCAATCCAGATGCGCGTCATAGTATAACGGCATTGATTTAATATTATCTGGCCAGTGTCCATCATTCTTAAATATTATCAGTCGTGAAGGAACACCTAAAGTCTGAAGTGTCGTAAAATACTCTAGGCTCTGATTATAAGGAACTCGAAAATCCCTTTGCCCGGTAAATATTAAAGTAGGAGTCGAGAAGTTCTTAGCATAATGAGAAGGTGAAAATTTGGTATAGTCATCTGAATTCCACGGTTGCCCACTTAAATCATGATTAACAAACCAAAGTTCCTCCGTGCTTCCCCACATAGAAGTTAAATCGTAAACACCCATCATTGAAGCTAAGCATTTGAAGCGCTTTGTCTTAGCCTGGAACCAATCCATCATATAACCACCATATGACCATCCCATAGCTCCCATTCTATTTTTATCTACATAAGGAAGTTTCTCAAGAGCATCAGTAACTTTCATTAAATCTTCAAACACTTTACCTCCCCAATCACCTGATATCTCTGCAGTGTATGCTTCTCCATAACCAGTCGAGCCATGCGGATTTGGAAATGCCACTACATAACCTGAACCCGGATAAACCTGCCAATCACCTCTAAATGAATCCATCCACTGCATCTGTGGGCCGCCGTGAACATTTAAGATCAAAGGATATTTCTTATTTGGATTAAAGTCATGCGGCTTTACTATGAATACTTCAACCTTCTTTCCCCCAGTTCCTTCAACCCACATCTTTTCAACGGGACGAACATCAACATCTTCTAAAAATTTCTTATTAAAATCCGTTATTTGTTCTATCTTTCTATCACCTAAACTTATTCTATATAACTCTCTTGGCTTTGCTACAGAGGAAGATGCAAAAACAATATCTTTACCTTCATTTGCTATCTCAAAACCACCGATTGCTTGATTTCCAGTTATATTAGTAATTTTATCCGAAGCTAAATCAACTTTATAAATTGGTTCGTAACCTTCTACTTCTCCCATAAAATATATTTCTTTTGAATCCGGATTCCATCTAAAGTCATCAACCCAATTGTCAAAACTGTCGGTTAGAATTCTTGACTTCTTGGTTTGTCTATCATAAATAGCAAGTCTAAATCTATCAGATTCATATCCGGGAACTAATTGAGTACGATAAGCAATATATCTTCCATCAGGAGAATAAATAGGCCAACCGTCCCAAGCCTTATTTTCTTTAGTAATATTTATCGCATCACCCCCTGTTACAGGAACTATCCAAAGGTCTGCATTAGTTGATGCCTCGGGATGCGGATCGTGATTTGAGACGTAACACAGTTGTTTACTATCTGGTGAAAAATTATATCCGACTCCTCCACCAAGCATGAATGTGGGAGATACAAACTTTCCGGGTGTAACATCTGTATAAGTCTTATCTTTGACATTATAAATAAAAATATGAGTAAACTTCCCTGCTGAGTATTGTGTCCAATGCCTAAAAAGAAGATGATCTGCAAGATATGCCTGAATAGGACCATGTTCAGATGTTGAATCAATTTCTTTGTTACAGTTATCATTAGATCCACAAGAAGGATATACATCCGTTGAGAATGCCACTAGGTTTCCATCAGGAGAAACGACAGGAGCATCTATCCCGGTAGATAAATCCGTAACCTGCGTTGTCTTACTATCTGCGAGTGAATACTGAAACAACTGCGGTGTTCCATCCTTTATGGCTACATAATCAAGTTCATTGTTCTTAACCCAAACAGGCTCATAATTAGTTTTACTTGTATCAGTAATGCTCCTTAAATTCGAACCGTCCTCATTCATCACGTATATCTTAGTAGTTGATTTACCTTTCGGCAAATCATTATCCGTAACTGTAAAAGCTATCATTTTACCGTTAGGCGATATTACAGGTGTACCGACATTTCTAATCTTGTAAAGATCGGAAATAGTAAAAGCGCTTTTTTGAGGGAAAACCATTGCGCTAAGCATAATTATTAAAAAGAAAGTTTTTTTGAACATTGATTTCATAACTTACCTCGTGTTGTCTAAATGAATTATTTAATTTTATTTTACTTTTACAATCATTTCAATCTCAACCGGAGAATTCAGCGGAAGTTCATTCACACCAACTGCGCTCCTAACGTGTTTCCCCTTATCTCCAAATATTTTTCCAATTAGTTCAGAAGCTCCGTTAGCAATTTTGGGCTGACCAATAAATCCTGTAGCGCTATTTACAAATACAGTTAATTTAACTACCTTTTCGATTCTATCAAGGTCATCAATTACGCTTTTAATTACACTCAGACAATTAAGAGCACATATCTCAGCAGCCATACGACCTTTTTCATCGCTAACCTCAGCCCCTAACTTACCAACGATATTTAATTTGCCTTTTTCAATCGGTAATTGCCCAGCCGTAAAAACAAGCTTATCAACTACCAAAGCCGGAATGTACGCTGCTAAAGGCTTAGGCGCTTCAGGAAGCTCAAAGCCTAATTCTTCAATTCTATTTTCTACCATAATTACTCCTTTTCTATTTTGTAACAATGTTAAAGTACAATGTTTTTATTATTTTGCATTACAATTTCAACCATAAAAATTAAATATCACAATTAACTATATAATTATTTGACAATACAATTTTAAGGAATTAACCGAATGAATGAAAATAAATTTAGTGACCTGGTAAGTATTATAAGAAGATTAAGATCCGAGTGCCCCTGGGATCGTGAACAAACAAATGAATCAATAAAAGCCTCAACAATCGAAGAGGCATACGAAGTAGTTGAATCAATTGATAATAAAAACTTCGACGAACTGAAGGTGGAATTAGGTGATTTACTCTTACATGTAATTTTTCATTCTGTTATAGCTGAAGAAGAAAACAAGTTTAAGCTTGACGACGTAATAGGCTCGATACAAGCGAAGTTAATTAGACGACATCCTCATGTATTCGGCAGCAAAGAAGTGCAAGGCGCTGAAGACGTTAAACGAAACTGGGAAACAATAAAGCTTAGCGAAGGACGGAATTCCGTATTAGAAGGCGTACCTGAAAACCTTCCTGCACTGCAAAGAGCATACCGACTGCAGGAAAAAGCTTCTAAGGTTGGCTTTGACTGGGATAAGAAAGAACAAGTATGGGCAAAAGTAATTGAGGAAATTGAAGAAATGCATAAATCAGAAAAGGAAGAAACTCGTGAGGAATTGGAGAATGAAGTGGGTGATGTATTCTTTGCAATGGTAAATTACTCTAGATTCTTAAACATAAATCCCGAATATGCATTACGGAATTCTATTAAGAAATTCATAAAAAGATTTAATTATATTGAAGATAAGGTAAATGAAAGCGGCAGAAAGATTCACGAATCAAACCTTGAAGAAATGGATAAATATTGGAATGAAAGTAAGAAGAATAATTAAGTAATAATATTCAATAATTTTAGTAACTCCCGGTCGTAAATATTAGCGAAGTATTAAGAATATGGGAAGTCAAACAAGCATTATAAAAACAAAGAATGATTATTCTGACTTAGCGTTTAATTTGCTATCACCATTCTTGAATTTTTCATATGCATTGATAATATCTTTTACAAGACGATGCCTTACAACATCTGACTTATCAAAATAAACAAATCCTACGCCTTCAATATCCTTAAGAATATCTTTAGCTTCAATTAAACCACTAACAGTTTTAGATGGAAGATCAATTTGAGTAATATCCCCGGTGATAATAGCTTTAGAACTGACCCCAAGGCGAGTAAGAAACATTTTCATTTGAGTTGCCGTAGCATTTTGTGCTTCATCCAGGATTACAAAGGCATTATTTAGAGTTCTCCCCCGCATATATGCAAGTGGGACGATTTCAACTACACCCTTTTCCAAATACCCCCTAAGTTTTTCAGATGGCATCATATCATCAAGAGCATCATATAATGGTCGCAAATAAGGATCTATCTTTTCTCTAAAATCACCTGGCAAAAAGCCCAAGCTTTCGCCTGCTTCAACAGCAGGACGCGCCAACACAATCTTGTTTACATTCCCCTTCTTTAATGAAGATACTGCAAGAGCAACAGCCAAATAAGTTTTACCTGTACCTGCAGGTCCAATTACAAAACAGATATCATTTTTCAATGCCGTTTGTAGATAATTTAATTGCCCAGGTGTCTTCGCTTTAATAGCATCATTTTTGGTATAAAGCACAACAGAATCAATTTCTTTCTCGCTGACTATTTCTTTGCCGTGGAGAGTTAGATCTAATATTGCTTCTACATCAGTGCTGCGGAGAGAACCGCTTGTGTTTAGTACATAAACCATTTCTTTTATAATTTTCTCAACCACTTCAACTTCTTCGAGTACTCCTTTCACTACCACATTCTCACCACGCACGATAATTGACGCATTAAATTTATCTTCTATCAGTTTAAGATTGCAGTCGTTCATTCCAAGCAATGAAAGTAAATCGACATTTTCTATGGTAAATCTTTTTTCAACGGCAGTCATAGTTACACCTATTAATATAAAAAGCCCTTACCTTCAAAGAAGACAAGGGCCTTTCAAAATTAATAATAAATTCGAACAATTAAAGAACCTTATTTAACTGGAGCAGGTTTATAGTTCGTTTTAATCTTTTGATATTTATCCATTTCTTCCTGAGTCAATTTAGGAATCTTGAAATTCTGTTTAGGGAAAATCAAATTTGGATTCTTAATCTCATCACGATTTGCTTTGTAGATATTTGGCCAAGCAAAAGCATTGTCATAAATATCTTTTTTCTTAGCAATATTCCACAAACAGTCACCTTTAACTACGGTATATGTAATTTCCTTTGGAGCCTCAACCCAAGCATCTAGAGCTGCTTGCATTTGATTATGAACTTGATCATAAAATTCTGGGAGAGCACTTATTTTATTTGCTTTCAAAGCATCAAGATCCTTTTGTCTATCAGCTTTAGGACCTTCATGTCTTTCAATTTTACCATTTAATTCAGCCACTGCGCTTCTGAAATTATCAACATCTGCTTTCGTAGCACCGATCATTTGATAAAGTTCGCCCATGCAATTATCATAGTCTTGAATCTTCGAAGACTGATCCTTTAGGTTAGCTATGTCAGCTGTCAAAGTACTGTCTTCGGTTTGAAGACTCTGTTTTTCAGTGGTAAGACGAGTTATTTCAGCCTGCCATTCGTCTTTTGTCATCTTTTTTTCTTCTTGCGCATAAGTTGCAATTGATAAGAAAAACAGAAGAGCAAGCATTCCAATAAAACTTTTACTTAATTTCATAATGTTTCCTCCGGTTAATTTTAATTTTCAGTTATTTATTAGAAGACATTTTCTCTAAGTTTGCCTTAGTTTCTTCTTTTTCCTTATTGCACTGCGCGAGTTTGTCATTTTTCGCCGCGATTTCTTTTTCCAAGCTAGCTCTTTCGTCCTTCAGGGAATTAGCCTGTGACTGTAACGAGTTAACTTCACTTTGCAGATTGTTTAACTGAGCCATTTCAGCTTCGCTAACGCCTCCGCATCCGCTTAAAACTGCAGTTGTTATTCCAAAAGCAGCTATAATAGCAGTGTTTCTTATAACCTTTGCTATTTTCATATTATAACCTCCAATTGATTATTTGTTTAGAAAGTTGTTTAATTTATCTATTCGTACCAAGGTCTACTTCAAATATGCTAAAATTTTTAGAGAATTACATCAATTTTAAAATTATTTCTTTTTTAAATTAAACATATTGGCAATTATATTCCATAAATATCATATTAATTTTGCTTTAGATTACAACAGGTGTTTTTCAACAAAACTTAAATAGCCTTTACCAGCAATAATAATATGATCAAACACAAGAATATCCAATATTTTCCCAGACTCAACTATTCTTTTAGTTATTTGGATATCTTCATTACTCGGTTCCGAGTTACCACTTGGATGATTGTGAATCAAGATAATACTTGCAGAATTATTTTCAATTGCTACTTTGAAAATTTCTCGAGGGTGGACAACGCTTGAATTTAGGTTACCAACCGAAATAACCTCATATTTGATGATTTTATTTGCTGAATTTAGGCATACCACAATAAATTTTTCTTTTAATTCATCCAAAAGTAAGGGAACAAACACATCAGCAACTTCTTTAGGTGAAGTCACTCTATTTTCAGAAAACCATTTTGATTGAGATTGTATCCGTCTGCTTATCTCAAATGCGGCTTGAAGTGTTGCGGCTTTATCATTTCCTATTCCAATAGTATCGGTTAAATTTGAGATAGATTTTGATGCAAGAATTGCAAGATTTCCATGCCGGTTTAAAAGCTCCTGCGCAAGTGTTAGCGCTGATTTACCCACCATTCCGGTCCTCAACAATATTGCAAGAAGTTCAGCATCAGTCAAGGTCTGTGAGCCGTGAAAGACTAATTTTTCCCGCGGTCGGTCAGCAACCGGTAATTCTTTAACAGTAAAAATATTTAAGTCTCCCTTTTAATTACCTAATTTAAATTTGTCTATCAATTCGAATTTGCCATCTTTATAACGAATAATATTTAAAAATTCATTTATCCTTTTACTATCAAAACAAATATTGTTATGAAATCCTCTAAAAATAGTACCTGATTCAATTTTAGCTTTTAGACTACTTCTACCAATATTTTGTTCAGCAAGGATATTCAAAACATATTTTGTAATATCATATCCGTATAGAACATTCCTACTAACGTCCAATCCCGTTTGATTTACAAACCCATGACTAAATTTTTGGAAGGTAGAGTCAGAATAGTCCATGAAATAATCTGAAGAAAAAATAAGTCTATTACTCAAAGCTGAGAAGGATTCAAAGCCTTTTGCAACAAGCCAGTCTTGATTACCGTAAATATTCATTTCCAAATTGGCAGATAAAAATTGTGATAGTATTGATGGTACATCACTATTATCAGTTAAAGGTAGGTAAATCCCTTGCAACTTAGAAGAATCCCTGGCGATATTTGAAATCTGTCGTGAAAAGTCCATAGTACCAGGTGTAAAAGTTTGCCTTACTAAAATTTTCCCCCCTAATTTTTCAAATTCTTTCTGAAATGAATTAGCGAGTACATTTGCATAACTTTCATCAGAATTTAGAATTGCCATATGCCTCTTATTTTCAACGTAATAAATATATTGAGCCATAATTTTCCCGCGAATTGAAAAGGTAGGGTTCGCTTGGAAAAATTGAGGATATAATTCCGTTAAGCCATCATCTGTTGCTGTCGGTGAAATAATTGGAATATTGCTGCTCTTAAAGGCTTCGAGGGTTTCTTTAACCTCTTCACTATATATTGGTCCTATTATCACTTTTAAAGAAGATAGACTATCAACTTCATTTTTAATCGAATCTATTTGTGTCTTATTGCTTCCTGTAGCTTTTATTAGTAAACCAATCTTATCAATGTGATCATTATTAAATTCTGCTACCGCATACTTAACTCCTTCTAGAATTTGATGACTGGCATCACTTGCGGATAGATTTTTTGCAGTCTTATTCAGGGGTAATAAGACCGCAATTACTTGAGAAGATGGGGAAATTTGACTTCTATTTGAAATTTCATTTAATATGCCTTCCGCATTTTTGCTTTCATAAGAATAAGGAAATACTTTAGAAAGTTCAGATAAGGAAATTTTGGCGCTATCAATTTTCCCTTCAAGAATATAACTCTTTACAAGAAGCAACAAAAGATAAGGTTTTATTTCGGAACTTTGTGAGGTATCAAAAAATGACTTAATTTGAAAAGCAGATAAATAATTAAGAGCCAGCTTTTCGCCTGAAGATTTTGCATAATCAAGATAATAAGTTGATTTTGATGTGGAAATTATATTCTCAATTTCATTAAAAGCTAATACGTACATTCTCATATCAAGATAAATTTTGGCTAACATTATTTTAGCCTCATCAGCATAATTACTTAACGGGTATAAATTAAGAAATCTTTTTAATAGTTCTTCGGAGCTATGAATTTGATTTAATAAAAGAAGAGATTTTGCATTAAAGATAGTGGAAATTGTAGTGAACGCATTGTTGGTTTGAGATAAGTATTCAAATTTCTTCTGGGCTTCAATAAACATTTTAGATCTATATTGTTCGATTGCAATCTTAAAATCCACATCTGCGAAGACCGTATCATTACTCTCTCGTGCTATTATTGGTATAGATGAAATGATAAGAATGAATAAAAATATTTTAGTAATGCTAACCATCTAAAGCTGCAGTTTTAAATAATAATAGTTCAGTATTTCTTTTGCCTTCAATTGCGTTTTTATTTCCTGGGTCGATTTTAATTGCAATTTCATAATATGTTAAGGCATCTTTGGATTTATTAGATTTCAAGCAAGATTCCGCGAGATTGACATAAATATCTGAAGAAACATCATCAATTAACTCAATGTACTTTAGAAAACATTTTTCAGCCTTTTGGTAATCACACAGTTTAAGATAAATTTTGCCAGCTATTTCATAAGGTGATGGTTCAGTTTTATTCAAATTAATTGCTTTTTCGATTGGCGTAACAGCGTGTGCAAACATCCCCAGGTTAAAATAAGTTTCTGCGTAAATTTTATTTAATTCCCAAAAATTTGAATATAATACATCTGCCTTCTTTGCAAATGCTAAAGCCGATTCAAAATTTTTTAAATTAGTTTCTATCTTTGCTAAATATATATATGCTTCATGTACAAGCTCATTATTCTTATCAATAGAGGTGAAGTTTTGAAAATTAATTTTTGCTATTTCAAATTCATTCAACATAAAATATGAATATCCCAAAAAGAATGCTACTAATGGTTCTTCTTCAGGCATAATTAAACTAAGTACCTCTATCGCTACTTCCCATTTACTATTTCTTAACAAAAATTGGCCATAAGAAAGTCTAACCTCAGTATTTTCAGAATCCATGTCCATCAAGGATTGTAGCAAATGAACTGCAATGTCTATTTTTCCTAATTTTTCGTAAAGATGAGCAAGGCTAAAATAAGCTTCAAGGAAACCTGGATGCTCGTCTATAATTGAAGTATAAATTTGGGCTGCATGCAGCAGTTTTCCTTCGTTTTCAAATGAGTTCGCGATTTTAATTTTATGGTCAAGGCTACAATTCGCTTCCAAACCAATTTATTCCCATTCAATGGTTGACGGAGGTTTCGAGCTGACATCATAGACAACTCTGTTAATTCCTCTTACTTTACTTATTATTTTATTTGACACAACTTCTAAAAAATTGTTTTCAAATTTAAACCAATCCGCGGTCATTCCGTCTACAGAATTAACTGCTCGCAATGCTAGAACAAAATCATAAGTTCGTGAATCTCCCATTACCCCTACAGATTGAATTGGAAGTAATACAGCAAAAGCTTGCCAAATCTGGTTATAAAGGACAGCCCCTTTAATTTCATTAATAAAGATATCGTCAGCATCACGCAGAATATCAAGTTTATCCTTTGTTACTTCGCCAATCACACGCACTGCAAGCCCGGGTCCAGGGAAAGGGTGACGCTCTATAAATTCTTCGGGAATATTAAGTTCCCTTCCTACGCTTCTTACTTCATCTTTGAAAAGTTCGCGGAACGGCTCGATTAATTTAAGATTCATTTTCTCGGGTAGACCACCCACATTATGGTGAGTCTTTATAGTAGCGGATACACCTTTTACTGGGATTGATTCAATTATATCAGGATATAATGTGCCTTGAACAAGAAACTTCGAGTCACCATGTTTCTTCGCTTCCTCTTCAAAGACTTCAATAAAAGTATTACCAATAATTTTTCTTTTTTTCTCTGGATCTATTACTCCAGCTAGATTTTTCAAAAATCTTTCCGAAGCATCAATATGGATATGATTAAGGTCTAACTTTTCATCAAACATCTTTCCAATTTTTTCGCTCTCATTCTTACGCATCAAGCCCGTATCAATATGAATACTAATAAGGTTCTCGCCAATTGCTTTTTTCACTAAAACTGCAGCTACAGTTGAATCAACGCCGCCGCTTAATGCACAAATAACCTTGGATTTCCCTACAGTATTTTTTATTCTTTCAATACTATCGTCAATAAAATTTTTTGGGGTCCAATCTCCTATACATTGGCATATCCCGTGAACAAAATTATTTATAATTTTTCTTCCTTCAACCGAATGAACAACTTCAGGATGAAATTGAACTCCAAAGATATTTTTTTCTTCATTGCTAATTACACAAAAGGGAGAGTGGTCTGACTGTCCTATTACTTTGAACCCATCTGGCAACTTTGTTAAATAATCGCCATGGCTCATCCAAACAATTGAGCTTTTAATTACATTTTCAAATAAGCGGGATTCACCAGTTATTCTTAAAATTGTTTTTCCATACTCCCTATCACGCGCAGGTTCCACTTCCCCACCAAAAGCCTTGCATATTAATTGGTGTCCATAACAAATTCCTAATATCGGGATTCCAAGCTTTAGGATTTCCTGACTAATTTGAGGCGAGCCAAGGTCGTAAACGCTCATAGGTCCCCCGGATAAAATGATTCCCGAAGGATTCATCTTTATAACTTCCTCAAGGGTTATATTGCTCGAATGGATTTCTGAGTATACGTGAGCTTCTCTTACTCTTCTTGTTATGAGTTGCGAATATTGCGCACCAAAATCTATGATTAATATTTTTTCCTTGCTTTTCATATTTTCTAAACCATATAAATTGATTGATTTATTTCAGACAAGAACAAAATTAATTTCCCAAATTTTGCTCAAAATTTACGAATAACCGAAATGACGCATTTTCACTAAGTTTAGACATTAATGAGAATTCTAATTCAAATCGCCATACAAAATGTAGGTATTATTATTGACCTACTAAAGACTTGTAAGCATTACTATCAAGTAAATTAGATACTTCTTCTGGATTTGCCAATTCTATTCTTGCCATCCAACCGGCTCCATATGGATCGCTGTTAATTAATTCCGGTGATTCAGAAAGGCTTTTATTTAATTCTATAACCTTACCGTTAACAGGAGCATAAATGTCGCTCACGGTCTTAACAGCTTCGATTGTACCAAATGCTTCGCCGTTTTTTATTTCGCTAATATTTGGATCAATATCAACAAATACTACGTCTCCAAGTTCGCTTTGTGCATATTCAGTAATTCCAATTTTGCCAAAGTTTCCTTCTACAAGAAGCCATTCGTGCTCTTTTGTGTATTTTAAATTTTCTGGGAAGTTCATTTTAACCTCTGATTAAAAATATGTTTCTAAAACTATTCTTTAAAAAAATTATCTAAAAATCCAGTATCAAAATTTCCTTTAAGAAATCTTTTATCCTGCAATACTTGAAGATGAAATGGAATGGTTGTTTTAATTCCCTCAACAACAAATTCCTCTAGAGCTCTTCTTGCTCGCGCAAGTGCATGTTCTCTATTTTGTCCCCACACAATTAGCTTTGCAATCAAAGAATCATAGTATGGGGGTATTGAATATGAGTTATAAATATGCGAATCAACGCGTACACCAAATCCGCCTGGAAAATGAACGGAGGTGATTTTACCAGGTGAAGGTCTGAAACCTTTTTCAGGATCTTCGGCATTAATCCTAAATTCTATGCTATGACCGTTAGGTTGCTTCGGAAGTGTCTCCACTTTTTCACCAGCTGCTACTAAAATTTGCTGTCTGATCAGATCAACATCATAGACGTATTCAGTAACTGGATGTTCAACCTGAATACGCGTGTTCATTTCCATAAAATAGAAATTTTTATTTTTATCAAGTAGAAACTCTATTGTTCCTACCCCTTCATAATTTACAGAATGAGCACCAAGTTTTGCGGCATCGCCCATTTTTTCACGTAATTTTTGATCAAGTGCCGGCGAAGGCGATTCTTCAATTAATTTTTGATGCCTTCTTTGAACTGAACAATCTCTCTCTCCATAATGATAAACATTTCCAAATGAATCACCCAAAACTTGGATTTCGACGTGTCTTGGATTTTCTACAAATTTTTCCAGATAAACTTCTGAATTTCCGAAAGCAGAAGCAGCTTCATTTTGAGCCATTTGAAACGCGTTATCAAATTCATTTCTTTCCCAAACCACTCTCATTCCCTTACCACCGCCGCCAGCCGATGCTTTAATAATGACAGGATAGCCTATCTCTTCAGCAATTGATCTTCCTTCAGGAGAATCTTTAATTACACCATCACTTCCTGGTACAACGGGTACTCCAGTTTTTCTCATGGTGTCTTTTGCGAATGCTTTATCACCCATTGCTTTTATCATTTGAGGTGATGGGCCTATAAACTTAATATCCGATTCAGCGCATATTTCTGAAAAATTTGCATTCTCTGCTAAAAAGCCGTATCCCGGATGAATGGCATCAGCGCCAGTAATATGAGCTGCTGAAATAATTGCTGGGATTTTTAGGTAGCTGTCTTTACTGGGAGCCGGACCAATACATACAGCTTCGTCAGCAAATGTGACATGTAGTGACTCTCTATCCGCTTCAGAAAAGACTGCAACAGTTTTAATACCCAATTCTTTACAGGTACGAATAATTCTAAGTGCAATTTCGCCACGGTTAGCTATTAAAATTTTATCAAACAAAATTTCCTCAACGTCTTAAGAAATAAATCAACTTGTTTGTATTAAGAATAAAGGTTGATTGTATTCAACGGGTTTACCGTTTTCAGCAAGAATTTTAATGATCCTTCCACTTACATCGGACTCAATTTCATTCATTAATTTCATTGCTTCTACAATGCATAATACTGCGCCTTGGGAAACCGTATCCCCTACCTGCACATAAGAATCGGCATCAGGCGCCGGAGCTCTGTAGAATGTTCCGACAATTGGTGATTTTATTTCATGAACGTTTTCAGCAATTTCCACGGCTAAATTTGTTTCTTTGGCTGGAGCATTTTTTTCAGTTGATTCTTGAAAGGTAGTGTTTCCTAAAACAACTTGCGGTTGATCATAGGTTCTAAAAGTTCTAAGTTTCTTCGCAACCTTAATTCGCAATCCATTTTCTTCCACCTCAAGATCTGTAATTTCACTCGTGTCAACGATTTTAACAAGTTTCTTTATAAGGTTTAAATCCATATTTTTCCTTAATTACGATTTAACTCTTTCAACATATTCACCGGTCCGTGTATCCACTCTTAAATAATCTTCTACATTAATAAACAATGGAACATTGATAGTTGAACCTGTTTCAAGCTTAGCAGGTTTGTTGGCACCAGTTGCAGTATCACCTTTAAAACCCGGTTCTGTTTCAATTACTTTTAGATTTACAAAAATTGGAATTTCAACGGAAATTATTTCAACTCCATTAAATAAAATTTCGATTTCCTCGCTCTCTTTTAGATATCCAACACCCTCACCGAAAAGTTCAACAGGCACATTCAATTGTTCATAAGTGTCTTTATCCATACAAACAAGAAAATCATTTTCACGAAAAAGGTATTGGTATTTCCTTCTTTCAACACGAACAATCTCAATTGACTCCCCTGCTCGAAAGGTATTATCTAAAACCTTACCGGTGCGTAAATTCTTAAGCATACTGCGAACAAATGCACCACCTTTTCCCGGTTTAACATGCTGGAATTCAACCACAGAGAAAAGATTGTTTTTGAACTTTATTATTAGTCCAGTTCTGAAATCAGAAGTATCTGCCATAATCTCTAACATTAATGTTAATAAAATAGGTAAAAAAAATAGGCATATAAGGGCTGAAAGTCAAGGAATTTGTAATTTCCAGAATCGTCAATTTTTAACGAAAAGGTGCCACTTTTTTATATTTTTTAATTAAAAACCAACAAAAAAGTCGTAAAAAATAAGAAATCATGGCTTGGAATTCTTTAGGTATAAGAATGAACTTTATTCAATCTCTGCTAAATATTTATTAGCATCTCTATATTCGGTAGCTGTTGTATAGTCTTTTATAATTGCACTAAACATATCCTTAGCTTCTCGAATTTTATGGGCACTCATATAATTTTCACCAGCTAGAAGCAAATAACTTGAATTAAGAACGTCGTTTTTTGAAACTCTTGAAGCTTTGCGATATAAGTCAGCTGCTTTTTCAAACAGCTTAATATTTGCAAAATATGCTGCCTGTCCTGCAAGTGCAGATGCTTTATACATATCAAAACTACCAGAGTATTTCTTATAATATTTATATGCTTCATCATACTTCCCAAGCATATTATAAGAATTTGCAAGATAGATTTTTGCGGTCTCACCATTTTCGGTATTACCATATTCATCTACAATCTTCTTTAATCCGATAATGTTTGTTCCAGCGCGCCCTTCAATTGCTTCTAAAAAAGAGCCGGAATCATACAACGATATGACTCGAGACAATTCAATTCCAGCATGTATGTTTTGCTGGTGACGGTAATTTATATAGAAAGCTATCAAAACAAGAAGGACTAAAAATCCGCCTATATATGCTAAAACTTTAGACTTATTATCCTCGAAATAACCATAGGCTTTATAGTAAAAAGTCACAAGCTTGTCTTCTTTAATTTCCTTTTTCGAAAGTTTTTTTCTCTTAGTTAACATCTCATAATCCTATTCTCCAGATTAATCAATCTGGAATGACCAAATCTTATTTAAATATCTTAAGCAAATTTAGTAATAAATTTAGAAATTCCATTATTTATATTGAAAATTATTTTTTTTATATTAATTTTTTCTAAAAAAAAAAGAAAAGCTAACTCTTTAATTCAAAAATCTCTTTAATAACTAAATCCAAAAAATGTTAAGTAATATTCACATTAAAATAGTGCGCCCAGAAGGAATCGAACCCTCAGCCTTTGGAACCGGAATCCAACGTTCTATCCAGTTGAACTATGGGCGCGTACCAAGCTAATAGCTTCTTTTTTATTATTTAAAGATAATAAGAAATGAGATAAAATTTATAGTTTAATTTGTTGCATTTACTCAGATGGTGTGAGCTGAATTTCTGGAAAGTTTGTCAGAAAAATAATCACATAAAAAATCATTATTTTTAGAACATTTGATTTTGGGTTAACAAGATTGATATTTTTGAATATATGGAGATATTCTTTAGAAAACATTTTATTGTTTTCAAATTTTAGAAAGGGAAATATATACAAAAACTTTTGTTCAGCGAGCATGAGTTGGGACTTATATTTTTAAGAAATCGAATTATTGTGGCACCCATGACTCGTAGCCGTGCACTCAATAATATCCCCAATGAAATTATGGCCCAATATTAGGTACTTCGTGAAGATGTAGGTCTCCTAATTACCGAAGGAACTTCCCATCGCCAAATGGCCATTGTTTTGAGTGCATATCTGGTCTTAATAATGACATACAAATAATAAAGTTTCCGAATCAGTACATTCTAAAGGTAGACATGTCTTTGTGCAGTCAATGCACATTGGACGAATTTCATATCCACTATACTTATCTATAGGTGCTGAAGCACTTGCTAATTCAGCCATTGCTTTGAAAGGAGAAACTTAGAGCGATCAAATGCAAGTATGACATTTTCTGACTCCGCAAAAATGGATCATGAAGACCTTCAGTATTCAATCAATGAATATACTTACAGTGCAAAACCTGCAAGCAAAGCTGGCTTTAATGACATAGAACTTCACGCGGCAATTGGATGTTTAATTGAACTATTTATTAACCCTATAGCTATTAATCGTACTTATCAACACTGGGGTTCAATAAAAAACTACACCCGTTTGGCAGCTGAGGTCACGGAAAGTGTAGTAGCGAAATAGGCGGCGAAAGGGCAGGCGCATTAGGGTTTATCTTTAAAGTAATTCAAATGGAGTTTTAATATCGGATATTATTGATGATGATTATGCACTTCAGGCTGAAAAACTAAATCAAAATGGTGTAACTTATATCCGCATAGTGGACCATGATAGAATAAGAGCACCAAGCGTAAATCGTCTATAAAAAAATATTAGAGAAACTTTTGCAAGGACATATATTCTTTCGGGCGGTTATGATGCGGCAAAAGCGGAACACGACTTATTTGAGAATAAGGGAGATCTTGTTGCCTTAGGTAAATTATTTATTTCTAATCCAAACCTTGTTGAAAATATTTAACGAGACTCTAAGCTTCAGCAGGCTGACAATGCTATAGTTTACACTCAAGGCGAAAGAGGTAATATTAAGTACCCAACAAACCAATTAGACTACCATGATGGTCCAGAAATTTTAGATGAGACACAATTGAGGTACAATTATAAATCACAAGAATAATACTACTCGAATAATTCAGTTAATTTAGGTTTTAGAGATTCAGCACAGATTTGAACTTAAATTGCTCAGTAATGGTTCTTTGTGTAATTTTATCATTCAAAGTCTGTAAATTAGATTTTTCCAGCAACATTCATTAGTGCTGCTAAGGTTTTACTACCATTAAGATTACTGCTATATAAGGTGCTATAATTGTAATGGTCTCCCAGGTATTCCATTTTCTTGACAGCCTTAAATATTCATCCTGAGTATATTTTTTTTCGTTTTTAGCAAGCGTTAGTATTTCCTTTTGAATTGGTACTAGTTTAGACATAAATGCGAAAGCAGAAATTGCCAGCATTATAATTCCCCCAAAAATCCATGGCGTCTCAACTAATGAATACCCACCCTGCATAGCAGCACCCATACCAAAAACAAACAATATTGCAACAGAAGGCATTGTGAAAATCTTGTCTGCCAAAATAATATTTTTAAATGCGTCAGCTATTCTCTGCCTATCCATTGATTTATCAGCCTGGATTTTCCAGAATCTGCCAATGGTGATATTACCTAAAAAAATAATAGCCGCTAATACATGAATTAATTTCCATATCTCATAAATCATTTTCATAATTCCTTAATATGCTTACACAATTCAACATGCAGTAATTTAATTTTGTCTAGCGCAAATTTCAAGAAAAAAATAGTAACAATCACTTTAAAACGAAGAACCCCGAAAATAATCGGGGTTCTTAAATTAAAATTTGGCAGCTACCTACTCTCCCACACACCTGCGCATGCAGTACCATCGGCGTACAGGGGCTTAACTTCTCTGTTCGGAATGGGAAGAGGTGTAACACCCTGGCTATAACCACCAAAATTTAAACTTTATAAAATAATAATGAAAGACTGAAAGAGCTGAGCCAAAAATAATAGACGACCACAATTCTGTGAATAAAAATTAAATGGTTAAGCCTCACGACTTATTAGTACTGCTTGGCTGAATTCCTTACGGAACTTACACCTACAGCCTATCAACCTCGTCATCTCCGAGGAGTCTTTAGTTACTTACGTAAGGGATACATAATCTTGAAGCGTGCTTCGCGCTTAGATGCTTTCAGCGCTTATCACAACCGTACATAGCTACCCAACGATGCCACTGGCGTGACAATTGGTACACTAGAGGTACGTTCACTTCGGTCCTCTCGTACTAGAAGCGACCCTTCTCAAGTATCCTGCGCCCGCATAGGATAGGGACCGAACTGTCTCACGACGTTCTGAACCCAGCTCACGTACCGCTTTAATTGGCGAACAGCCAAACCCTTGGGACCTTCTTCAGCCCCAGGATGCGATGAGCCGACATCGAGGTGCCAAACCTTACCGTCGATATGAACTCTTGGGTAAGATCAGCCTGTTATCCCCGGCGTACCTTTTATCCTTTGAGCGACGGCACTTCCATTCGCTACCGTCGGATCACTAAGTCCTGCTTTCGCACCTGCTCGACTTGTAAGTCTCGCAGTCAAGCTCCCTTTTGCCTTTACACTCGCCGCATGATTACCAACCATGCTGAGGGAACCTTTGAGAGCCTCCGTTACAATTTAGGAGGCGACCGCCCCAGTCAAACTACCCGCCTAACACTGTTCCTAGCCCAGATTCATGGGCCGAGGTTAGAATCCAAATAAAGCAAGGGTGGTATTTCACCGTTGGCTCCACCGAAGCTAGCGCCCCGGTTTCAAAGCCTCCCACCTATCCTACACATGCTTTACCCGAACCCAATATTAGGGTGCAGTAAAGGTGCACGGGGTCTTTCCGTCCATATGCGGGTAACCGGCGTCTTCACCGGTACCACAATTTCACCGAGCCCGTGGTTGAGACAGTGCCCAAATCGTTACACCATTCGTGCAGGTCGGAACTTACCCGACAAGGAATTTCGCTACCTTAGGACCGTTATAGTTACGGCCGCCGTTTACTGGGGCTTCGATTCAAAGCTTTGCATTGCTGCTGACCTCTCCTCTTAACCTTCCAGCACCGGGCAGGTGTCAGTCCCTATACATCGTCTTAATTGACTTCGCAGAGACATGTGTTTTTGTTAAACAGTCGCTTGGGCCTTTTCACTGCGGCCCCTTTCAGCTACGTCCGCGAGGATTTCACTTACTTGGGGCGCCCCTTATCCCGAAGTTACGGGGCTAATTTGCCGAGTTCCTTAACCACGGCTCACTCGAGCACCTTAGAATACTCATCCTATCTACCTGTGTCGGTTTGCG
>JAJYDC010000079.1 GCA_021777835.1 Bacteroidota bacterium | reverse complement strand
AGGAAAATTCGCAATAGCTAATAAAAGTTTGTCTAACATTATCGGGCTTGGACAATCCCAAATTGAAGGGAAGTCAGTTAGAAATTTCTTACCCTTATTTCTTAATACGCTGTTAGATACAATTGAAAACTATATTAAAGAGACTCTTAATTCTGTCAGTATTAAGGGAATTCCGGTCTTTGGAATATCGGAGCCAAATGATAAAGAAACAGTCATAATCCCTTTGGTTGACTCTGAAAATAATGTGATTGCATTTGTTGGTATTATTCAACAAATTAAACAAAGAATATTGCTGCAGGAGAAATCTAAGTTAAACTTTCTTGATTCCAATATTTTTGCAGGGATTTCTAAACCAATTTCCTTAATTGACAAAGAAGGAATATTTAAGCATGAAAGCAAAGAATTTTGTAAATTATTTTCTAAAGAATTAAAAGATTTCATAAACTTAAAAGTAGATCACGTTTTCTCGCGTCCGGTTTCTGTTATGATTCAAGAATTTATGGCCTCTACTATTGATCATGAAAAAATAGAATTAACAGGCGACTTTGAACTGTCTGATGCAAAATCGAAGAAATATGATTTACAACTAAGTAAAATATTTGATCAAGAAAATCAATTGATCGGTGCTGTAATCCTAATTGAAAGTGGAAAATTAGAAGATAGTCTTGAAACAATTATAAAAAATCGAGGAAGAATGTTTGATATATTAATCCAAAATAACCCTGAACCAATTTTCATATATGAAACAGAAAATCTTAGGTTCCTTGAAGTAAACCAGGCTGCTTTAACACTTTATGGCTATAGACGAGACGAATTTTTACAGATGGATTTAACAGATCTTTATACCCCCGAGGATATTCAGACCCTACTCGGCTCATCTGATGCCTCAGCCGTAAGCGGTAAGTTCACAGGTCCATTCAGACATAAGAAAAAAGACGGTTCTTCTGTTATTGTAGAGATTAGCAAATTAGCTTTTAGGTTTGACAATAAAGAAGCATATTATAACATAATTAAGGACGTAACAGGTCAACTCGATTTAGAGAAGAAGAATTTACTGTATAAATCAGCATTTGATAACACCGAACATATGGTATTTTTAACAGATGCAAATGGATTTATAACATTCATAAACTTATCAGTCGAAAATTATTTAGGCTATTCTAAGATAGATCTGGAAAATACATCCTTTGCAACGCTTGCTAAAGATGATTCTAGAGGCTTAGTTAATAGCTCAATATTCCAATCAGGTAAAAAAGAACCTGTAAAAATGCAGCTTGTAATAAAAAAGTCTAACGGCAATTTTTTGAATATTGAATTATTTGCCACTCCGATTCTAGATTACAAGAACGAGATAGACTCATTTACGATTTTAGCAAAAATTGAAAAGGACTTTAGTGCACATTCAAAAGAACAAATGAGTGAATCTGCTTCTGATGACATTTGGGAATCTAATACTCCTGATGAGCAATTATTGCCCGATACTATAAGCACTTCTTTTTTGTCAAATCTATTCCATGAAATACTTACTCCGATAAATGTTATACTTGGATTTGTCCAAGAGTTAAAGGAAAGCTTACAAGATCTAACCCCGGAACAGAAGGAATCTATAGAATTTATCAATCAAAATAAGGAACGGCTGCTTGCAACGATGAATTCAATGGTTGAATTTGCCTCTATTGATAAGGATAATGAAAAGATTACTCCTCAGCTAATTTCAATTACTGAAGTAATAGACCAACTGCAGGAGGATCTTAAAGATGTATTAAAAACTAAAGGATTAGAACTAGCATATGGGAAAATATCATCATCCTTGAAATTTGAATCCGATAAGCAAAAATTTCAGACGTTTATTTCTATTGCAATGAAGATTGTATCTCAAATAATAAAAGAAAAGAAATTGTACTTTTCTTCTTATCCATTAGATGACGATTATTTTGCAATTACTCTTAGAGATAGTTATGCCACTACTTCAAATGGTTTGGCAGAAGCATTAACAAGCATTTTCCAATTTAACAATTATGCAGTTGCCAAAGATTATGGCATACCGAAAATTACAGTAAAACTCCTACACTCTCTCTTGAAACTTTTATTTGGAAAGTTCAGAATTCTTGAAAATTCCCAGGATAAAAACAACTATGGGTTTGTCTTTCCAATTTCACTAGCAAAATCACTTGAAACCTCGAAAAGCGACCTTTTACAAAAAGAAGTCTTAAAAGACTCTCAGGCACTTAAGGAAGAAAATATAATTGAGCCTAAGTTAATTGAAACTATTGAAACTTCTGAAATTTCTGAAACTCTATCTATAGAAAATATTGAACGCGTTATTCCATTAAGTGAGTTAAATGTAGTAAAAGAAGATCGTCCAAATATTTTATCGAATAGAATTGACCTGACAATGTTATCTTGTCTATATATCGAAGACCAGGTTGATTCGCAAATCCTTTTCAAAGTGCAGATGAAGGAGCTTAAGTCAATTAATTTCGCTGTTAGCTTTGAGGAGGCACTTCCTTTGCTTGATGAACATCATTTCGATTTTGTGGTTATGGATATTAATCTTCAGGGAGAATATAACGGTCTTGACGCTCTTAAAATTATACACAAAATGCCGAATTATGAAAACATACCAATTATTGCCGTTACTGCCTATGTGCTTCCGGGAGATAAAGAGAAATTTATTGCAACTGGATTTAATGATTTTATATCAAAACCGATTTTCCGTGAAAAGATGATAGAATCATTAGAGAAAATTTTCTTAATGCATGTATAATATTGCATTAGAATAATTTTTAGCTAATTCAGGAAATTGAAATTCAATCGAATCTCACTAATCTTTTTATTCATTTCTCGCCAAATCACATCTTAGTTGACAAGTTATAATTATCCATATATCTTTATTCCTGCGGAAATTAAAAATATTTTGGATTTTACTCCATATCATTAAATTATAAAGCTTTCTTTATTGCTGCTATTTAAAATTTAGGTAATTGTCTCATTTTACTTGGCTTATTGCAAACTGTTGCTGCCGGGATTTACTTTAATTTCAACAACTGTATAGAATTTTATCGACAGTGTCCTGTGCCAATTAGCGTAATATAGCGAGCTAAATTGCTGGTGAAATATCTTCTTAAATACATAGCTTCCTCAAATGCTAGGGGACTATTTTATATGATAATTATTTATTGAAATTTACTTGTTTCTAAAAAATATAAATGAGATATAATTATGGAAAGAACTCTACAGCTCACAAGTGAAATAGTCGGGACTATAAATTATGTTTTACAAAAGAAAGAAATTATAAGAACATTTGTAATAACCATTTCTCTCTTTGTGCTATTTTCTCAGCTTACTTGGTCACAAAATCTTGCCCAATATAATTTAGATGATGTTATTGTTACAGCAAGCAGGGTGCCGCTTTCTATATCGGATTTGCCCAGGGACGTAATCGTAATTAACCAGAATCAAATTAAATATCTCCCTGTAAATAGCGTTCAGGGCTTATTGCAGTATGCTTTAGGAGTAGGACTTGAACAAAGAGGAATCGATGGTGTACAGTCGGATGTAACCATTAGAGGAGGGAATTCCGAAGAAACATTAATAATGATTGATGGAGTTAGTGTAAATGACCCCCAAACGGGACATCATAATATGAACCTTCCTGTACCTTTGCAGGATATAGACAGAATAGAAATTCTAAAAGGCCCTGCCTCTAGCATATATGGTGCTAATGCTTTTAGCGGTGTTATAAATATTATAACTAAAAAGGGCGATGACAGGTCATTATCTTTGCAAACTGAAGGCGGTCAAAATGGATATTACAAGGGCTCAATATATGCTGCTTTTCCCTTTGGTATTTTTAATAACCATTTGGCAATCTCGAAAAAGAAATCCGATGGATATATCCACAATACCGATTTCGATATAACTAACTTTTGCTATGGCTCTACTTTGAATACAAAATCAGGTATCGTGAATTTATTCTTTGGATATAACGATAAAAAGTTCGGGGCTAACAGCTTCTATACTACCTCATACCGAAATCAGTGGGAACATACTACTACAAAAATATTAAGCCTTACTGGAGATATAGAAATTTCAAGTCTCATTCTTTCTCCAAAAATATACTGGCGACGTAACGATGATAACTATTTGCTGGATTATACGAATCCGCCGTATTATCATAATATACATCAAACAAATATTTATGGCGCAGAACTACAAGCATCTTTTAATTCGGGAATTGGCACAACATCCTTTGGAGGATCCTATAATTCTGATAAAATAAATAGTAATAATTTGGGTGACCATTTTCGAGAAAGGGAAGGAGTATTTGCTGAACAAAAGATTTCTCCTATTACAGGTTTAAATGTTATTGCTAATGCTTGCGCCTACAATTATTCTAATATCGGATGGAAATATTGGCCTGGTCTAGATATTGGGTATGATTTATCGAAAAGTTTTCATGTATATGGCACAGCCGGAGAGGCTTTTAGAATTCCAACTTACACGGAACTTTATTATAGCTCTCCCACAATTGTTGGTAGCTCAAGTCTGAATTATGAGCAGACAACTGACTACGAAATTGGAATGAACTTTACCCGACCAACGTGTACTGCAAAGGTGAGTTTGTTCAGAAAAGAAGGTAAGAATATTATCGACTGGGTCAGAAATAGTGATTCTCAACCCTGGACTGCAACTAACATTAAAACTCTTAATACCGACGGAGTTGAATTAGTTTTGAATATCAGGACAAATAATATT
>JAJYDC010000015.1 GCA_021777835.1 Bacteroidota bacterium | reverse complement strand
GAATAAGGGTAGTGATAGTGTAATGGGCTGCGGTATATTAGAGACTAAGGTAAACGGTTGAAACCGTTAGAATGGGTGTGGGGTTGCTGTAGTATTCACCTAACTGAAGTTAGGTGTTAATGGTAAGCCTAGAATAAGGTTATGTGAAATCAATCGTTACTGTAACCGGGGCTAATTTTGTTCCGGTTGACTGACTTATCCCGGTTATTGTCACTACAGGTTGAGCGAAAATAAAAAGTACACGGCAACATTTTAGCAATTCATATTCTGCTCATATATTTTAACTTTTACTAAGGAATTAGCTTAGTTAAAGGAAATCACTTTTCTTTAACAATTCCCGGCCTTAGACAAAAAGTATTATGCTATACTTTCCTAAGGTTATTTTAATAGTATGGTTCTAATTCAAGGTAGAATCATTATATTTACCTTGTAAAAGCACCGAGGTAAAGCAAATGGATGATATAGTAAAAATATTTGGAGCAAACAAAGTCTACGCACTTATGAACGAACTAAAAAACGCTCATATCCGTACACGTAATATTGCCCGTGCTTTTGAAGAAGGCACTAGCCTTTCTTATGAAGTTAAATTGCCGTTTACACAATTTATTTTACAGACTCAATTTTAATGTCTTTGTTATTTCTCTGTGCATCTTTTCTCTTTTTAATCGTATTAAATCCTATATATCTTTTTTGCAGATTTTCTTTTTCAATGTGAATCCTTCTAGCTTTCAATACATCGTCATGTGTAATAAGACCAATTAGTTTATAGTTATCCCCATGTTCTACAACTGGCAGGCGTGATACTTTATGATACGCCATCATATCAGCAGCTTGGCGTATAGTATTATCGTTATATATTACTGTTAACGGGGTCTTAATAATGTCTTTTATTCTTTTGCTTTCATCATTATTCAAATCTTCCAATTCCCTTCTTGTAACTACTCCGACGAGTTTGCTATATTTATCAATAACAGGGTAACCATGGTGAAGAGTACCTTCTTCGCCTGAAGACAACCAATGACGGACTTTAGAGATTTCATCATCTGCAGCAATAGTTACAATATTTTTATTAGCATAGTCTTTAACTAACATTTGTGTAAGGAAATCCGCAGTGTATTCGCTCGGGACGTTAACTCCCCTTCTCACTATCTTTTCAGTCATAATTGTATTTCTCATCATTAAGCTAGATACAAGATATGCAGCGCTGCAACCGGCTAACAGAGGAAGTAAACCATAAGGCTGCATAGTAGTCTCAAATGCAAATATCATAGACGTAAGAAGCGCGCGTGCCGAGCCGGCAAACATTGCAGCCATACCAACAAGAGCAGCCATCCTAATATCAACGCCTGAATGCGGGAATATACTTAATGTAATTGAGCCTAACAGTGCACCAAGTCCCCCGCCAATAGTGAATAAAGGTGCTAGCGTTCCGCCTGATGTTCCGCTTCCAAGAGAAATAGCCCATGAAACAAATTTTAGGACAAAAAGAACGATCAAGGTTTGTCCAAGAATTGATCCATTTAATATATGGTCGATATTATCGTACCCCACTCCCAATGTATGCGGAGCAAAATATCCGACAATTCCAACAGCAACGGCACCAATAGCAGGCCACCACATCCAATGTATAGGAAGTTTATCAAACATATCTTCTACAAAGTAGACTGCTTTAGTCACATAGACAGAGCATACGCCAACAATCAAGCCCATAATCAAATAGACTACTAAGGCTAAAGAGCCAGGCTGAGAAACATCTTTCAAAGCAAAAATGGGAGTAGTACCGACAAAGAATATTCTTACAGCGGTAGCAGCAACGCAAGCCAGGGTTACAGGGATTAAAGATTGCGGTTTAAATTCAAACAATAAAAGTTCAACGGCTAATAGAACAGCAGAGACAGGGCTTCCAAAAGTTGCAGCCATACCTGCGGCTGCCCCAGCAGCTAAAAGGATCTTTCGCTCATCAGCGCTAGTTTTAAGAAGCTGTCCGATTAAAGAACCCAAAGCTCCCCCGGTTGCAATTATTGGACCTTCAGCGCCGAAAGGTCCGCCGGTGCCGATTGAAATAGCGGCTGATATTGGTTTCAGAAAAGTAAGTCGAGGTTGGATTCTGCTTTCATTAGATAATATTTGTTCCATAGCTTCGGGTATTCCATGTCCACGTATACCTGCCGAACCATACTTTGCCATAAAGCCAACAAGAAAAGCGCCTCCAATAGGGATTAGTATCACCCATAGCCCTAATTGATTTTGGGCAGGTGAACTAAATTGAAATGAAAACCTTCCATAAAAACATAGATTTGTTATTAGACCAATTAATCTTGTTAAAATTTGGGCAATAAATCCGCCTGCTATTCCCAGTAATATCGATATCAGAGCAATATTTATCGAGCGATAATTATAACCGTCTTTATCTTGAGGCGAATAAACAGTGTCCATCGTTGGTCCTAATGAGGGAGCAATAGGAAGTCCAAATTGATCTTGTAAATTATTTTTTGTTCTTTTTTGCATAGCTAATTTTCTGATAGTAATATAAAGTTTGACAGTTTATCATAAATGACAGGCACAGCCAATGGCTGGAATCTATCTAATCATAATTTCATTTTTAATTATATTAAATTAATGGTATGCATTATTGTGATAGGCAATACTTTGTATCTATAGATTTTAGATTATATCTAAAATGGTATTTTTTGAAACAGGTTATTCTTACGAATATTACATTATATGATTGATAAATATCCTAAACTCACATTAAAAGATATACCGCTTTTATCTGAGTTAAATGTTGAGGACTTTCGTCAGATTACTGCTTTAAGCAAATTGATTAGAGTTCAAAAGAATGACTTCATTTTCCATGAGGGAGATGAGTTTAAGGGGCTATATATTGTATTGAAAGGTGCGGTAAAGATATTCAAAATATCTAAAGAAGGTAAAGAATTTATTTTACATTTTATAACTCCTCCGAATATATTTGGAGATGTCCCACTTTTTACCGGCGGAGAATGTCCGGCTGATGTACAAGCTTTAGAAGACAGTATGCTGCTATTCGTGCCAAAAAATGAGTTTCTGAATTTATTAGAAAATAATCCTAAGCTTAGTTCAAAAATTATGTCAGGTTTTGCTTTCCGGTTAAAATCTCTAAGCATCAAAGCTGCAGGTCTATCTCTTACAGAAGTTATTAATCGATTAGCCGGATATATTGTTAGTGAGCTAGATAAATCAGGCAATACTAATCTTCCGGAGCCATTTATAAGGCTTACAATATCAGTTGCAACGCTTGCTTCATATCTTGGGACAATTAGCGAAACTATTTCAAGGGCATTGAAAAAGCTTAGAGACAGTAAAATTATAAGAATTCATAGAAAAACAATATTTATTCTGGATATTAAGAGACTGCATGATCTAGCACACTAAATAGCTTTTATACTGTCTTTTATTTTCTATTTAACTATCATCAATTGGAACATTCGATCTCTGACTTAAGTCATTGTCAAATCATTTTTTTACAGCTATCTTTTTACTAAGGTCATTAGTAAGATTTAAATTTTTGGGTTAATGGTGTATTATGGAAGAATATAAATATATACAAGCGGAATATGAGAAGCAGATAGGTAAGTTTTTAGACGAGTTTATGTTCATCATGTACAAAGGGAATGAACATATTATTGCAAGGAAATACTATCACGATTTATTTACTGAACTAATTCCAAAATATTTTTGTACTTATAAAAAGGATAGCAGTGAAATCGAATCCGGGGTTTAATAACAATGGAAGGTTTCTATAAAAATATTGTAGTTCTAGGTGCGGGTTACGGAGGTTTGACTGCCGCACTACGTTTAAGCCGTCTATTCCGCAATAGTTATCATATTAAAATTCACCTTGTCGATAAGAACCCTTATCATACACTCAAGACTCAACTGCATGAAGCCGCAGTGCATAAATATGAAGTAGTTTTACCTATAGAACGAATAATATCCGGAAGGAATATTACATTTCATTGCGGCACTATAACAAAGATAGATTTAGAAAATAAAAAAGTAGTTATTGAAGATAAAGAAATTGAGTTTATTTATATAGTTATTGCATTGGGGAGCAAATCAAATTTTTACAATATTGAAGGATTAAGCGATTTCTCTTTTCCTTTACAGTCATACGAAGATGCTGAAAAAATCTATAATCATATTTCAGTTCTTTGTGCTAAAGCTTCATCAGAGCAAGATAAGCAAAAGCGCAAAGAGGAACTTACCTTTGTAGTTGGCGGAGGAGGATTATCGGGTGTTGAATTTGCGACTGAACTTTCGGAGCACATCAATCGATGTATGACTAAATACAGTTTAGATAAAAATGAGTTGAGTATTCTTTTAATTGAGGCGTCAAATAGAATATTGCCAAGTGTTTCGGACTCTATACGAGAACGTATTGAGGAAAAATTACTTTCAAAAAACATAAGTTTGTTAACCAATACCAGTATAATCAGAGTGACCAAAGATGAGATATTTCTTTCAGATTCAAAGCCGATAAAGAGTAAGACAATAATATGGACGGGGGGAATAAGAATTTCAGGCTTGATTAAAGAAAGCGGTTTTAGGACAGGTTCATTGGGAAGAATAATTGTTGATGAATTCTTAAAAGCAAAAGATTATCCTTTTGTCTATGCGCTAGGTGATAATGCTCTCGCAATTAATCCATATACCGGATTACCGGTACCAGCAGCAGCTCAATTTGCTTTACAGCAAGGAAGGCTGGTTGCTCAAAATATATTCAGTGATATATATGGATCACAAAAAGTTGGATATCAGCCCAAAGTGCTTGGAGAATTTATAAGTTTAGGCAGGCATCTGGCAGCAGGCTGGCTGGCATTACCATTTTCAAAAAGGATAGGTTTTATAGGATTTTTGGCTAGCCTATTGAATACTGCCATTAAAGAAAAACACATTTTTTTACTTAAAAAGGAAAGCAGAAATTGGATCAGCATGTAGCAAATTATTCTGATGCGTTATTAAATAAAACTAGAATTTGTTAATATGATTAAAGAAAATGCTGGAGTGTTTTTCCGAGAATACCAATTAGCTAAAGAAGTAAGAGATCTATACACATTTAAATATTAGTTTTGAAAAGCTGCTCAGGTTAGAAAAATATTTATAAATTATTGAAAGGAAAATTAAATGAGATTAGATTGGCAAAAAACATTACCTGCTGGTTACGAAGCTATGCTGGAGCTTCAGAAAATAGTAAATAACAGCAGTATTGACCATAAGCTACTAGAGCTTGTAAAAATAAGAGCTTCACAAATTAATGGATGCGCGCATTGTCTTGATATGCATACAAAAGATGCAATTGCGCTAGGTGAAACAGAGCAAAGGATTCATGTTCTAAGCGCCTGGAGAGAAGCGCCATTTTATACACCGCGCGAACGTGCTGCGCTTGAATGGTGCGAGACATTAACACAGATATCTCAATCCGGCGCGCCTGATAGAGTTTATTTTAAAATTGAAAGCCTGTTCTCTTCTCAGGAAGCAGTTGAACTGACACTAGCTATAGTAACGATAAATAGTTGGAACCGGTTAGCAGTCGGATTTAGCTCGCCTGTAGGAGATTATGTTTCAAGAATTAAGAAAGAATAGATTAGTTCGTTTTAAAAGAATAATAATAAAACCAATAGAGGCATGTTATGGATGAATTCGTTGTGAAAATATTAAGTATCGAAAAATTAACGCACGATGTTAATAAGATAAGAGTCGAGAGACCCGAGGGGTATGACTTCATTCCCGGACAAGCAACAGAGGTTTCAATAAATAGGGCTGATTTAAAAGATGAAAGAAGACCCTTTACATTTACGAGTCTTACAGAAAAGCCATATTTAGAATTTATGATTAAATCATACGACAACCATAACGGAGTTACAAAAATCATAGGGACTTTAAAGCAAAACGACGAACTTATTCTGCACGATGTATGGGGGGCAATAAGCTATAAGGGACAGGGCATTTTTATTGCGGGAGGTGCAGGTATTACTCCGTTTATTTCTATTTTAAGAGATTTGCGGCATAAGAATAAATTGAACGGAAACCAGCTTATTTTTTCAAATAAAACTAAACAGGATATAATATTAAACGCTGAACTTTCTGAAATGCTAGGTAATAATTTTATCAATGTTTTAACGAGAGAGAAGGCTAAGGATTATTTTTTTGGAAGGATTGATGCTTCATTCTTGAAAGCGCAAATTAAGGATTTCAACCAGTGTTTTTATGTTTGCGGACCTGATGAATTTGTAAAAGAAATAGATTCAATACTAACTACACTCGGGGCAAAGCCTGATACAATTGTATTTGAGAAATGAATAGAGTCTACTTATTAAATATCATTTATTCGTAATTATTAATAATGTTTGATTATCTGCAATAATGGATAAGGCAAAGAATAATATTATTTACACAATAGGTCATTCTACAAACACGATTTATAAGTTTATTGAGATTCTTGAATTTTATGAAATTAAAATAATTGCTGATTTAAGAAGCCTTCCCGGCTCAAGAAGATTCCCTCAATTCAATAAAGAAAATTTGAAAATATCGCTTCCAGAAAATGACATAGGATATATTCATATTCCGAAACTAGGAGGCAGAAGGAAAGCGGATATTAATTCTAAGAATATATCCTGGAGAAATCCTTCCTTTCGTGCTTATGCAGATTATATGGAGACGGCAGACTTTAGAGAAGGCGTAGAAGAATTATTAACTCATGCGAGAATGCAAAGCGCAGCAATTATGTGCGCAGAAGTTTTATGGTGGCGATGTCATCGCTCAATGATCTCTGATTACTTAAAATCAAACGGATGGAAAGTAATTCATATTACTTCAATTGGAAAAACTGAAGAGCATCCGTATACTAAGCCTGCTAAGATAATAAATGGGAAACTCGATTATAGTTCAGATAATTTATTTGATGATAATTCACGAACAAATTAAAAACAAATAATGCCATATTACTGACTTAAGTCATCGTACAATTCTTACTTTACCTCTATTTTAGCATGTGGATATATTTCACAAGAATAACACTTACATTTTATAATCTTGGACTAATTCAAATAGGAAAATTATAATGGCATTATTAATAACTGATGAATGCATTAACTGCGGGGCATGTGAACCTGAATGCCCTAATACTGCGATATATGAAGGCGGCAGCTCATGGTCATTAAGCGGAAAAACTTATGCGTCGATAATTAACGACTACTTTTACATAGCGCCCGATAAATGCACAGAATGTGTAGGCTTCCACAATGAGCCGCAATGTCAAGCTGTATGCCCTGTTGACTGCATTATTGTAGATCCCGGGCATATAGAGACAAAAGAAGAATTATTGACAAAAAAGGAAAGTCTTGATTTAATTGAGCGATAATTGGAAGACTAAAGTATTTTATTCTGATGGTTTTGTACTTTTGATTGGAACATAAAAGTACAACACTCTATGGGAGAATAAGTAAGGGGCAATTGGTTTTAGAATTTACAATTATGATTAAACATATTTATCTATAATAAGCTGATTCTTGCCAATTATTGTTTTAAGAATAATTTAATTTATATTATTCTATTTTTTTGGTATCTTTATTTTAATTGAACTCAAATTATTTTTTAGTGAGGAAATTATGAGAAAGATACTATACGTTTTATTATTTATTCCGCTCATCGCATTCAGCCAGGATAAATCCGGCATGAGCAATAATGTGTATCAAATAAAGCAGGGGTTTATTGATGCAAACGGTGTGATGATTTATTACGAGGAATTTGGTAAAGGAGAGCCGCTTTTAATATTGCACGGCGGACCGGGGGCATCTCATGATTACTTCCTTCCCTATTTAGTTCCACTTGCCAAGCACAATAAGCTTATATTTATTGACGAACGGGGATCCGGTCAATCCGAGAAACTACAAGATGTTTCAAAATATACTGTAGAAAATATGGTTGAAGATGCTGAAGCTGTAAGAGAGGCTTTGCATCTAGGCAAGATAAATCTTCTAGGGCACTCATGCGGAGGAGTATTGGCTCAGGCATACGCGCTAAAATATCAGAAGAACTTGTTACATTTGATTTTATGCAGCACCTTCCCGAGTACATCGCAAATGAACAAGGTGTTTGTTAAAATGAAGGAAAACATGACCCCAGAGCTTCGTGATAAGATTGATAAAATGGAAAAAGAGGGGCTGTATAATCACGGGGCGGCTTATGAAAAAAACCGTTACACAGATGACTACATGGTTGCTGCTTGGGGAGAAGGGTATTTTCCGTATTTATATCAAAACAGACCTGACCCGAATTACGATCCTGTTGCAAATGGAGTAATGTCATGGGATTTGTACAGGGAAATGTGGGGTTCTGATGGGGAGTTTATTATTGACGGTAATTTGAAATCTGTAGAATACGTTGATAAGCTGCATACAATTAAAGTACCGACTTTAATAACCTGCGGTGACCATGATGAATGTGATTCTTCGCTTTCAAAAGAGATGCATGAAAAGATAGCAGGTTCAAAACTTGTAATATTTCCAAAAAGCGGACATATGACGTTCGTTGACCAGCCGGACATGTTTATAAAGACAATAAATGATTTTTTGCATAAATAAATAATAGATTGATAAAATTGCAAATACAAATTCAGCACATTAAATTGTAAAATATTTGTATAGAAGTATTATGAAATGAAGAATTCCAAAAATGCTTGTAAAAGAAATGTTACCAATTTAAAGCGAGGTTAATAATGAATAGATATAAAATCAAGATATTCCTGGCAGTACTTGCTGTATCTTACTTTTCCATACTAGCCCCTGCACAGAAAAAAGATTCACATGTAAAAGACAGTCATGCTATACATTGGAGTTATGCGGGTAAAACCGGGCCTGAACACTGGAGTGAGCTTAATCCAGCATATAAACTATGCAACGGAGGTTCAGAACAATCTCCTATTGATTTAGATAATGCAAAATTAGTCGACTTAAAGAATTTAATTTTTACATATAAGCGACAGCCTATTAATTTAATAAACAACGGTCATACTATTCAGGAAAATATTAAAAAAGGAAGCGTCGTTGTAATTAACGGGAAAACATATCAATTACTTCAATTCCACTTTCATACGCCCAGTGAGCATACTATAAATGGTCATCACTATCCCCTTGAAATGCATCTTGTAAATCAAAATGGTTATGGTGAAATAGCGGTAGTCGGTGTATTTTTTAAGGTTGGCAGACCAAACAAAGAACTTCAAAAGATTATTGATAATCTACCCAGTCAAATTAATAAGGAGGAAGTTAATAATTCAGTAATTCTTAATTTAGAAAACTTAATGCCGGTGAATAAGAATTACATACATTACACAGGATCACTTACAACACCTCCGTGCTCTGAAAATATTAACTGGAATATATTCAAAACTCCGGTTGAAGCATCAGCGCAGCAAATAAGTAAATTGAAATTGATAATGGGAAATAATTCAAGACCAGTGCAGAAGTTAAATAACAGGATTGTCTACGAGAGCAAATAGAAGGTGCGGAGTATTTTGCTTTTGGAATACATGACACAAGATTAACAATGAAGAAACTGAATTCAATAAAGAGGAAAGTAGCACAATATTTATAAAAGCTGTATAAGAGTTATAAGTAAAAGGCAACAAATGATCATACATTTGTTGCCTTTTATATTTAGTAAATCAATGAAATCTTAAATCATATTTCAAATCGATTGTTGAGAATACATAAAATTACCTTCAAACTTTCTCTAGCGCTTGGTTTAAATCAGCTATAATATCGTTAACATCCTCGATACCCACTGAGAACCTCACTAAGTCGTCGGTAATTCCTGCTTTTAATTTATCTTCTTTATTAACAGCCGCATGAGTCATTGAAGCAGGATGTTGTATAAGAGTTTCAACGCCGCCTAAGGATACAGCCAAAGTAGCTAAGTGAACATTATCCATAAGTTTTCTTCCCGCTTCCAGCCCGCCTTTAACACCAAAGCTAATCATGGAGCCAAAGCCTTGCATTTGTTCTTTAGCCAAATCATATTGAGGATGAGATTTGAGCCCAGGGTATTTTATCCAACTTATTTTAGGATGTTTTTCTAAATAATCAGCTACTTTAATCGCATTTTCTTGATTACGTTCTACACGAAGAGATAATGTTTTTACTCCGCGCAAAACCAAATAAGCTTGATGCGGGTCCATATTACATCCCATATAAACCATAGAATGTCTGATTTTTTTATATAATTCTTTTTCTTTAGTGATAACTATTCCGCCTACAATATCCGCATGACCATTGATAAATTTAGTGACAGAGTGAAGCACGACATCTGCTCCTAAATCTAGTGGCTTTTGCAAATAAGGAGTTGCAAAAGTATTGTCAACGACCAACACCAAATTATGTTTTTTTGCAATCTCAGCGCAAGCTTTTATATCAGTAAGCTCCATTGTTGGATTTGCCGGTGTTTCGATATAGAGAACTTTTGTATTACTTTTTATAGCTGCTTGAATCTCTTTAATATTTGCCGTATTTACAAAATCAGCTTCTACATTAAAGCGTGAGAAGTCTTGCTCCAAAACTCCTCTTGCAGGGCCATAAACAGAAGCTGTGCTGATAATGTGGCTGCCGGCTCCTAATAATGCCATATATATGCTAGTAATTGCCGACATTCCTGAACTAGTAGCAATTCCGTCATAACCATTTTCAAGTCCTGCGATATTTTTTTCAAGAGCCCGTATTGTAGGATTAGCTATTCTTGTATAGATATATCCATCGCTAGCACCCGAGAAACAATCAGCGCCGTGTTGAGCATTTTTGAATTTAAATGTAGAGGTTTGATAGATAGGTACAGTTGCACTGCCATATTGATCTTCAAAATCTTCTCCATGAATTAACTTAGTACTAAATCCTAGATCCTTGGTGTTCATAAATCAACCCTTTTTTGTTTATAGTTATTTTTGTAACCGTTTCATCAAAAAGACTTATGATCTTTTGATAATTCATTTCTAATCTGGGCGTAAAAATATGAAAGTTTTAGCACAAAATATATTTTAATTAATTTTGTTTCAGTTACCACGTCAACTACCATTCACTCGAATTCTTCTTTATCAATTTCAGTAATTTAATTGGGTCGTTAAGTATATTCTGTGAAATGATTGTTTCTATTTTAATAATGGATAACTTAAAACGCAGTAAAGAAGCAGAAGAAGTGAACGGCTTACAAAATTTGATTAAGGAACTTATGCATTTATATGCAGGGTATAACCTAATTTTCTTTGGGGAGTCTATCCGATATTCAGTTTTTATCGAAACAAAATATTTTATTTATCTCAATGAGTTATATCCTCCAGGAATCCCATTATGCGAAAGGACTATCTGCCAAAGCTGATTTTTACTTCTTGCCCGGAATGCACCTGCGCTAGAGAGCAGGAAATATTTCCACATCTTATAGAAACGGTCGTCGTAATGACTTTTCAATTGCTTCCAGTTAGCTTCAAAATTTTCGTACCAAGCCATTAATGTATTATCGTAATATGCGCCGAAGTTATGCCAATCCTCCATTACGAATAATTCTTCTATTGCATTACCCAGTTGAGCAATTGAAGGAAGCATTCCGTTCGGGAAAATATATTTATGAGTCCATGCGTCAGTACTATTTGTAGAACGTATATCGCCTATCGTATGAAGCAAAAGTAAGCCCTCACTTTTCAAGTTTCTTTTTGCAATTTCAAAATAGGTACGGTAGTTTCTGAAGCCGACATGTTCAATCATCCCAACCGAAACTATCCTATCATATTTTTCATTCACTTCCCTATAATCCTGCAATCTAAATTCAACCGGGAGACCTTTGCATAATTCCCTGCCAAGAGCAACTTGTTCTTTTGAAACGGTAATGCCTACAACATTAACACCGTATTTTTCAGCGGCATATTTACCAAAGGCGCCCCAGCCGCATCCAATATCCAAGACTTTCATACCTGGTTGAAGCGATAACTTTCTGCAAATTAGTTCAAGCTTGTTTTCCTGGGCTTCATCCAGTGTCATTGCGTCTTTCCAATAAGCGCAACTATAGTTCATTCGCTTATCAAGCATGCACTGAAACAAATTATTGCCCAGATCATAATGCTTCTCACCAATTATAAATGCTCTGCGTCTCGTCTGCATATTTATTAGCCAAAATCCGGCAAGCTGCAGTGCTACCTTATAATTGTGCTTTACCTTGTTCTGCAAGTCAGCACGAACAATCCGATAAATCATTTCATCGAGTTTTTCTACATCCCACCATCCGTCCATATAAGACTCGCCAATGCCAAGTTCTACTTCTGTTACGGCTCGTTTGTAAAACTTTTCATTATAGACCTTTATATCCCAGGGATTACTTCCATTAATTTCTATATCAGCCAAACTAAATAACTTTTCCACAAGTCTTTTATATCTTGAATTCTCCATAATGACTCTCCTGAAAGTTCATTTAAGAAATCAATTCAACTCTACTTGCTTTTCCTTACCGTTAGTCTTTCTTGGAATAGTGTGCAAAAATTCTCCGTACTGCATTGGTTCTTCAAGTCTGCATGACCAAACCAATTGATCTTTTCCGTTTTTATCCTTCCAAACAGTAATATCGGGACATCCGTCGCACATGCTTTGATCTCCGTTAGCCATAAAGTCAACAGGTTGTATAATCATAATTGACTGCATATAAACCTTTTTAAATAACCTTATTGGATTAACGGCCAGATACCCAAGATACTTCTTTAGAGCGCCTCTAACACTTTTATTAATTCCCCATAAATTAAGCAAAGTCGCTCTTCCCATACTTAATGTTTTCGGAGAGGCGTAGGACAGATACCGGTCATTTTTATAATGATAAAGCTGCATGACCATTTCGATAAATTTATTATTAAGATAGCCGAATATTTTATCTTTAGTTCCAATTCGCTCGGTTAACAGCCACTTAAAGCTATCAGCTTCATGAGTGCCATTTAGAAAGGCAGCGGGTGCAAAGTCAGGAGATTTTTTCCTTATCTCTGCAACAATTTGAGGTGCTCTTAAGTTGGTTACTTCTGTTTTGTCAGAATGATAATGAATATCGTCAAAGACTATTTTCTCATCGCCGGCATAAAAATCATACGGCAAATCGGGAGTTATATAGCGGAACAAAATAAATACCATAGTATGGACAATATCGATATGCTTTTGCGCCCAAGCTGCTAATTCCGGGACATAATGCAGTGTATCATCATAGACAGTAGAATTAAAAGAACATGCTATTCCCCCTTCAGACGCCAACATTTTTGCATAGTGCAATCTAAGTTCATTTAGTTCAAGTTCATTTTTACCTTCCCATTGCGGACCGCGTCCACGTCCTTGTTTGCTGTCGATATGGAAAGTAAAACCAAACACGCCTGCTTTCTTTAGATCATGTAATAACTCCTTTGTTAAGGCTATTCCGTTAGAATTTATAATTGGTTTTAGTCCTCTTGACTTAATCTCAGCAACTAGTTCAACAATATTAGGATAAAGAAGAGGTTCACCGCCGGCAATTGAGATACAATCTGTTTTTCTTAATGATTGAAAGACATCGAGCTCATGTTTTACCTGGTCCATTGTTTTATGAGAATCTTTGGTGTTTTTGCGATAACATCCGTAACAATTAAGGTTGCAGCGAGCAGTTGGTTCAAGCCATGATATTCCATTATCGGGCAAAGTCCAGGGAAGGCGGTAAAGGTTTGCAGGGTCAACTATTTTTGTTTCCATTTCATCTCCATTTATGTTGTCTTAACTTATAATAAGAACCACATTAATAATAATGTATATATCTCAAGAAATATTACTTTTTTATAATTAATTATTTATTTGTTCATTTTTTCAATTCAGACGAAATATCATTCCAATTATTCTGCCAGTAAGTATTTAAATTATCTATTTTCGAGTCATGCATTGGACATTTATTTTCTATAAAAAGTTGAATTCTCTTAAAATTAAATTTCTGCATGTAAGAATGTATTAAATAATCTTTGACAAGATTGGCGAGAGAAATAAAATCGTAATGTTTATTGTCGCAAATTATAACGTTCTTATTTTGATTAGATTCTTCCGGCAAGTATTTTACTATTTTACTATTCATGAATAGTCCTCCCGCTACATTAGTATTTTATCCTTTTGAAATAAAGCATACATTTTTGAAAGATGCAATAGTATAGTGTGACATTTTAAGAGATTAGCTTATTCGTATTTTTATACATTTTTTTAATAATTTAGTTAGTTTGCATAATCCAATAGATTTTTATGAAATATTAAAAGTTCTTTAAAATTAACTAAAGTAATAAGTAACATCACCCGGTTGGATCAAAATGAATGATCTGACAGTGAACTTTGTGTGTATTTGCATTAAGCTCATAAAGTTCATTTTGGTTTGAGGAATAAAAGTTAATTGATACCCTTCATAATAGCTTATAACTTCATGATTAAGCAACCTCGTATCCCCACTAATTAAATTATAATATAAGAAGTCTTACATACTAAATATTTTCTACTAAATGATCACTTTGCGCTATGCCTTGATTTGTCAAAATAATAATCGTGGTTAAGGCAAAATTGCGCAAAGTGATCTCATTTTTAAGGTAAATTCACAGCTTCGAATTTGAATTATTTAGCGGCGCAGTCTATACAAACATGAATGCCGTTTTTAATTCTACCATAGCTTTCAACAGTCATCTCACCGCACTCTTCGCAGACAAATCCATTGAAGTTATCGACGTGCGGGTCGAGTTTGTAATCAAAGATTTTTGAAATATTAAGGAGCTTTTCTTCCGGTGCTGCCATTACATTTACGATTAAAGGATCGACAACTGCTGCAGGAACTTTGCTTGCGGGAATTCCTTTTTCTCTATATTCTTTGAAGAAAGCAGATTGTTTATTCTGAAGCATTGTTTCTGCTTTTGGGGTAACACGAACAGCTTTCCCGCTTGCTTTGTCAACAAGGGTTACTGCCCATTTACCTTTTTGAGTTTTCTTAATATTACCCTTTCCGAAAGTTGTTCCCATAATGACTTGAAGACCGTCGGCATAGCATGTAGCGCAATGATCCTCTCCGAGATCGATAAATGCAAGTATCTGTCCGTCTTTTGCTCTTTCAACGCCGAGCGCATTCATTGCGGCTGCGCCGGCTCTTAAGCCCATGGGCATTGCAGGGCATTTATGCCCGTGGAATTTTTGTCCGAATTCTAACCAATCTTGTGGATTAACTCCAGCAGGGCTGTTCGCCTTAGGCGAATTTTGTTCGTGCGACATTTTAGTACTCCGTTTTTATTAATTAAAGAAATATTGAATTTGTAAAGTTGTTAACGCATTAGTTTTATTTGATAAAAACTGAAATTTATTATCTAAAGAAATCTTTATATTGTTTCCTTTTATGAGATATGAATATCCGACGACGTACCAAGGATCATCAATTGTTGATGGATTTAAGTCATACAATTGTTCAACAGAGAGAGTAACCAGACTCTTTGATGCTATCAGATAATCGGCGAGTGCATAATATCCGTAAGCTTTTTGGTTACCAAGATGAGCCTCGATGTATTCAGATTGCAATTCAAAGGCTCCCAGGTTTAATTTTTCTTCAAAGCCGAACCGGAAGTCATTACCTGTAAAAGCATAATTATTTCCATAGATTTTACTAAACTGAATATTATGAGCATCGCGATAGGATAGGTTATAGCCCAATTCTAATTTTGATCCTGAATTATTTAATAGAAATAGGCTACCGCGGTTTACATAGAGAAAGTTTCTTTGGTTTGAAACTGTATTAGCGCCGTTTCCATTAAAGAAGCCGAAGCTAAAAGAGCCGGTTTTACTATCGTCGAGTTTTAATTCAATACCGATATCTCTTGCCATCGTTTCAGCGCCGGGGACAAGAGTATTAACAACGTCAGCTCTTTCATCAAGAGGGATTGTGTAATCGGGCTGTTTACGTTGCAAGCTGAAATCAGGCACGAACTGACCGGCAGTTACTTCAAAATTATTTATCTTATAATTTACAAGAACATCTTGAAGCAGAAATTGATATTTGACTTGCTGTAGAAAATTAGCCTGAAGTTTATAACTCCAGGTACCTTCTTCTTCGGGTAGTAAACCATTTAACCAGAACTTTGCTCTTCTTACGGAAAATTCAGATTGATTAAGGTAGTTATCTGAAAAACGATACTGCAGATAACCGTTCCAATTTACTTTTTGCTGAGCAAAGGAAGAGTTGATTAAAATGAAACCAGTAAGAATTATAAATATTTTTTTCATAGATAGCTCACATAATTTTTGAAAGTTTTAATAAGATTTGAGCAGCAAGCGCCCACATAATAAAGCCAAGACCAGCTTTTATCATTTTGGGTTTTACTCTCAGACTGAATCTTGCACCGAGGTTTCCGCCTACTAATACCGCAAGACCAACTATTACAATCAACGTATAGTCGAGTCGCTGGTTTGAAGCATGGCCTATAATTCCAGCAAGCGCTGAGAAAGAAATTATTAAATGTGAAGAGCCCGCTGCGGACTTTGTGGGATATTTGAGAATGTAAGTCATAAAAGGAACAACCAATACACCTCCGCCAACACCAAGTAAACCTGAGATAATGCCAACGGCCAAGCTAAAAATAACAATCAGCATGTACATTGCAAAAGTACGGTGCGGCATTGGTTCATCATCTGTGTCATTTCCTTTTTGCCAATAAGTGTAAATCATCTTTGCGCCAAGGATGATTAGAAACGCCACAAACAGCCATAATAGAATATTGGAGTTGACATATTTAGAATAATAACCGCCAGCAAAAGCTCCAACTACAATTCCCGGTACAAACATGAATGATGCTTTCATGTCAATCATTTTATTCTTGTAAAAAATATAGCCTGCGGACATTGATGTTATTAAATTCAGAACAAGCGAGGTGGACGTGGAAGTTAATACAGCGAAACCAAGTAGTATTAGCAATGGAGAATAAACAGATCCTCCTCCCTGTCCAAACATTGAGAAGATAAAAGCCAGCAGAAATGAAAATATAACTGCTAACATTAGTGTACTATTGATATCCATTTTCTGCCCTCCTTTATATTATACTTCTGGATGAAGAGCTGCAGGTGGAATTGATTTTAACATTCTCAGCAACATTATTTTTGCTGCAGCGATGAGAATTAGGTTGGTATCCGAATATAAAATACTCGAAAGTCTTTTTTTGTTGATTAAGCATTTATTGCCTCCTTTTATTAAGTAATCATTTACTTACCTTAATAGGTAAATTTTTTTATTTTTGAAGTATCTTTAACATTAATAAATACATTCTTTTGCAGAAGTTTTCTGCATTAAGTCCGTTTTTATTCAATATAAATTCAATATTGAATGTAATTGGGATGCCCATATATATGATAGCAACATCTTCAGCATTAACAGATTTATCCCATACTCCCTCTGATATTCCATCCTTAACCATTTTAATTATGAACTGCTTTTGTTCATATAGAATTTGGTTTAGTTTCTCCTTTAGCTCATTATCGCCAAGATGTGCGGCTTCGGAAAATAGAAGCATAGTAATACCTCTGTTCTCTTTAAGATACTTGACGTTATGGCATAAATATTTGAATAACTTAGATTCTGATTTTTCGGGGGTAAGTACTATATTACGAAGTGATCCGACAAGGTCATTGACTACATCTTCCATTATACCTTTTATTATGTCTCGTTTTGTCGGGAAATGGCGAAATATAGCACCTTCCGATAGACCTATTCTTTTAGCAAGGTTTCGGGTAGAAATATTTTGAAGGCCTTCATCTGCAATTATATCCAGGACAGCTTTCTTAATCTGTTCTTGCCTTATATCTGTTGTTTCTCTTGACATCTATTCTTTCATATAAATAATGTTGTAAGTACTTACTTACTAACTTAAAGAATATATTTATTATTGTCAAGAGAAATTTGACTTGCACATATTACTATTTTCTAAAATGCGTATAGCTTGTGAGTTTTGTTACATAATATTCTTTTTTCAATTTATCCATTGACGGAGTCAGTATATGATCGTATATTTACGATATACAATTAAGAAGGTTACTCAATGGCGTTTTCTAAGAAGTCAGAGTTTACTAAAGAAGATATTTGGCTTGCTGATATAGCAAAGGTTTTATCGCATCCTGCCAGGATAAGAATTCTCAAATTATTAAACTCAATGGATTCATGTATGGTCGGGAATATAGTTGATCAGCTCCCTCTTTCACAGTCAACGGTATCTCAGCATCTTAAGGAGCTGAAAAGATTAGATCTTATAGAAGGTGAAATTGACGGGCCTAAAGTATGCTATTGCATAAACAGTAAAACACTTGCGCGTGCAAAGAAGGAACTCGATAAATTATTTTCTTTAATCTGTAATTGCTAATAATAAAACGAAGGAACAAATTATGAATACACCGGAAGAAATTAAGTTAGTAGTGAAAAACAAATATGCTGAAATTGCAAAAGGAAGCGTAAGCTCTTGCTGCACAACTGATATAAAGGATTATACCGTATTTAAGGATGACGCCTCTAATTTATCAGGGTACATAGCAGATGCAGATCTTGGACTAGGATGCGGATTGCCAACTGAATTTGCCGGAATACAGCAAGGTGATTCAGTGGTTGATCTTGGTTCGGGTGCCGGAAACGATGTATTTATTGCCAGGGCAATTGTTGGAGACAAAGGCATAGTTACGGGGATTGATATGACAGAAGAGATGATTGAGAAGGCAAATTTAAATAACAATAAATTAGGATACACAAATATAGAGTTTAGACTTGGCGACATTGAGGCAATTCCATTGAAAAATGAATATGCTGATGTAGTAGTAAGCAATTGCGTACTTAATCTAGTTCCTGATAAGAGGAAAGCATTCAGTGAAATATTTAGGATTTTGAAGCCGGGCGGGCATTTCTGCGTTTCCGATGTAGTGCTGCACGGTGAGATGATTGATGAGCTCAAAAAGTCCGCGGAGCTATATGCAGGGTGTGTTTCGGGAGCATTACAGCAAACTGAATACTTACAAATAATAGGAGATGCGGGGTTCAAAGGAATTGAGATTAAGAAGACGAAGAAAATTGAACTGCCTGATGAGCTGCTAACGAAATATCTTTCAGCACAAGAGCTAAAGGAGTATAGAGATATGTATTCTAATAATAGCTCACAGAGTTTAAATGGAGAGTCCCTCAAGGGGATTTTCAGCATTACCGTTGTTGCATATAAAGGATAAAATAATTTTATTTAATAAATTTATTTAGATGATTTTTTACAAGGGAAGTAAAGAAGGAGCTAAGTTTATTATTTACATTTTCGTTTGGTAATAAGGCGACTTAATAATTAATAATACTTCCCAATTTTAATTAAGATGAATTGATGAGAATTAACGATCTTCACCCAACTACAAAGCGGTTGGTTCTTGCACGGGCATTTAGGAGTGTTGGTCAGGGGGCACTTGTTGTAGATTTGGCTTTATATTTACATGCATTGGGATGGAATGGATTCCACATTGGGCTGGTACTTAGTGCAGCAGGTTTATTTGGAGCATTTTTAAGTCTAGGGGTTGGAGTAGCGAGTGATCGAATGCGGCGGAGACCTTTCCTTTTAGTATATGAAAGTATTGTATTTTTATGCAGCATTGCAGCTTTCTTAACTGCACAGAGTGTTATTTTATCTATTACAATAATTGCTGCAGGATTTGGGCGCGGTGCGAATGGCGCTGCAGGTCCTTTTTCACCTGTTGAGCAAGCATGGTTAGCGGAGGAAGTACCTGCAGTAAGGCGAGGTTGGGTTTACAGTATGAATACTGCGTTTGGATTTTTCGGAATGGGGGTTGGAGCTTTACTAGCTATGTTACCTGAATTCTTGAGCGCTTGGATTGGAAAGGGGCACTCTCCCATGACAATTAATGCAATTGCATATCGTCCTTTATTTTTGATAGTTACAGCGGCAACGATTGGTAATATATTATTAATTTTTAATGCTGAAGAAAAATACAGCGGCTCGAGGCAAGGTAATAATGCAGATGAAAAACAGGAGGAGAAACAAATAAGGCGTAAAGAAAATAAAATGCTTACGGGGCTTGTATTTCTAAATTCATTTAACGGACTTGCTATTGGGTTTACAGGTCCGCTCATTTCATATTGGTTTGCCATAAGATTTGGAGTTGGTCCCGCATCAATAGCGCCAATTATGGCTGCTACATTTTTCTTTACTGGGATTTCGTCTTTATTAACCGGAAGAGTAAGTGAGAAAATCGGCATTGTTAAGTCGGTAGTATGGGCAAGATTTATAGGACTTTTACTTTTGATCTCACTTCCATTGATGCCTTTTTTCTGGCTAGCATCATTAGCATATCTATTAAGATCTGCATTTAACCGGGGCTCAGTCGGAGCTCGTCAAGCACTAACAGTTGGATTAGTACGAGATAAGCGACGCGGTTTAGCAACTAGTCTAAATGCAATGTCAATGCAATTGCCGCAGTCAGTAGGGCCGAGTATTGCCGGGTTGTTATTCAGTACGGGTCAGTTAGAGCTTCCCTTTTACGTCGGTGCGATATTTCAGGGAGCTTATTTAATAATGTATGGTAGGTTTTTTAGGGGCCAGAACAAACCGCAAAGTGAGGAATCTGAATAACGGAGACAAGATTGCATGTTATAAGCAATCTCAACAATAATTCTATAAGCTACGTTAATTGGATAGAGGAAATAGGCTGCTTAACCATCCAGAACGATTCTTTGAGGTGAATCGTTATAACATATAATAGGAACAATCATAAAGAGTTGTCAGAATAAAAATAATGACAAAGAATCTGTGAATTTGTATTTTTGTATCTTTAAAGGGATGTTTATTTTCAATCACACTAAACAAAGACCAAAGCATTGATGAGTCCTCAGGAAGCATTATCAAAATATTTCGGTTATGATTCATTCCGGCAGAATCAATTAGAAATTATAGAAGCAATAATAAAAGGTGACAACGCAATATCGGTACTGCCGACAGGCGCAGGGAAATCTCTTTGCTATCAAATTCCCGCTTTAATTGCTAAGAACTTCTCGATAGTTATATCCCCGTTAATTGCTCTAATGAAGGACCAGGTTGATGCGCTTAACCGAAATGAGGAAACAGCTGCATTCATAAACAGCACCCAAACTTTTTACGAGTCAGAAGATATTCTGCAGAAAATTGCTTATGGAAGAGTAAAAATATTATATGTTGCTCCGGAAAGATTATCAAATTTAGAATTTGCTGAAAGGATTAAGAAGCTTCAGCCTACATATTTATTTATAGATGAAGCGCATTGTATAAGCGAGTGGGGGCATAATTTCAGACCGAGTTATAGAAAGATAAATGAGTTTGCCGATTACATTTCAATAAAGAAAATTTCCGCTTTTACAGCTACTGCCACGCCTGAAGTGGTAAAAGATATAGCCGAGCAGCTTAAGCTGGAGAATCCGAAATATTTTATAAGGGGTTTTGAAAGAGACAACCTTGAGTTAACAGCAATTGTTACCAGAAGGAAAAAGGAAAAGTGTCTGGAGTTAATCTCGACATTCAAAACGCCAGCAATAATATACACAACTTCAAGGAAAATGGCTGAGGAGGTTTCTGAGTATTTAAATTTTAACCGCATAAGCTGCGCATTTTATCATGCGGGCATGCTGCCGCTTCAGCGGAAAAAGATCCAGGAAGATTTTATAAATGACAAGATTAAAGTTATAGTTGCCACTAACGCTTTCGGAATGGGTATTGACAAAAAAGACATTAGGTTAATAATCCATTATAATACACCCGGGTCAATTGAAAATTATTATCAGGAAATAGGAAGAGCCGGTAGAGACGGGAAATTATCATACGCATTTCTTCTTCATGACGAAGATGACATTAGCATTCAGAATTTCTTCCTTTCAATAACGCACCCTGATAAAAAGCTGATTGAGAGTATCTATGATGCCATTTGTGATTATGGGAAAATTGCAGTTGGAAATATTTCCGATAAAGAGATCCCAATAAATATGGACTTTATATCAAGTGCTGCCGGTAAGAAAATATCTAGCGGACTACTTAACTCTTCCATAAAAATATTGGAAGAGGCGGGTTATTTAAAACTAATTTCTGAATATGATAGGAAACCGCAGATACAATTTAATACCGGGAAAGATCAGCTTAAGGACTTTATAAAGAGTACCTCAAATTCAGTATTGAAAGAAACAGTACTCCAATTGATAAAGAATTTCGGCGGAAATATTTTCCAAGATAAAATAAAATTGGCGATCCCAGAATTAGCTTCACAAATCGGCATATCTCAAAAGGATATTGAAGAGTCGTTAATTATACTAGAGAATCTTGGATTGATTACATATAAAAAAACTTCGGCTAAAGAAAACGCAATTCTAATAACTCCGCGTATTGAGGCAATGAAATTGCGAATCGATTATAAGAAGTTAAACGAGAGCTATTTAAGACTTCAAACGAAAATAGATAAGATGGTGGACTATGTATTTTCAGGAGACTGCCGATTTAAATTTATACTTAATTACTTCGGTGAGGAAGTAGAGGAATACAGATGCGGCAAATGCGATCACTGCAAAAGCGGCACGGGCATGAATGAATTAAGTACTGATTATATAAAAGAAATAATCCTTAAGACAATATCCACAGCTAAAGACGGGCTAAACGAAAAGTTATTATACTCAATTCTCCGGGGATTGGATAACACGGCGCAGTATAAAAACTTAGGTAGTTACGGCTCCTGTGCTAATTATGATCTTGATGAGTTAAAAAATATTTTCCATGAACTTATTGAGAAAAATTTTATTAGTACGCGAAGCGGATTAAAGAATAAATTATCGTTAACTGCAAAAGGGAAAAATATAATTGAACAAATTGAATCTACAGTAGATTATATATCACCTACAGTAGACTACGAAGCTGACCTTGAACTATTTAATTTATTAAGGGAGGTAAGATCGAGAGCCTCAAAGAAATTTATACAAAGCAGCTATTTGATTTGTCCGGATGAAACACTTCGAATGATAGCGCAATTAAGACCTACAAGCAGGCATGAGCTACTTAAGATTAAAGGGTTCAATGAAAGGATGTACAATAAGGTTGGTGATGAGTTTATAGAAGTCATCAAGAATTACGGATCAAAGGATGATACTTCTCCTGTCAAGGATACTGAGCAGGCAGATAACGATCCACAATTTCCGGCTAATGTTAATGAGACGCTTAAGTTATTAAATAAAGAGTATTCGCTGAAAGAAATTGCCATTATGAGGAAGTTATCAGAGGCAGTTATATCAATGCAAGTTGAGACTATACTTGAATACTATCCGGCAACCGACGTTACTCATCTATTTGAAAATGATCATTTAGAACTAATAGAAAATGAAATTCGAAAGGGATTTAGCGACCTCAAAGACTTAAAGAATAAGTTACCAAAAGAGATAACTTATTCTTTAATTAGAATAGTAGTAGCTAAGAGTAAGTCTAAGACTTCTTCTTCTGCAATTCGGAAACATATTTAGTAACCTTATCAAAGAACCCTGCCCATCTTTGAGGATCCTGATTATAATAATTTACTGTAGCTTGATACTGCAATTCCGTTACACCGTACCTTGCAAGGATAACTGTTTTGAAATCTTTCTTTGTTGCCGGAGTTGATGCTGTATCCTGGGCAAAAATAAGTTCAGCATAAAGGTGAACAAACTTATCCTGCGGAATAGTATTTTTATTAGAGCAGGAAACAAAGAGTACAGCTTGAGATATAATTAATATTATTACAACTTGCTTAATTTTCATTTTTAACAATAAACTTAGTTTAAAAATTATTTCATTCTTTTACTTGCTTCAAAAAGTATCTTCTTTTCCCTATCTGAAAGGTTTTGATAGCCTGATTTACTAATCTTTTCTAAAATCTCATCTATTTCAGATTGTGAGATTTCTTTAATATCATTATTCACGTCGTAAAAGTCGGCATCCTGGACAGAGTTGTCTTTTTTCTTAAAGGGATTAGAAGGCATTCCGAAGGAGTTAAAAATATTTCCTCCTTTATATGTACCGGATGATGATTTTCTAAAAGCACGGCTAAAGCTTACGCCTGAATTTTTATCCAGTAATATATAAACGAATCCTGCCAAGGCTCCTCCAAGGTGAGCTAAATGAGCAATATTACCGCCGCCCGTATCTGCGAAGTATAATTCCATCAGGATAAACAACGGGATAAGATATTTAGCTTTGATCGGAATCAAGAAATACAAGAAGATATAGCGATCAGGGAAAAGCATGGCAAAAGCAACAAGAACACCGAAAATAGCGCCCGAAGCACCTATAGTTGGGGCAAGGGCTTCACCAAATAGAGGAGGCAAGAATAGCTGGAATACACCGGCTACAACTCCGCAAAGTAAATAGAAATATAGGAACTTGCGAGAGCCCATAAAGTATTCAACTTCGACTCCGAACATCCAGAGCGCAAACATATTAAAGAAAATGTGAGCAAAGCCCCCGTGCATAAACTGATAAGTAATTAATTGCCAAGCATAGAAATGCCAAGATGAAACTGCACCCAGAGCATTTTGAACCGGGACTCCTTGTAAGGGGATAAGCGCAAAATACTTAGTTATTATATCGGCAAAAGTTAAGCCGGTACTTGTAACGACTTGCTGCCCTATTAACTGAATTAGAAAAACAACAGAATTAATTATAATTAAATTCTTAATAACAGGCGGGAAAAGAGCAAATCCACCAAACCCTCTTGGTTTATAATAATTATCACTCACTAGACATTTCCTTTAAATATATTTCCAAAAATAATAATACGGACATCTAAACAAATCTACAACATAGTCAGGTTGTTTAAGCCTCACTTAAAGCAACGACTCCCGGAAGCACTTTACCTTCTAAGAACTCTAACGACGCCCCGCCACCTGTAGAGACATGAGAAACTTTATCATCAAGCCCTGCTTTTGAGATAGCTGCTGCAGAATCGCCGCCTCCAACAATAGTAATACTACCTTTTGAGGTCGCTTCTACCAATGCCTGAGCTACAGCATTTGTGCCTTTAGCAAAGTTATCCATTTCAAATACGCCCATAGGACCATTCCACACAACAGTCTTAGATTTCAATAATTCATTTCTAAAAAGTTCAATTGTTTTAGGACCAATATCGAGTCCCATTTTATCAGAAGGAATGTTATCAATGCTAACGGCTTCGGAGGGTGAATCATTCTTAAATTCAGAAGCTACCATTACATCAACAGGCAGCATAAACTTTACTTTAGAATTGCTCAACTTAACAAGTAATTCCTTTGCAAGGTCAATCTTTTCTGCTTCCAAAAGAGAACTTCCGATTTCTTTTCCTTGGGCTTTAAAGAAAGTATATGCCATTCCCCCACCTATTATCATAGTATCTACTTTATCCAACAAATTTTGGATAACGTCTATCTTACCGGATATTTTAGCACCGCCAAGAATAGCGCAGTATGGTCTTGCCGGATTAGAAATTGCGCTTCCAAGATAATCCAATTCCTTTTGCATTAAATACCCCGAAGCATTCTGCTTGACATATTTAGTAACACCTTCAGTTGATGCATGTGCACGATGAGCACTGCCGAAGGCGTCGTTTACATAAACATCTCCGAGCTTTGCTAAGTTTTTAGAGAATTCAGAGTCATTTTTCTCTTCTTCCTCATGGAATCTTAGATTTTCCAGAAGTACAACATCACCCGGTGCCATATTGTTAACTAAATTTAATACTTCATCACCGACACAGTCGGGAGCCAACTTAACGGGTTGTCCTAAAAGTTCACTTAGCTTAGAGGCAACGGGTTTTAATGAGTATTTAGGATTTACTTTTCCTTTTGGTCTGCCAAGGTGGCTCATTAAGATCGCCTTGCCGCCTTCGGCAATTATTTTATTGATTGTCGGAAGTGAGGATGAGATTCTTCTGTCGTCTGTAATAGTCAGATTTTCATCCAACGGGACATTGAAATCAACTCTTACAAGGACTCTTTTATTTTTAAGATTTAGATTATCAATTGATAGTTTTTTCATATTAAGCCCTCTTGAACAATAGTTATTTTATATTTTACGAATAGGATAATATCAGGAACAATAATAAAAAAAAGACGAAGCTTTCGCTCCGTCTTTTATATAGATTTTCTATAGAGTAATCTTAGCTAACAAATCGACTACACGGTTTGAATATCCCCATTCATTATCATACCAGGATACAACCTTAAAGAATCTCTTTTCGTCCTTAAAGTTGTTTTGAAGAGTTGCGAGCGAATCATAAATAGAAGAACGTTGATCATGTATAAAATCCGAGGAGACCACTTCTTCATCAGAAACGCCGAGGATTCCCTTCAAATAAGTTTCAGAAGCTTTCTTAAGGAGAGCATCTATTTCAGTAATAGAGGTATCGCGGGTTGATCTAAAGGTAAGATCAACTACTGAAACGTCCGCAGTAGGTACTCTGAAGGACATACCGGTTAGTTTTCCTTTAACTGCAGGTAGAACTTCGCCTACTGCTTTAGCAGCGCCTGTAGTAGAAGGGATAATATTTATTGCAGCAGCTCTTCCGCCACGCCAATCTTTTTTAGAAGGACCATCGACAGTTTTTTGAGTTGCTGTATATGAATGAATTGTAGTCATTAAGCCTGTTTCAATTCCGATTCCCTCTTTCAAGATAACGTGCACGACGGGAGCTAAACAGTTTGTAGTGCAAGAAGCATTAGATATGATATTATGTTTCGCCGCATCGTATTCGTTATCGTTTACGCCCATAACGATTGTCTTAACGTCGCCTTTACCAGGAGCAGAAATAATTACCTTCTTTGCTCCGGCAGTTAAGTGACCTTGTGCTTTAGCAGAATCAGTAAACAAACCTGTTGATTCAATTACATAATCTACTCCTAATTCCTTCCAGGGTAACTGAGAAGGTTCTTTAGTAGCTGCAATACATCTAATTTTATTACCATTAACAATTAAGACATCATCTTCAGTTAGACTTGGATTACTTTTCTCTGTGGACAAGGTGCCGTTAAATCTTCCGTGAACTGAATCGTATTTCAACTGATATGCAAAATATTTTGCATCAGTGCTCACATCAACAACGGCAACAACGTCTATTTTTTTACCTAGTAACCCTTTGTCGACTAATGCGCTAAATACTAATCTTCCAATTCTTCCGAATCCATTTATTCCTACTTTAACTGACATTCTGAACTCCTTTGATAAATTATTTATTGACTTACAAAAGTAACCAAACCTGGTTTTAATTTCAATTCAAAGAAATTTTGTGCACTATTATTTTTTTGGTCGTTATTAGCCATCATAGGAATTACCTTTTTACATGTAAAAGATGTACCAAATTAGGTAAAATCTACCACTAATCTTAAAATGAACCATTATAGTTATCGCTTTTGATCGTTATTCTTCATTTTTGAAGTGGCATTTAAGTTGTTATTATAAACCTGAAAATAGAAAATAGTTTTTAAGCAAAACTTCCCCCCTTTAAATGTCACATTAAGCTCTCTGATTTTCCCTCAAATCAGAGAGCTTCTTCATTTTAAAGTGTAATGATTGTAAGCTTACTACTAATTTTGTTTAATAATATTCTTTTGCTTCCTGGAGGGAGGTAAAGATTTCCAGTTTTGCTGCTTCAGCTCCGAGGACAAGTTCACCTATTCCCTTTAACAATACAAACTTAATTTTTCCATCCCTGTTTTTTTTGTCTGTCAGCATAAGATTGTAAATGCTTTCCGGTTTTAGATTACCAAGGTTTTTGGGAGGTCTTATTTTTGAAGGAAGGGATAAATACTCATTCATATTTCTAGTAGAAAGCAGTTCAAGCTTATTAGATAATATTAGTGCCGAAATAATTCCTGCTGCAACAGCTTCCCCATGTTTAATTTTGAAATTTAGTCCAGTCTCAAATGCGTGAGCAAAAGTATGCCCAAGATTTAATATTTGCCTTAGACCGCTTTCTTTTTCGTCTTGAGATACGACCGAAGCTTTTATTGAAACAGACTTAATAACTGATTCATTTATAACATCGGGCTGTAATTTAATAAGAGAGTCAAAATTCTTCTGCAGATAGTTAAAGAAGTTTCTGTCAGATAAATATGCATATTTTATAATTTCTCCTGCACCTGAAATAATCTCCTGATGAGGAAGTGTAGTGAAGAAGTTAGTATCTATAAAGACAAAAGCAGGCTGATAAAATGCTCCGATCATATTCTTTTTCTTTAGGAAGTTTATGCCTGTTTTCCCTCCGATAGAACTGTCAACTGCCGCAAGAAGAGTAGTAGGAATATGTATAAGACTTATTCCCCGCATAAAAGATGATGCAGCAAACCCTGATAAATCACCTGTAACTCCGCCGCCAATAGAGATCAATAATGTGTCTCTGCCGTAATTTCCATCTAATAAAGCGGTATATATTTTATTCAGTTCTAAATAGTTTTTGGATGATTCTCCCGGAGTCAGTTTATAGAAAGTAATTTTTTTAGCAGACGCAGAAAGAATTTTACGAATTATCCTGCCCCAGGTTCTGTCTATATTCCCATCAATAACAACAAATATATTCCTTTGAGGGAAAGACACTTCTATTAATTCAGGAAGCTGCGATAAAATAGAGTTCCCTATATAAACCGGGTAAGGATTTTCTTTTAAGGGTACAATAATTCTTTTTACTTCTAATTTTTTCACTTAGGATTCTTCCTTTCAAATAGATTCAAACAACTTGCTGTTTAAGATAATATTAGCAATTTTATCAACTGTTCTACCGATTGCAGCATTATTAACATCTATGATGAGATCAGCTTGTTCATAGAAATGGCTTCGGTTCTTTAATAATTCCTGCAACTTTTGTATAAAGTCAGGTTTTGCTAGATCAATAGTACCGTCTTTAATTAAGACTGGTCTATCCCTTTTAAATTTAAGGCGCTTATAGGCTTCTTCAGGTGATATTTTAAGATATATTATTTTCCCATGTTTTTTGAAGTAATCAATATTTAGTTGGTTAGCCATTGCCCCACCGCCCAATGCTATTACGACCTTATCTTGACTTGATAGTTTCTTAAAGGTTTCCTGTTCAACCTGCCTAAAATACTTCTCACCTTCATCATTGAAGATATCTACTATTTTTTTACCTAAACTTTGCTCTATCAACTGATCTAGATCATAAAAGTCCCATCCAAGAGTATTAGCAAGAATGGGTCCGATAGTACTCTTGCCAGATCCCATAAAGCCAGTTAAATAAATAATATTATTTTTCATATTCTTTTAAACAGCTTAAAATAAAAACCCTCAGGAAAATGCTGAGGGTTAGAGTAATGAATATTTGTTTTTAATTATTGGTTGAAAAACTTCTGACGGTTATCTACTATATCAGCACTCTTCTTTAAGTTAGCCAGCCATTGACTTAGATAAATATTTCTTCTTGATTGAAGAAGATTTTGACGAATTTGGGCTTCCTGATTCTGAAAAGCTGTAGAGTCAAAAGGAGTTCTATATATTACTTTTATCAAGTAATAACCATTAGCTCCTTTAACCGGGTCAGAAACTGTATTCACCTTTAGTGTCTTAGAATTTGAGATAAAATTATATTCGAAGCTAATCTTTTGAGATGGAGTATTCGGAGTATACAAACCTGTTGTATCGTAAGAAACTTTAGGATCAATAGAAGGGGCCTTGCTTAAGTCCCCGCCAATTTTATTCTTTATTGATTCTGCTTCTTTCTCTGCAATTTCAAATTTCTTCTCTCTTATGACCATTGATTTAACGAAGCCTTTAACTTCATCAAATGATTTTACGCCTTCCTTTATAATTCCTGATACTTCAGCTACCACGTATCCTTGTTGAGTATGGATGGGATCGCTAATGGCATTCAAGTCACTCTTGAACGCGAAGTTCAATAGGTAGGCATTTGCACCAATACCTGGTATATAGGTTGCGTTCTTTTCAAAAGGAGGAGTTTCAGTAATATGATAATTCATTAACTGAGCTTCTTTGTCAAAGCCATCTTTATTTGAAATATATGAAAAGTCCTTAGCCTTATTAAGAATATTGTCTTTAGTTGAAGCTGATGGAGTGACAGTATTTATAATTTGTTCAACAACATATTTCTTATCAGATTTACCGGTAACCATAATAATATGATAGCCATAATTTGTTTTAATAGGCTTTTGAATTTCTCCTACCTTACCAGAGAAGGCTGCATTTTCAAATGCAGGGATCATTTGTCCTCTTCCGAACCAGCCTAAGTCTCCGCCGTTCCTAGCACTTCCGGGGTCTTTAGAAACTTGCTCAGCAACTTTAGCAAAATTAGCACCAGCTTTTAATTCATTATAGACTTTCATTGCGTTATCATAATTCTGCTGATCGCTACCGCCGTTTATCAATATGTGAGAAGCTCTAACTAATGGTTGATTTGAAGGGACACTTCCAAGAAAATGATAGACAGCATATCCTTGAGGGGATGCAACGGGTCCAATAATTTCTCCGGGTTTAGCGTTAGATATTAAGATAGCGGCTTTAGGTGAGAATGCATTTAGCGCTAAAGTATCCTTTGAATAAGGTACAGAAGAATAAGTAGATACTAGAGTCTTGAAACTAGTAGTATCATTCTTCATTTCATCTACTATACTTTGGAGAGTGCTTTTCACAATTGACGAGTCTTCAGCCGATGCCAAATTAGGGAAAATCACATACTTTAATTTGCGTTGAGCTTTAATTTCAAATTTATCAAGATTATTGTTGTAATAATTCTTCAAATCTTCGTCGTTATATTTAATAACAGAATCAGGGATTTGACTAATATTTATATAATCATATTGTGCATTTATCTTTGTATTCTGATTTATAAATTCCTTTTTAACTTCAGCTTCTCCTACGTTAACGGCAGCGAGGACCATACTTTGAAGTTTTTGATTAAGCAGATTTTGTCTAATATAATCTTCAGCTTGAAGAAGAGGCTTAGCATTCCTCGGGTCCATAATAGCGCTCATATACAACTGTTTATTGAACTTACCGGTGGAATCGACAAAATTTTGTTTTAGGAATTGTGGCGGGTTATCGCTAAGGATAACATCTTTTATTTCCTGGTCGGTTACTGTTATACCATACTTTTTAATTTGCTGCTGCAACAAGGTTTCTGTTATCATGGCGTCCCAAACTTGATCTCTAAACTGATCCATGTTATCGTCGGAAACATCTTTGCCTGTTTGGGCTTTTTGATTTTCTCTTTGAGTATCAATAGCTTTTGTAAATTCCTGATAGGAAATTTCCGTACCGTTGATTGAACCGACGTTATTTGATCTGGCACCAAAAACTTCCATTATATCGGAGTTTGATACAATCATAAACAGCGCAAAGAAAGCACCTGTACCGATAATAAAGATCGGAGTTAAGCTTCTCATTTTGGACATTGTGCCCATAAAACATTATTCTCCACTTAGTAGTTGAAAAATTTCAGAGATCAAAAATAGATACATAGCCGTAAAAAAGCAATCTTAATTGACTCTTATTATTCAGTTAAGTGCAAAATAAATAATAGTATAAATATTGTTGATCCGAACTTGCTCATCAAAGAATTGAGAAACTTTAGGGATTAATGTAGTATATGGGATATAGTTTTAATTCGAATTATCAAATCATACTTTTTTAATGATTAGTGTTTTTCCCACTTTTATAAAACATGTAATTAGAAATTAAATCCAACACCTAATCCAATACTAAAATTGCCAAATTGTCTTTCTTTCAAAGACAATTCCGGTATTGCCGGAAGTGTCTTTCCAGGGACAAAAACATAGTCACATATTAGTGAAAAATAAGATTTTGAGGATAAATATAAATTCATACGAGATGTCATAATATAACTTATTTTTTTCAAATTGATATTTATAATTCTTTCATTGTGTGTCGAGTTTGGATAGATATATTCATCTGAGGAATACTTATTCAAATAATCTATTTTACTTAATCCGAAACCTGCACCTGCTGAGAATTCAAGAAATGACGGAAGGATATTATTTAAGAGATGATAATTTGCAATAAAGAAATAGCCAATTGCGTGAAATGTTTCATTTATGTCGACATATTTATAGTCACAACATTTATTTATATTATATAAGGTTAAATAGTCCAAATTTGGCTCTCCAAACCAGCAAATTGTACAGCCTAATTCAATATTTGGGAAAAACATATATGTTATGCTTATTTTCCTGAGTAAATTGAAGCTACGTGTCCTAATTGGATAATCATTGTATAAATTTCTTTGGTTATCCTCACTTAAAGACGATTTACGTGTAAATACTTGAGACATATCGATATTTATGTATAAATTTCCCTTGCTTTTGTCTGAAGAAAGAAATTCTTTAAGTGATTTAATTTTTAATTTATTTTCTTCAAAATTCTCTGAGAAATAGAATACTATTTTTTCTCTAACTAAAGATTGGTCAACAGGATATCCAATTGCACCACCCGCAGTTAGGTATAATAAATTGAGTAATACTAAACTGCCCAATCCATTGTAAGCAATGTATTTTTCATTAGGGTTTTTATTAGTAGAAAGAATAAGATTTCCAGCATACATACCTGCTAACATGCCGTATAAAATTCCATCGCTCGAAGATCTTCCGTCGTATATAATTAAAGATCTAATTTTATGAAGATCGATGATCATATTTTGTTTATTTTTTTGATCTAAATAGAGTGAATCTCCAATCATTCCGGATAGTAAACCTTCTACAGTTCTTCCTTCATAATTCTGAACTATAACACGATTAAATAACAAACCTTTATCAATATTTACCCATTTGTTATATTTATTATTTTCCTCCTGAGAATAAATATTGCTTATTATGATAAAGCAAAATAACATAGGAAATAAAATTATCTTTTTGTTCATAATTTCAACCTATTTTAATTTTCCCCGTTTACCCATTTCTGATAATTTTCATTAGACCATCTTACAATTTCTCCGGGTTTTGTTAAACTGCTAAGCCTATCAAATTGTAAAGTACGATTCTTGTCTATATGAATTTTATAATAACCGGTTGTTTTAAGAAAATAGCAGTTTGCAATTTCATTATTGTTTCCCTCTGCCTTGTAAACAGCAAAAAATTGATCTCCGACATTAGGCATAACTTGATATATGCTGTCGCTTGAAATTATTTTATCTTTAATATCAGTTCTTGAGTTTGCTATTGCCTCAATTAGAGGTATGGTTTCCACTGCTGGAGTTGAAAAATAATTGTATTCAACTGCTGTATAATTTACAGTCCAAAATCCATACGGAGGATTACATTTTATAATGAGGGAATCACCTTTAATATCAGAAATATCAAGGTTATAAACTCTTGTTTCACTAATTAAGGGACCGCCGCCGTTTATTAAACTTTTTTCAATCCACGAATTATTATTCTTTACATATATTTTTAATTGATATAGTTCTTCCGAATTAATAAAATTCATCATTTGATAGTATTCCATACCTTTCTGATTAATTTTCGAATACCATGTATCAATATAATTACCATATAACTGAAGCATCTCCTTTATCATTCTCGATCCCCAAAGGCTCGTTCCGGCATTTATTATTAGTTTAACTGTTTTTGCAGTATCGGGTTTTGGGAAGACAAAAGTGAGTGTCTGGCGATAATTCTTATTCAAAAGGTATGAATTAACCGGCATTTTAGTCTGCCAAAATAGTTGATCATCGTAAGAGACGACTTTTTTGAGATCCGTTCCCTTTTCATCGAAGGCAGCAAGAGGTTTTATTGGATCTTTTATTTGATAGAAATTACTATTAATACCTGGATATACTTGTTTATCTGGGTCATGTTTAATGCATAGTAGACTCATTTCATTTATGTATTGAGTTTCCTCAACCTCGTTCCTTACCATAATTTTATATTTATTGTTAACTTCCTTTAAGTGTTCCATTCGTGAATACTCAGTTCTTTCGAGTACCATGGATGTAGCTCCACCGAGAGGTTCTGCATCAAAAACATATTTACCGTCAATGTACGAATAAACAAACGGGCATGATTCTTTAGTAGCGACAATAATTACACCAATGCCTACTGCAACTGCCAGTACAATTCCTGTAGTTGCAAAGATACTTTCAGCAACATTAGTTCTAGTTACATTTGCATATAATATACTATCAGGATTTACTTCTACATATACGCCTTCACGTGTTACGCCCGTAATAGCTGAATGTTTTTTAACCAATTTCCCTCCATGTTTATCAAATATGTAAACCCAATTATTCCTATCCACAATTTGTGCGATGAACAAATTGTTAGATTTAGCTAAATCCGATAATGATACTAGGGTGGGTCTTACTGTATGTATTTGCCACGTTTCATCCACAGGTATTTTTTGAGGGATACCTTGATCATTATTACCTTCAATCATATTTTCCCTTTTATTGTATACTGCACCCGCGGAATCAAATTCAATTAGTTTATATCGGTTTGTTATTATTTCAGTTATATTTTTATGAGCAAGGTCATCAGGCTCGATAGACGGAAGATTTGATTCTCTTATTTCTTTAACTGAATCCAGATCAACACGGTAGGGTATCCCTTTATATGAAAACCCCTTTATTATTGAAGGATGGACCACATATTTACCACCCTTATAGTCAAAGTGTATTTGTTCATAGTTTGTAAGGACAACTTCGTTTATTTTATCTTTAGTAAAATTGTTAGTTATCTTTTCTGTCCTAGTGATAATGCAGCCATTAAAATAATTGAAAAGGACAACCATTAAGAAGATAATTAAAATTACTTTTTTCATTTTAATCTCCACTTTTAATTATTTAAATTTTAATATTATTAAACTCATTCTCTAAAAATTATTTCAGAGCTCAAAATATTTTTAGACCTTTCGCATAAATTGTTATATGGTACAGGCATAAATTTTTTCTCTTTTAAAAGTTCATTTAACTCATTAGAAAATTTCAAAGAAGGACAATCACTCTTAATTGGCTGAGGTATACTTTTTCTCATTCTGTTAAATATTACTTCAGCGCTTTCAGTTTTTATATTGCCGAATGAAACAGGGAAAAATACGCAAGGACAAACATTCCCAGCACTGTCAATATAAAGAAGGGAAAGTCCGCCCATATTACAGCCTAATTGATCTTTACCTTCAATGTGTGCGACGTAATAGATGATAGGAAAATTTTTATATTTTCCGGATGAGTTTCCAGTAATTGTAAAGTCTAATAATATTTTTTTATCTTCCGCTGTTATTAATTCCTTAAATCCATCACCGAAAAATCCGCCGCATGGTTTAGGTTCAAGCAGTTCAATCATGCTCACGTTTAAATTATTCACCAATTCATAATATTTCCATAAGCCCCCAGATCGGATCAAATCTCTTGTTGCACAAAGATTTACATACGTCAAAATCCCTTCTTCATTAAATAACTTGAGAGCTTCAACTGCAGAATTGAAAGAACCTTTCCCTCTTATCTCATCATGTTTTTCAGGGATGTAATGGTCTAACCCTACAGCTGCAGCTGACAGACCGGCAGCCTTTAAAGCTTTTGCTTTATCTTTTGTTATAGTCATTCCCGAAGTATGAAGATGAAAATCAGAAAGGTCTTTATTCCCATAACTTAGCAATTCTAATGTTCTGTTAAAATCATAAAGAGGTTCACCTCCTGTAAGTATAATTATACTTACTCCCCTGGCCTGAAATAAATTAATTACTGACTTCCAATATTCCAGTTCAACTTTTACACCTTTATTGATATTATGTTTTTCATAACAATGTCGACAGTTAAGTACACACTTATCGGTAATTGCTAAGAATAAAGAGTCCATCTGTTTCTTTAATAAGGTTCCGGCTGAATTAAAGTTCAGGCCTCCGTTTTGAGCAGAGTAATCAAATGCTTTAGACGGGAATCCAGGGACAGTCGGTGTTGAATAATATTTATTATTAAATTTTACAACTTTAGTAAGTGCTAATTTTCTGCGGAATCTCAACGTTGCTAAAATGCCGTTGGATTTATCATTTTTATAGATGACCTCTTGCTTAGCATAGCTAGTCTTGAGTTTTCTAAGAGAAGTAATTACAGCAAGCTGAAATAGTTTTAAGTTAGTATAATAACGAGGGTTATTAGAGCCTACATTTTTATTCATTATATATGCCCCAAGTTTGTTTTTAATATATTTTAGATACTAATAAGTAATAGAAATACCACAATTAAATACGTACTAATTGTAAATTCTTATGTCAAAGAATTGTAAAAGATTTGTAAAGTATTTGACTGAATAAAATATGAAAATAGAATTGACAAATATTCACACTTATTCCTTATGGATTTTTACTTGGATGAAATTGAGGTATGGCTTTCTCTTATCATAATTTCCCCAAATAGATTTTAAAAAGCAAAATAATAATTGTTCAATTTATATTGCATAAATTAAGCAGGAATAATAATACAATAATTCTATATAAATTTAGAATTTAGTTTATTTATTTAATAACTCAATTAATGAGTCAAAAAGAAGCAGGCAAGATAAAAATAGCATTAAATCTTGAAGAGAGAATATTTACAGTTGAGAAGGACTAAGATATAATAAAAATAAGATAAAGGAAGATATTTTGTTACAAAACCATTCGCCAGGTAAGAAACGATTATACAATAAATCTAGACGGGGGTAACTGCAGTTGGGCTGCGCCTTCCCTTCGCTACCCAAATGCAATACTTTAATTGATATTATATTATTTACTGATACTTCTATTAAGTTAATGCTAAGATATTATATTCTTATAGTTGGAAGTCCTAATTGGAACAATTACTTAGTATATATGTCTAAGCATGGTAAGAATTAAATTTTTGGTTTCAATATTAGGAATTATAGGTAAAAACATTAATTATTTGAATGAAATTACAAATAATTCAAACTTCCTATCTAGTTTTTATTTAATTTACATAATTGAATAATTATTAGTTAGTGCGTTTACTTATTTTTCTTATCAAAGAATATACTAATAATCTTGATGAGTCTAGAAGTTGACTTTAATAGACATCAAACATATTTTTGTTCAAATATTAATTGAAGAGGGTAAAAATGGAAGAAAATAACGATTTCTTGAAATATGTTCCAATATTTTCTGAGTTAAGTGACAGCACATTAGAGCAAATATCAAAATTAGGAATGAGAAAATCTTTTACTAGGGATTCAGTCGTTCTGTTTGAGCATGAGACCGGTTCAGCAATGTTTGTAATTATAAATGGTAAATTAAAAGTTTCGCGAGTAAGCGATGACGGCAAAGAAGTTATATTGACAATTTTAAGTGAATCTGATTTCTTTGGCGAAATGGCGATATTAGATGGATTAGCAAGGTCGGCAAACGTAACTGCGATGGAAGATTCCGAATTATTTATAATTCAGAGAAGTGAATTTTTAGATTTGCTTCAGATCCATCCTGAAATTAGTATTGCACTTTTACAGGAATTAACACAACGATTACGTTCGGCAGATATGAAGATAAAATCCTTATCACTTAAGGATGCGGAAGGTAAAGTTGCAACAGTTATTCTTCAGTTAGCTGATGATATAGGTAAAATTAAGCAAGGTACAGTAGAAATTGAGAAGCTGCCATTTCAGCATGATTTAGCAAATATGGCCGGCACATCAAGAGAAACGATTTCTCGTACACTTCATTCATTTGCGAAAAAAGGGATGGTTGAACTTGACGGTTCAAAGTTGAAAATAGTAAATTATGAAAAATTTAAAGAGTTATATGGGTAAAGTTGACTTACATACCCACACCTCGCATTCAGACGGAGCACTTACTCCAACAGAGTTGGTAAAGAAGGCAAAGGATTCAGGAATAGATGTATTAAGCATTACTGATCATGATAATCTAGCTGGTTTTACTGAAGCATTCGAATACGGTAAACAAATAGGAGTAGAGATAATTCCCGGTGTCGAAATTAGCACGGATGTTGAGGATAAGGAAGTACACATACTTGCTTATTTTATTGAGCCTTTCAATGAAGAACTTGAAAGATACCTTCAATTCTTCAGAGAAGAGAGGATGAAGCGAGCAATAAGGATTATTGAAAATTTGAACTCGCTCGGATTTAATATTACAATAGAAGATGTTTTAGCAATATCAAAGATATCTGCAGTTGGCAGACCCCACATAGCACAGGCTATGCTTGCGAAGGGTCTAATTACCTCATATTATGAAGCTTTCAATAAATATATAGGCAACGGCTGCCCTGCTTACGAAAAGAAAGTTCATCTATCGCCCCAAAGCGCATTTAAGATTATAAGCGATGCAGGAGGTTTATCCTTCATAGCTCATCCCGGATATATGCCGGAGTCGCTATTAAAGGAATTAATTACTGCCGGAGTTGACGGAATAGAAGTTATACACCCATCAAACAGCGCACAGCAGGTAAAATTCTACCGGGGTATTGTCAATGAATATTATCTTCTAGAATCAGGCGGATCAGATTTTCATGGCGGCAAAAGAGAAGATGATTATAATTTAGGAAAGTTTTACACAAGTGCTTCAGTGGTTGAAGCTATGAGACAAAGGTTATTAAAGGACAGCGCATAATTTTCTAGTTAATAAATTAAATTAAGAATATGAATATAATCGAAGGCAACTTAGTTTGCGGCAGCAACAAATATGCGATAGTATTAAGCCGTTTTAATGAATTTATAGGTCAAAAATTATTAGAAGGCGCACTTGACTGTTTAAAGCGTCATGAATGCTTGGATAGTAATATTACAGTAATAAAGGTTCCGGGAGCTTTTGAGATACCTTTTACGGCTGCAAAGCTAGCAGAAAGTAAAAAGTATAATGCTATCATATGTTTAGGAGCGGTAATAAAAGGTGCGACGCCTCATTTTGACTATGTAGCAGGAGCGGCAAGTAATGGGATATTACAGACTTCCTTGAAGTATAATATACCAGTTTCCTTCGGTGTATTAACGACAGATAATATTGAGCAAGCAATAGAGAGAGCCGGTACAAAGTCCGGTAATAAAGGTTGGGATGCAGCTATAACAGCTATCGAGATGTCAAATCTTGCGGGAAAACTTTAATACTGATTTGTATATTCTATGAATTTCTCATATAAAGATATTTTTGAAAAAAAATATTTTCCTATAATACTTATCTTTTTTTTTACATTAATACTCTACTCCCCTTCCATAAAAATTCCCTTTGTTAATGATGAGATTTCATTTATCCAGCGTAATCAGCCAGCTAATATTAGCGAGCTATTCGGTTTATTCAATAAGAAAGATTACGACGGTTACTATTACAGACCGATCGGTAATTTTGTTTCGGGATTATCTACCTTAGTTTTTAATTACGACTATGTTTATTACAGGATTTTAAATATTCTGCTTCACGCAGCGGCGGGAATATTGCTTTATTATTTCTTATACTATCTGTTAAGCGATAATAATAAGAGAAGAGCAATTGCTATGTTTGCAGCTCTTTTTTTCATTGCCTTTCCTCTGAACGATTATGTAATATTCTGGCAGACGGATCTATTTGACAGGTTAATGCTGATCTTTTATTTAGCAGGATTATTAAGTTTCATCAAACAAAAATTAAAGCCCGGGTTTCTTTCCTTACTATTTTTCCTTTTATCCATGATGTCTAAAGAAATGGCATTCAGCTTTCCGCTTATAATATTCTTAATTACTTACTTCTTTACTAATGACAGTAAGAAAATTTACAAAAGCATTTTGACTTCCCTTCCCTATGTTGCTTTGATGGGAATATTTATTTTGCTTCGGATTATAATTTTTAATAATGACGTATTCACAGCTAAGGACGCTCATTCGTCCGGGACACTAATAGATATAATCAAGAATTATTCTCTGTTTTCAGGTTTGCTGGTATTCCCATTTTTCATTAGAGAGATACAATATTTTTTTCTTTCACACAAACTGCTGACTGCGATATTATTACTGCCAATTGCAATCCCTGTTATTTATTTTCTTTTTAAGAGGATACAAAGAGAATTGCTTCTTTTATTTTTTATACTCTTTATTGTATTAACGATAGCGCCGGCTAGCAGATTATTCTTAAGATGGTATTTATACCTGCCCGAGGTTGGATTTGCTGCATTCCTATCGTACTTAGTTTTTATGTCAAAGTTTAACTCTTACAAATTATCTTATATTTTAGCTGCAGCAATTTTATTAATATATTCAAGTTCACTTGCATTAAAAGAAAAAAGCTGGGTTATTAATACAGAATCTTCGGTTTCGCTACTTAAGGATTGTATAAACAAGAGTAGAGATGAAATAGTAAAGAGCGGCGAAGTAAACTTTTTGACGGTGCCGGCAAAGGTAGACGACATTCCGATATTTCAACTTGGGTTTGATAAACTTTTCAATTTTTATGGCGGATTTAAGAAGCCGGTTACTGTAAATCTTTACTCAAAAAGCTATTTAGCCAGTCTTAGCGACAGTATCTCATCTTTCGTGCAGGGAAATAACTTAGTCCTGTCTCAGATAGAAGACAATTATTTTATACTTTTTAATAACGGGAAAAATCTTAATTTTGAATCTAACAATTTTATGAATGAAAATCGCAGCAGGCTTACTATTGAAATGACAGAGTTGAAGAATAAGGTACTATTTACTTTTTCAAAAGGAAAATTTATTAGGTTTAAGGAATCACAATGAAAAAACTTCTCGGCATCTTATTAATACTAGTAATTACGGCGCATAGTAATGCTCAACAAGTATTCAACTGGCACAATTATACCGACATGAAAAACGTTCAATCAATAGAAGCATCCGGCAATGGAGTTTGGGCAGCTACTACCGGGGGTGCATTCTTATATAATGCAGCTGCAGATTCATTTAAGACTTTGCACAAGACTGACGGTTTATTCGGGATATCACTTTCAGCGGTTACGGTAGATAAATACGGCAAGGTTTGGTTTGGCAGCAATGACGGTTCAATAAGTGTTTATAATCCTGCGGATAATTCCATTCATGTAATACTTGATATTTATAATTCAAATTATACTTCAAAGCAAATAACGCAATTAAGCGCTTCAGGTGATACAATTTTTGCAGCTACAGCTTTCGGCATCTCATTGATAGACCCGGTTCATTTAGTTTTTTACGATACATTTTTCAAATTTGGAAGTTTTACATCCAACATACAAGTAAACAGTTTACTTAAAGCCGGGTTAATATATGTTGCAACTTCGTCGGGAGTTGCGATTCAGGTAAGCAATGCTACCAACTTATCTGCGCCTGAATCATGGAATGTTTATACTACAAGCAATGGTTTACCATCAAACATAATTAATAAGCTTGTAATATATAACGGTTCTTTATTAGCAGCCACATCAAATGGTTTATCCCAGTTCAACGGAACATCATGGCAGCCATTTGCGGCATCATTTAGTAATTCTAACGTTAACGATATTATTGCAGTCGGTGATTCACTGTATATATTATCAAACAACACAATAAGTGTATATGCGAACGGCAATTTGTCTAGTAGATATTCGTCTACAGTAGCCTTAGATCAGTTAGCATATTCTAATTCAACAGGAATAGTTGCATCGAGTGCTAATGGAATTGTACTCATAAAGAATCCAGGTTTATTTAAGTTTCCTAACAGTCCGCAGGTAAATCAATTTCCAAGCTTAACAGTAGACTATTCAGGCGCATTATGGTCTGCAAGCGGAAGAGACCGCACCGGTCAGGGGTTCTATAAGTATAATGGAGAATCTTGGACAAATTATAACACAGTCAACACTCCGATATTACCGAATAATTATTTACATGTAGCTTATGCAGAGCCCGATAGTGCAGTTTATTTGGGAGATTGGGGTCAAGGATTCGTAAAAGAAAAAAACAACCAATTTCAATATTTCTCACCTTCACTTACAGGAATGCATGGTATTCAAGGCCCATCGAATAACTTCCTAGTAATTTCAGGATTTGCTATGGATTCCAGAAATAACTTATGGATACTGAACTACGGAGGCACAGATCAAAAGAATCTGGCTATGCTAACTCCCGACAGCGTTTGGTATCACTACGCCATTCCTGCAGCATTCGGTCATTATTTCGAGCAAAACTTTAACCTTGCAATTGATCAGTATGATACCAAATGGTTTTCATCATACGACCCAAGTTACCCGGGATTATATTACTTTAACGAAAATAAGACATACGATAACACAAATGACGATGTGTCAGGATATCTAACCACCAATGATGGTCTTAATAGCAATACAATTAATTCTGTAGTAGTAGATAAATTAGGGGACATCTGGGTAGGAACAAGTATAGGCGTAAATATTATATCAAATACTGAAGGTATTTTTAACGGCGGTAAATCCTCGTTAATAATAACATCAGTTTTTCCTTTAAGGACTCAAACTATAAATTGTATTGCAGTTGATCCGATTAATCAAAAATGGATTGGAACTAATCAAGGTTTACTTTTAGTCAACTCAGACGGTACAAGTTTACTAGCAGAATATGATTCCAAGAACAGTCCGCTTTTATCCGATAATATAATAAGCCTTGCGATTGACCCAAACACAGGTACAGTATATGTAGGAACAGATGCAGGATTAACCTCATTTCAGACCTCGGCAGTAAAGCCCGTAGATAACTTCACTAAACTTTTTGTATACCCAAGTCCATTTGTATTGAAGCCGGACGGAAGCAACAAATTAACAATTGACGGCTTGATACAAAATTCAGAATTGAAGATTATTTCAATAAGCGGCAAATTGATTAAGGATTTTATGTCACCAGGCGGAAGGCTTGCCTACTGGGACGGTACAGACTCAAACGGAAATCTAGTAAACACCGGTGTTTATCTGATAGTCGCATTTGACCAATCAGGTAACAATGTAACAACATCAAAAGTTGCGGTAATAAGGAAATAATACTCAGTCATTCATTCAATAATATTTAAATCGGTCAAAATTTTTAATGATAGATCTTTCCGGGGTATCCCTTCAGTTTAATGGTAAATATCTTTTCCAGAATATTAATTACAAGATTAATTCGGGAGATAAAATCTCACTTGTTGGAGCTAACGGGACGGGTAAATCCTCATTACTTAAGATAATTAGCGGACTCCTACAGCCCGAGTCAGGGAAAATACTAAAGCAAAAAGGAATCAGTATCGGTTACCTGCCGCAGGAAATGGTAGTTCATCAAGGGAAGACATTGCTCGAAGAAGCAAAGAGTTCCTTGACGGATATTATAATGCTGCAGGAAAAGGAAACTTATATAACCAATGCACTTGCAAGTGAGAATTTGAATGAAGAAACAAGGGACGACTTAATTAGTCAGCTCGGTAATGTTCATTTAAGGCTTGAAGAACTCGATTCATACAGTGCTTCATCTAAGGTTGAAAAAATTCTTATAGGGCTAGGTTTCGAAGAAGATGAATTTGAGAAATTAACAAATGAATTCTCAGGCGGCTGGCAGATGAGAATTGAACTAGCAAAAATTCTTATATCGCAGAACGACCTTTTGTTAATGGATGAGCCTACAAATCACTTAGACTTAGATTCCCTTGAATGGCTTACAAGCTTCCTTAAAAGCTATAAAGGAGCACTGCTGACTGTCTCGCACGATAAGAATTTTATTAATAGAGTGACTACTAAGACGCTTGAAATATTTATGGGTAAGTTTTATACCTTCAGCGGCGACTACGATGCTTATTTGAAATTCAAGGATGACCGCGATATACAACTTGCCAATCAATTCACACTTCAGCAGAAGAAAATTAAGGAAACAGAGAAATTTATAGAACGATTCAGGTATAAAGCTACAAAATCAAAGCAAGTACAGAGCAGAATAAAGCAGCTTGATAAGATTGAGCTAATTGAATTGCCTGAAAGTAAAGAGAATATATCAATTAGATTTCCGGAACCTCCGTCGAGCGGGAAAGTTAATTTAGAGTTAAAGTCGATTTATAAATCTTTCGGGGAAAAGGATATTTTCTTAGGTTTAGACTTTCAGGTAAACCGCGGTGATAAGATAGCGTTTGTAGGACCAAACGGAGCAGGTAAAACTACATTGGCTAAAATCATATCAGGCAGAATTGATTTTGACAAAGGAGAGAGGATAATAGGGCATAATACATTAATTTCTTATTATGCACAGGATGTAGCTGATAATTTGAATCCGGATATTGATATAATTGAGACAGTCGACGGAATAGCAGAAGATAAAACAATAGGACAATTAAGAACACTGCTCGGTTCTTTTCTATTTACAGGCGACGATGTTTTTAAGAAAGTAGGGGTTCTTTCAGGCGGAGAGAAGAGCAGGGTTGCATTATCAAAGATACTTCTTACGAAAGCGAACTTTATAATACTTGATGAACCGACAAACCATCTTGACATTTCTTCGAAGCAGGTATTGCAAAAGGCCTTAATAGATTTCAACGGCTCATTAATCCTTGTATCTCATGATGTAGATTTCTTAGTACCTATTGTCAATAAAGTTGTAGAGATAAGGAAAGGAGAAGTCAAGTTATTTGAAGGCGGGATTGAATATTATTTATTAAAGAAGCAGCAATTGGTTAATAAAGAATCCGAGCTTTCCGGCAATAAGAATAATTCAAATGAGAACTTTACTAAGAAGGATCAGAAAAGAAGCGATGCCGAGCAGCGACAGAAAAGATACGCAGCAACTAAGCATCTGATTAAAAAAGTCAGTGACCTCGAGAATCAAATTGAGATTCTTGAAAAGAAAGAAAAAGAACTAGAGCATTCATTGACGCTTCAGGATGTTTTCAGTAATCCGCAACGAGCAAGAGAAGCCACATTCGAATTCGGAGAGACTAAAAAGAAATTAGCCGAAAAAATAAAGGAATGGGAAAAGGCATCAGAAGAATTGCTCGAAGTAGAAAAGCAATTCAGCTAGACCTTAATACCAAGAAACTCTTCCGTTAATACAATGCCGCCATACAATGCAGCATCATCGCCTAACTTGCTTTGAACTAATTTAGCTGCCTTTGCAGTCTCGGCGAGTATATTATCTTTAAATGAGGCTCTAATTTTAGGCGTCATAAATTGACCTAGAGCTTCAATCAATCCGCCACCTACGACTACTTCGTCAACGTTTAATAAATTTGTTAAACTGGCCAGAGTAGTTCCGATAACATCACAAGCATCAGAAATCCGCTTCACGACTACTTTATCATTAGCTTTTACGGCTGCAGCGAGGGCTTTACTCTTAATAGGTTTATTTTTGCCGGTAATTTTTGTGATTATAGTTTTCTTTTTTGCTTTTATGTCCGAGTGAATATTTCTAACTATGGCAAGTCTGCTAGCGACGGTTTCAAAGCAGCCGTAATTTCCGCAGCCGCACTTGAAACCATTTTTATCGACAACAATATGACCGATTTCCCCCGCTGCGAAACTTGAGCCACGGTAGATTTTTCCATCGAATATGAGAGCCCCTCCAATGCCTGTGCCTACGAAAACGACAAGGATATTCTTTTTATTTTTTCCAACTCCAAATTCCTTAACCCCTAATGCTCCAAGGTTAACATCGTTTTCAATTAAAACAGGAATATTGACTAATTTTTCTAACTGATCCTTTATGAAGAAATTCTTTAGACCTAGATTAGGAGCAAGACCAACCCTTCCGGTATATGGATTAAGTGAGCCAGGTATTCCTAGAGCCACTGCTTTAATATTTGATACTTTTAGACCGGCTTCAGCAATTGTTTCATTAACAACGCCGGCTAAGGCTTTTATTAGGACACCGGGTTTGGCATGGGCGGGAGTAGGCATTTTAACCCTTGCAATAATTCCCTCTTTAGAATTTATTGCAGCGGCTAAAATCTTCGTCCCACCCATATCTATACTGATAATATATTTTTTTTCCAGATAACCTCCTGAATATAAAAAATGGATACATAAGACATGATTGTTAATTTATAAATTACAAATATTAATTTTGTTTTCAAAAGAGAAATTGGTCTAAATTTAATTATTATTGCTGCGTCATTTTTAATAACTTAGTCAAAGCAAAACAACCAATTAACAATGGAACATATTAGACCTTTAAAAAGATTCGGTCAAAACTACCTTGCTGATGATAATATACTAAGGAAGATAGCGGATGAAATTAATCCGAAAAAGGATGATTTGCTAATTGAAATCGGTCCCGGGTTTGGCGCACTGACTAAATTTCTTATAGAGAAGGTAGACAATTTAATAGCCATTGAAATAGACGAAAGAGTAATTGAAAGTCTTCTGGCCAAATTTCCAGGTTTACATTTAATTACGCGGGATATATTAGACTTCGATATAGAAAAACTATCCAAAGATGAAAAGTCAAAAGTAAGAGTTGCCGGTAATATTCCATACAACTTAACATCACCCATACTTTTTAAGCTTATTGAGAACACTAATTACGTAAATGACGCTGTTTTAATGATTCAATATGAAGTAGCACAAAGAATAAATGCCAAGCGAGGGACAAAAGACTACGGCATACTTGCAGTATTAATGCAATATTTCGCCGATGTAGAATTTTGCTTTAAGGTCTCGCCTAACGTCTTTTACCCAAAGCCAAAAGTATTTTCTGCTGTAATTCATCTTCGCTTTAAGAATTGCGATCTGCTGCCGGAAGAGAAAATTTATTTTATAAAAGTTGTAAAGGCAGCATTCGGCAATCGAAGGAAGACTTTAAAAAATTCATTAAGTAATAGTATATTTGGAAACCTAAATTTTGAAGGATGCGGAATTGATTTATCTTTACGCGCCGAGCAATTAACGATAGATAACTTTTTAATGCTTACAAAATTTACTTATGAAAAATCCCGGTTTAACGATAACTAAATCACTTACAAAACATTTTACTCAATTCAGCGGATGAACTTACTTAAAACTTTTCTTTACAAACTAAAAGCATATGACTTAGTAGTTGTTGTATTTTATATATTCTTAATTATTCTTAATCTGGTCTTCCATAACGAGGTAACTAACTGGCTGTTATGGGATATGGTAAACCTTTTAATAATAGTTTTAGCAATTACAATTGCATTTTTTGAATTTAAGCATGACAACAGGTTCTGGCGCATTATGCACTACTGGTATATAGCTCCTATAATCCTATTAACATTCAAGGAATTATATTATCTAGTTGAGCCGATTAGACAGCATGACTACGATTGGCTTTTTATAAGAATAGACAGATGGATGTTTGGAGGAGACCCGGCAGCATTTTTATTAAAATATTCATTCCCTCTATTGACTGAAATTCTGCAGATTGTATACAGCATGTTTTATTTACTTCCGATTATTTTGGGTTTAGCCTTCTTAAGAGACAAGCGATACCTTGAACTTGATTATGCAGTCTTTTCAATTATTTACGGATTTTACTTATCATATCTTGGATATTTCGCGTTACCGGGTATAGGGCCTAGATTCACGCTTCATCACTTCTCTTTTCTAAATCAAAAACTACCCGGATTATGGCTTACACCATATTTAAGAGATTTTATTGATGCGGGAGAGTCAATACCTGCGGGTACGGTAAATCCAGCGGCTATAGTACAACGTGATGTATTTCCTAGCGGGCACACAATGATAACTTTAATTATTATGTATCTTTCGGTTAAATTAAAAAGCCGCTCACGTTATTTCTTTATACCAATCGGAACACTTTTGATTTTTGCTACAGTTTATCTGTGGTATCATTATGTAATTGATTTGATAGGCGGATTAGCCTTTATGATTTTTTCTATCTGGACCGGAAGGTATATCTTTAATTGGTGGCAGAGGCAGTTGGGGAAAGAAGAGTTTAAATATGATCTATATAAAAGACCAAATAAGTAAATATTATGAGTGATAAAAAAAATAAAGTAAAAAAGATCTTTGATTCAATAGCTTTCCGTTATGATTTCTTAAACCATTTATTAAGCTTTGGAACCGACCACTATTGGAGAAGAAAAGCACTTAAGCTAACGGGATTGAGCACTGAATCAATACTACTTGACGTAGCTTGCGGAACCGGAGATGTAGCAATAGAGGCAAGAAGACAGGGAGTCAAAAAAATTTTAGGCGCAGATTTCTCAATGAACATGCTTAGACTGTTTACTAAAAAAAGTAATTGGATAAGCGGAAGCAATTTCCAAATGGTTGCTGAGAATATGCCGGTGAAGGATGAATCCGTAACTAATATAACAGTAGCATTCGGCGTTAGAAATTTTTACGATATACAGGAAGGTTTCAATTCGTTTTATAGTGCTCTTAAAAAGAACGGCAAAGCGACAGTCATAGAATTTAGAATGCCGTCTAATCCAATATTCAAGCGGTTATACAAGTTTTACTTCAAAAGGATATTGCCGCTTATAGGTGGGGTAGTTTCAGGAGATAAGGAAGCATACAAGTACCTTCCCAATTCAGTAGAAGAATTTGATGAGAAAATAAATTTGCCCGAACTTCTTCAAAATTCGGGCTTTAGAAAAATTGAAAAGTATTACTTAACACTTGGGATTGTGCAAGTAATAATTGCAACAAAGTAAGGCTTTCAAATAATTTATTTGAGACTATATGAAACCAAAGTCTGGGTTACGGTAGTAGTCGTATCGCCTAGACTAACGCCATTACCGCTGAAAGCACTGAACACTGCACCGCTTCCTTGCCACTTTACAATTCCTATATTTTGGACTAACCAAGCCTGAGCAGAGTAAGTTGATTTAGTAGGAGTTGCTAAAGGGTTTGAAGTATTCGGAATAGTTAGAGTCAGAACATAATTAACTTGTGCAGCAGTATATGTTGATTGTGTTCCGTTCAGGGTTAAAGTCAGCGGTTGTGTTCCCAAATAACTTGCAGTTACATTTATTACCGGAACGCTGAAAGAACCTATCTTTAGAGCCATATCAAAGACATCCCATGTCTGCCCGCTTTGGAAAGGAAATTCTAATGCTTTTAATGATGAGCTAAAAGACAAGTATTTAATTAAAGAATCCGGGATAGAAGCCGACAATCCCGTAGTATCAAGGAAATAATCGACCTCCGAGTTTGAAACCCTGAAGTAAGAAACAGCAGTACTAATACCAGTACTAAACGCTAAAGTATCGACCTCTTTCTGGAATGTAACCCCGCCGACAAGGGAAGTACCGTTATAAGATGTAGATCTAGTGCCCGTCGCCGAACCGGATGAATTAGATGACTGAACATCATATTTATAACTACTGCCGTCGCCATTAGGGAAATAAATTGATGTCCCAACCGCTGCATTTGCATTAACAGAGTTACTTGACTTGCAGGCGTTGAGCAATACAACTGTTGACGCAATTACGACAAACAATAATATTTTATTTTTCATATTTACTCCTTTATTTTTTATTTAATTAATTTTTTCAATTCATTAAAGGCAATTGCCCTATGACTAATTTTATTTTTCTCTTCTATAGTCAATTGAGCCATTGTTTTCTTATATCCATCCGGTACGAATAAAGGATCATAACCAAATCCGTTATTGCCCTTTCCTTCTTTAATAATTTCTCCGTGTATTTCTCCATAAGCCGAAAAATAATTCTTACCATCATAATAAACCGCAACACAGACATATTTAGCTTTATGCTTACCCGGAAAATTTCGGAGTTCTAATAAAAGCTTTTCATTATTTTCCTTATCGGTAGCTCCTTCTCCGGAATAGCGAGCTGAATATACACCCGGTCTGCCATCTAACTGCTCGACTACCAGCCCGGAATCATCGGCAATAGTAGGAATCTCTAAATTATTGAAAACAGTCTCAGCTTTAATCTTTGCGTTTTCTTCAAAAGTCGAACCGCTTTCGATAATGTCGGGGAGATCAATCCCTAATAAAGAGACAATATCAAAATCTTGTTTTCCAAGAATTTTAGAAACTTCAAATATTTTTCCTTTATTTTTAGACGCAAAAATTAAATGCCTCATTTTTTGGAATTCCCGGATCTAATCTTATAAAAAATATTGATAAGTGCGCCGACGGAGGTCATAGAATTTAGTACAGAAAATACTACATCACCTAAGAAAAAAGAATATAGCATAAGCGAGAAACTTCCTATGCTGTTAAGGACAAGAAAATATCCATTTACTCTGCAATATTTTTCTTTAATTGTGTCAAATGTTTGCGGTATCCAGCTTGCTGCCAAAGTGACTAACCCAATATACCCTATTATATGCATTACACTCCCGTAAGTTTTAAATAATTGAAAATTTTCCTAAATGATACTACTAAGATTTTGCTTCATTAAATATATCTTCTGTCACTTCGAAAGCATATCTTAAGTGAGGGATTACAATAGAGCCTCCTACGATAAGGGCAATATTAAAGCTTTCATATAGCTCCTCCTTCGTAGCGCCTTCTTGAATTGATCTGTCGATATGATAAAAGATGCAATCATTGCATCGCAAAACCATTGAGGCAACTAGCCCCATTAATTCTTTTGTCTTAGCGGGCAATGCTCCGTTGATATATGCTTTATTGTCAAGAGCAAAGAATTTATTATAATCTCTAAACCCTGAATTCAATATTTTATCGTTCATATCTGTGCGGTACTTGCGCGTATCCGATGTTGATTTTTTCATCTTAGTTGTATCCGTTAGTTTGATTATTGTGATCGTAAATATAACGATCAGGAGTAGAATCTAAAAGCATGATATGGGGGATGGAATATGGATTATTGAAAATGGATGATGATATGAATGCTATATATTTTTTACCATTTCATAGTCATCCATAACGAAGCCACCACCAATATCCTGGACAATTGATCCAATATTCTTGAAGCCAATTTTCTTATAGACTTTAATTGTATCGAGGTTATTCTTATTGACTGTTAAGGCAATCTTGCTTAATCCCTTGTCCTTTGCTAATCCCTCCACAAACTGAATTGCTTGCCTTGCATACCCTCTGCCGCGTTCGGTCGATTTAATATATATTTTGCTTAAGAATAGTTCGTTAACTTTTGATATTATACTGAGATAGCCGATTGACTTATTCACTTCTGTAATGATAAAGTATTCATAGCCGCCGTCAATTTGACTTGCAATGGCCTGTTGAGATTGGAACTTTTCGAGCATGTAAGCGACCTGCTTTTCCCCTATTATTGGAGTATAATGTTCAGTCCAAATTTCTCTTGCTAATGATTCTACGATCTCGATTTGACTTAGACTTTTAACTTTAGTGTACATTTCTTTTATTTTTTTCCATTTATTCAGTAACTACTAACACAAAATTCACATAGGCAAGTCTATAAAAAAATATCCCGGTTGTCAAATATAATTTGTTTCCGGGATATTGTATGAAGCAATGAAAATTATTTCTAATCTTAAAGTGAAGCTTGCCCTTCTGCTATCAGCTAACCCTAAGATTATTTATCTAACAGTGACTAACTTGTTTAATATAACAGATTAGCCCGTCTATTATAACCTTAATTAGACACCCAATTATAAATTTTAAATCCTTCAAAATGCTCAAGCAAACCGCCATCAGCAGCTTTAACCTTACCGGAATTATAAGATACAGAGACTGTGTCATTATCTGCAAAACCTTTGCTGACTGATAAAATAATAGTGGTATTATCATCTTTCTTTATATATGGCTCAATCATTTCCTTTATAGGCAAGCCATTCTTATTCAATTTAAAATCTTCTCCGTTTAATGAGATATCCGACATTGGTTTATTGAATGTTAATTCTATATGCTTCCCATCCTTCTTAACAATCGCGGATAGAATTACAGGGGCAGAACCTTTAGTAGAATTGTTGAAGGTTGTAATACCGTAACCATAAGGGAACAAAGGATGATACACACTATCACCTACGTTAATAGGGAGCTGGCTCATGCTTTTCAACCAGGAATGAGACAGTCTACCCTTTGGCGCATAATCACCGAAAAGAACATCTGAGATACCTTCGCCTTCGGTTCCGGGAAGCCATGCGGCTATTATTGCGTCAGAGAAGTGTAATATAGGTTCAAGAATCATAGGTCTGCCGCTTATTAGAATAACAACGACAGGATTACCATAGCTTTTCATCTTCTTGATTAAGTCTATATCTGATTTAGAAAGATTTAGATCTGATGCATCTCCTCTGCCTTCTGCATATGGCTTTTCCCCAATTACAACCACTGAATAATCTGCTTTTGTATTTGAGAAGTCTCCGTTTTCCGAATAAACAATTTTATCATTAGGAGCTGCTGCAAACATACCCTGGAGTATTGTAGTTCCCGGAGTTAAATTTCCACCTTTACCCTGCCAGGTAATAGTCCAGCCTCCGCATTGATAACCGACATTATCTGCATGATCACCTGCCACAAGAATCCTTGTATTTTCTTTGGGGATAGGTAAAACTCCATCTTTCCTTTTTAATAGAACTAGAGACTCTCTAACGCACTGCCGGGCAACCTGACGATGACTAAATGAACCCACCGAATCGATCAATGATCTATCGGCAAAATGCTTCTCAAATAGTCCAAGCTCAAATTTTATAGTTAGAATTCTAGAAACTGCGTCATCAATTCGTGACATCGGTATTTTACCTGTGCTGACAAGAACATTCATTGCCTTATAAAATTCTTTATACTTCATAGGCAGCATTACCATATCAATACCGGCATTTATTGATTTATCTACATCATCTTCGAAATTACTTCCCAATTGATCAATTGCGCTCCAATCAGATACTATGAATCCCTTAAAACCTAATTCATCCTTTAGAACATCCGTAAGCCAATATTTACTACCATGCATCTTTTGACCATTTATGCTGCTGTAAGAAGCCATAACGCTTCCTACGCCCGCTTTAATTGCCGAAATGTAAGGAGGCAAGAATAATTTTCTTATAGTAGCTTCATCATCTACAGTATTGCCCTGGTCAATTCCGTTAAAAGTACCGCCGTCGCCGAGATAGTGTTTAGCGCATGCTAAGATACTCATATGACCAGAGAGAGTATCACCCTGGAAGCCTTCAATTTCAGCAGCGCCAAATTCAGATACTAAGTCAGTGGACTCGCCAAAACCTTCGTAAGTACGTCCCCATCTTTCATTTCTTACAACAGCAATGCAAGGAGCAAAGGTCCAATTTATACCTGTAGCAGCAAGCTCTTCCGACGTTACCCTTCCCTCTTCTTTGACAAGAGATGTATCTCTTGTGCAGCCCATACCTATATTATGAGGAAATATTGTCGCTCCATAAATATTATTATTCCCGTGTACAGCGTCAATACCATATATGATAGGAATCTTCAATCTAGTCTGCAAAGCATAACTTTGCAGCGAATCGTATAAATTAGCCCAGGTAACAGTTTTATTATCGCCTATATCAGAATCTCCGCCGCTTAAAATTGATCCCATAAAATACTTAACAATATCTGATTTATTATTTATCACCGCGTCTTTATCGACCTGCGTCATCTGCCCTATCTTCTCATCCAAAGTCATTCTGCTAAGAAGATCTTTAACCCTAGCCTCAACGGGTTGTTTTGGATCTAAATAAACAGTATTAGTAGATTGGGCAAATAATTTAGAGGGTAAAGAGAGCATGGCGAGCAAAATAGTTATCTGAATTGCGGCGAATGTTTTTTTCATAGAAGATAGTCTTTCTGTTAAATCTGTAAACTTAAATTCATATTGAAAATAGTGACTACTAATAGCAAAGAAGTTAAGACTTTAACAGATCAAAATATATACCATGCCGGAACATGTAAAAAAACGAATAATTAAGCAGTTATTTTTATTATATAGATAAAGCTTTTATTATTTTAATAAAAGATTGAAGTGAATTATGATTATTTTAATAAAAGAGGGTTTAAGGAACAAGAATGGAATTTAATTTATGAAATACTTCTTCAAAATGCAGAAATTTCATTTTTGAAATTCATTTGAATACCTTATTTATAACAAATAGACATGATTAATTTCCATCTGGATTAATTGTTTTACATGGTTTCAGAGTGGGCAAAGATGATCAATAATGAAAAACATTTATAAGTAGGCTAAGAAATAATTTTACACATAGTAATCGCATCACTATTTTGTTCCATATCTATTTTATTAGTGAAAAGCCATAATTTGCAGAGATAAAGGAAATAATAACTTTTTTAATCATCGCTCATTTTAAAAATACCTCGTAGCACAGACTATTAGTCTGTGCATTTTAATTACGGCTAAATAAATTTTAACCTTTATAAATGATATTTATCAGTCATTTATCTTTCAAACACTTTAAATTTATTTCACCAAAACATTTAACTAAAATAGATTACTATTTCATTGTTCTTATAGTACTTTCACATTTTCAGTTACGTTAAGGCACAGACTAATAGTCTGTGCTACGAGGATTAAATTATTCTTGATAATTTATTTTGATTTGTCTCATCAATATTTAATGCTGTATATTCAATAACTCAACCATAAAAAACCATACGAAATAGCGTAGGTTTTAGCCCGTTTTTTTCTCTCAGAGCCTCGATCTACCTAGCTACCATACATTTACCCTTACCCGTAAATAAAACGCCCCTTAAATTCAATTTGCAGTTTTTTACAAATACTCATTTTATTTATTAAATCGATTTTATTCTTTAACGATATTAAGCATAAAACATTTCTTCCTCAATTCTGCGATGTTCTTTTCCATTCATAAAAATATTTATGCATATACTACTAAAATATCTTCCCCCGTAGCACAGACTATCAGTCTGTGCCGTTCTATTATACTATGCCAAAAATATATCAGTACAGTGTATGTTTTTACAAAACGACATAATCCTTATGGCAATAAGTATATTCCCAGCCCTGCCAATTATTCACTAACCCAGATTCTACAGGATTTATCAAAACATACTTAATAACAAAATACAGTTCAACCTCATTGCGTAGCAGTCTATCATAGCTTTCATCCTGCCAGAATTTACCGTCTCTTTGCAGAATTAAATTACACTCCCTAGAGGAAATGCCTTTTACACTTTGCATAATTTTACTTAGTCCCTTATTGCCCGGCAAAAGCTCAAACACAAAATGAATATGATTTGGCATAATGCAATAACAAATAAGTTTATAATCCTTGCCATCAGGATAATGGAGAGTCATCTTACAAGTATCTGATATTTCTTTTTGAGAAAGGTAACTTACTCCGGCTTCATTGTTATTAAGTAATGAATCATATTTAAGAAATGCTTTTTTATATTCTTCAAAATTCCAATCGGGTTTATTGCACTTAATTTTATCAAGCATAGCGTGTGGAATAGTATTAGCCAGCCGGAAAGTAACGAAATATATTCCATCATCAGAATGAAGGTGTGGCAAATTACGGCGATGAAATTGTCTATTCATGCTTACAGTCTTACATCCTCCCCCGTAGCACAGACTATTAGTCTGTGCGTTTTAATTACGGCTAAATAAATTTTAACCGTTATAAATGATATTTACTAGTTATTTATGTTTCTGACACTTGAAATTTATTTCACCAAAACATTTAAGTAAAATAAATACAATGGTTTATTATTCTCTTAGTACTTTCACATTTTCAGTTACGTTAAGGCACAGACTAATAGTCTGTGCTACGAGGATTAAATTATTTTAGCTAACTTAAATAGAACAGCACTTTATTTATTCAACAAATTACCGAGCGTTTTATCCAGTTTTTCGCCGTATAAATCTCCTAATACCGCAACAACTATTCCTTTGTCGTTTACTAATATGGGATTTGGTATGCCCATGATATCAAATTCTTTTTGAATACTTGACTGCATGTTTGCTGCAAGGAATGAATTGAACCAGGGCATCTTCCATTTCTCATTTCTGAATTTTATTATGTCCTGCGGAGTTCTATCAAACGATACGCTTACTATCGTAAAGTTTTTATTTTTATATTTTTCGTATGCATCATTAAGTAGCTTCATTTGACCTACGCATGGTCCGCACCAGGTTGCCCAAAAGTCTATCAAATAATTCTTACCTTTAAGAGACTCGTTTGTTACAACCTTAGATGAATCATCTAATGAAACAAATGAAAATTTCGGAATAGGACTTCCGACTTTTATGTGGACTACATCGGAGAAACCTTTCTTAACCATTGCACCTATATAAGTGTTAGCGTATTCGCTGACAAGGGTTTTGTAATACTTAGATGCATCGTCCTCTTTCTTTTGAGTTCTTGCATCCATAAACAATAAAAAAAGCGCAAAAGATTTAACATTTACGTTTTTATTTTCACTTACAAATCGCTTCAGACTTTCTTCATATTTCTCTCCTCTTACTCCTGCGATACTGAAGACAGATTGTAATATGTCTGGATTAAGAGACCATAAAAATGAGGATGGAGGTATATCTTTAATTGCTTTTACAACCATAGCACTGTCTACCTTTGCAGTCATGGTTGCAAGATCTAAGTAGCCAGTTAATAACTCATTTCTAATTAGATTATTTTTTTCTGCTTTAATTTCAGATGTAAATAAGTCAACCTCTTTTGTCCAATCGTATCTGAATGCATGAAGATCTTTTCCGGAGCTTTGATATTCCATTATAGCCTTCTTTATGGCTAATCTATTTGCTAATATTTTATTATACGTAATTGCAAATTGAACAGTTAAAGAAGCTGAATCTGAAAAAGTTGCTTCATTTGATCTTGTTGATTTAACAATCTTTTTAGGATCGAAAACAATTTTAACTTTCCCGGGCTTTGATAAAATAACAGAGTTGTAACCTTCGAAATCGTTATAGATGTAACTACTTGCATCTGTCCCTTCAACAGCATCCCCTTTTGCTACATTTAACAACCTGTATATTACAGAATCAGATTTGGAGTCAATCTCTGCTGAATATGTGCCATCTGAATTTTTCTCCATCTTAACATTCGGGGCTAACCAATTATTAAAATTGCCCATAATTTCCGCATGACTGAAATCAGATAAATATTCATAAGTACTAAGCCGAACGTTTAAATCTAAAGTTGCAGGCTTATCAACATAGAGAGCTGTCTGATATGCCGTATGATTAACTCCAATAAAATATAATATCCAGATTCCGGTAGTATCCACTTTAAATTTAAATTTTCCATCCTTACCGACATCATACGATTTGAAAACCGCATTATCCAAAGGCTGTTTTATTACAACGTTTGCATTTATCATTGGTTTTCCGTCATAGCCGAGCAGAGTACCTTTAACAATTGTCTGCGCATGAACGATAGCTATAAACGAAAACATAATGGCTAAAAGAAATTTTACGCTACGCATGATTCCCTCCGCTTAAATGATCGGGTATAATTTCAACCCTGTAAGTTATTTGTAATGTATAATATTTATTATAGAATTTCGAATTACTTTTTAGAAATGAGAATACAATTCCTTTATCCGGAATTACATTTATGAAGTGCTTGCTGGAAGTTATTAAGTTGTTGAGCATCGCTGCTTTTCCCCACTTAAATCAATTTGAAATTTATTTTCAGTATTCATCGCTAAGCCAAATACCTTATCCCAATAAATTATTGCATAAGTTTAAATAATTCTTAGCTACTATACAAGAGAACTTATAAAAAATGGCACACTATACAGTTTGCATACTGGATATTTGCAGGCTCTTTGTTAAAAGAAATATTTAATAAATATTTACTATAGTGCCGTTGTCAATTCTTTGTAGAATCGATATGCAATACCCCAAAATTATCAGTATTATTTGTTAAATCGATTTTATTCTTTAACGATATTAGTCATAAAACATTTTATTCATTTACTACTAATAATTTCCCCCCCCCGTAGCACAGACTATCAGTCTGTGCGTTTTAATTACACCTAAATAAATTATAACCTTTATAAATGATATTTACTAGTTATTTATGCTTCTAACACTTGAGATTTATTTTACCAAAACATTTAAGCAAAATAGATTACTATTTCATTTTCCTTATAGTGCTTTCACTTTTTCCGTTACGTTAAGGCACAGACTAATAGTCTGTGCTACGAAGATTAAATTATTTTTGATTTGTCCCCTCAATATTTAATGCTGTATATTCAATAACTCAACCCTAAAAAACCATACGAAATAGCGTAGGTTTTAGCCCGTTTTTTCCTCTCAGAGCCTCGATCTACCTAGCTACCATACATTTACCCTTACCCGTAAATAAAATGCCCCTTAAATTCAATTTGCAGTATTTTACAAATACTCATTTTATATATTAAATCGATTTTATTCTTTAACGATATTAAGCATAAAACATTTCTTCCTCAATTCTGCGATGTTCTTTTCCATTCATAAAAATATTTATGCATATACTACTAATAATTTTCCCCCGTAGCACAGACTATCATTCTGTGCGTTTTAATTACGGCTAAATAAATTTTAACCTTTATAAATGATATTTACTAGTTATTTATGTTTCTGATACTTGAGATTTATTTCACCAAAACTTTTAACTAAAATAGATTACTATTTCATTTTTCTTAAAATGCTTTCTCATTTTCCATTACGTTAAGACACAGACTGATAGTCTGTGCTACGAGGATTAAATTATTTTAGCTTACTTAATTTGAATTATCCGCTTAAAATCGATTTTCAGTTTCTCGCCAATTACTGAAACGTTTCATTATTTTTCTAAAAATCGGTATATTTAATTAGTTATTAATCTTTTTCTTAAAAGGTTATCATTTTTATTGACCTCTTTCAGTATTTATTGAGTCTGCCATTTTGGCAGACGGTAAAATTTACATTTCTCAAATACTTCGTTTTTGCTTCATTTTCGCATTATTCTCATTTTTGATATCTTGTACCTATCTTGCTCTTATCTTGTACCTGTAATACTCTCTTCAATAAAGTCTGCTATTTTTGACAACTATTCTATTAGTTTTATGATTTCCGCAGGATAATTTTTCGCATTATTTCTCTTCCCGGTATTCAAAATATATTGTCCCGGTTTTAAGTCTTGGCAAGATCCTTCTTACAGAATTTTTTTTCCATCCGTCCATATTTAAGCTACTATTAATTTATTTGGTTAAGTTTGTAATCGAAAAATTAATTAGAAACATTAAAGGTGAGGTTATGGATACTATAGAGGCAATTATAAACCGCCGCAGCATTCGTCAATATACTGATCAAAATATCACTGAGGATAATATAAATACAATTCTACGTTCAGCTATGTATGCCCCTTCGGCTATGAATTATCAACCCTGGCATTTCATAGTTGTTAATAAAAAGAATGTTATTAACGAATTACAAAATATTTTCCCGCATGCTGATATGCTTAAACAAACTACTCTCTTAATTATTATTTGCGGTGACACAGAGCTTGAAAGGAGTACCGATTATATCGTTCAAGACTGTGCGGCTGCTACTCAGAATGCCTTAGTAACTGTTCATTCGCTTGGTCTTGGGGCCGTTTGGCTTAGTGTCTATCCTAACAAAGATGTAATCGCAGGATTAAAAAAGAAATTTGAATTGCCTGACAGTATTCTCCCCGTTACGGCAATTTCAATCGGCTTTCCTGCTGAAGTAATAGAAAATGAAGAACGGTTTAACATTAACCGTGTACATACTAATAAATGGTAGTATCCGGAAGATACCTTTAAAGAATTATCATGCACAGGTATTATATTTTATTTAAATAAAATAATTGTAAAAGATGAAAACTAAATTAGAGAATAAATCTACTCTAGATGATATACGAAAACGATTTGATAACGATGTTGAACGCTTTTCAAATTTAGAGACCGGTCAGCAAGCTACTATTGACGCAGCATTATCAATGGAGTTAATTACTAAGGCAGCAGCCGCGTCAAACCCCAATGCTAAATATTTACTGGATATAGGATGCGGCGCAGGTAATAATACTCTTAAGCTTTTGCAGTATATAAATCCTTTGAATTGCGATCTTTTGGATATCAGCAAACCTATGCTTGACCGGGCTTATCAGAGGATATCGGCAGTAAATAAGGGCGCCGTCAGCATAATACAGGATGATATTAGAGTTGCTCCCCTGCCTAAAAATCATTATGATATTATCTTAGCTGCGGCAGTGCTGCATCACTTACGCGATGATAACGATTGGGAGATGACTTTCTCAAGGATTTATGATTTGACTGCTCCAGGCGGATGTATTTGGATTACTGATATTGTAAGTCATGAAAACCAAGAGGTTAATGATATGATGTGGAATCGTTACGGCAATTATCTTGAAGGTCTTGGGGGCGCTGAATATAGGAAAAAGGTCTTTGGTTATATTGATATTGAAGATACACCGCGTCCTGTATCTTATCAAATTGATTTATTACGGAAAGTCGGTTTTGTTAGTGTCGATATTCTTCATAAGAATTCTTGCTTTGCTGCTTTCGGTGCACAGAAGGAAAAATAAGTTACTATTTATTTGATTTTCATTTGATCATCACGGGTGTTTTATGAAGTCATTATATATGCCCAACATTTGAAGCACATTATCCTCTAGATTATATTTTTTACTGACTCTCTTCCTGCCGTTCTCTCCAAGTCTTAATCTCAATTCATTATTAAACAGAAGCTCCTCAATAGCATCTGCGGTCTGCATAATGTTTTTCTTCTTTACTATGAGTCCGGTAATATTTTTTTCAACCGCTTCCGGCAAGCCCCCGGCGTCTGAAACTATTACTGGCTTTGCACATGCCGAGGCTTCTAATACCGATACGCCGAAGCTCTCGCTGTCTTCGGTAGAAATAAACACAGCAATATCTATCATGTTTTGGTATTTATGAACATTATCATAATCAACAAAACCGGTAAATGTTGTTACATCCCCAATCCTTAATTCAGCAACAAGTTCTTTCAGTTCTCTTTCTTTTGTCCCCTTCCCTGTTATTAAAAGTTTTAACGACGTCTCCGTATGTCTATCCTTTACAAGTTTAAATGCCTTGATCAAATATTCAATACCATATTTATCTTCTAATGATTTTACCGTACCTACGACAATGTCATTTTCACTAAATAAGTTTTCTTCCCTTACCGCAGGATGAAAAATATTTAGGTCAATTCCGAAGGGCGTTATTTCAACCTGCTTTTTAGTGTACTTCGTTATTTCTTCAGCCATTATATTGCTTGTAGAAAGTATCTTATCAGCCGCCCGCAAATTGAACTTAAACAATTTCTTTGTGAAGATATTCTTACTCGGGAAAGTATAAACATCGGAACCGTAGATGGAAAGTACAAAAGGATGGAATCTACTTAAAGCGCCAAGCAGTCCATAGCTTGAAGCGTAATGAGCATGCAGTATATCAGGATTAAATTCTCTGATAATTTTTTTTATAACCGGTAAAGCTTTAAGGTAATTTATTTTAGAAAGCGCGCCGTCAGGTTTTGTAAATACTTTTCCTTTCATACCTAAAGTTTGAATCTTCAGATTCGGAAGATTTGAATAAGTGCCTGTCTTATATCCGGTTAAACCAAATAAAAATATCTCAATGTTTTTCTTTGATAGATTAGTGACCCATTTAATTGTATGCGGTGAAGCAGGATCTGCTAGGATAAGAATTTTCATTGAAGCTGTTTCCCATTCATTCGCTATAGCTCTTCGATTTTTCTTTCTGCAATTATTAAATTCTGATAAAGAAAAATCACTATTAGAAATAATGTCCAAAACGGAAGGTCACGAGTAATCCAGCCGTTAGTCAGTAAGCCGGTAGACTCGAAAAAGGAACGCGCAGTTAGTCCTATACCCGCCGCAATAATAGTAGTTATAATTATAGCCCAGTCTCTATTATGCTTCACCTTGCCATACACTCTTTTCGATATGTAAAAGAATATAGCAATCATCCCAATTGCACCGAGTAGCCCGAATATACCTCCTTCGGATGCTCTGTATAAAAGAAAATTATGAGCATGACCTGTGCCGGCATCAATATATACACGGTTAATTTGTCTTTCCGTCCAGCTCCCAAGCATTACAGGTAAATATTTATACATATAAAATTTAAACATTCCAGGACCACATCCCAGCACCGGGTTACCCCTAATAACTCCAAAGGCAATATCCCACAAATAATAGCGAGTGTTTTTGAATATTCTCCCTGCTCTTATAAATGTCGAAAATATCTCAAATACTTTTGGAAAGAAAATAATCACCGTGAACGATATGCCGGCTATTGAATAAATAATCCTTTTAAGAATTGATTTGCTCAAAATAAATAATATAAGAACGGTGCTTATTGATACTGCAAGGAATGCTGCTCTGCTATTTGTGAGAAGTAAGGCAATGACTTGTATGATAAGAAAGATCCATATTAAAGTCTTAATTTTTCTTACGCTAAGTCTTTCCATAAATAATGCTGCAAGGTTAAAAGGGATTGTAACTGAAAATATTCCTCCTGCTGCCGCAACATTTTTTATGTATCCCCCTTCGTGAATTAGCCACTGCAGCTTAAGTGTTGAAATATTGTCGTTCGACGATAAGAACGAATAAGCGATTACTAATGAGAGTATTATACCGGCAGTGACAAGAGAATCTAAATAAATAATTGCATCTTTAGTTTCTCTTAAATAACTATAAAAGACATACATCAGATAAAAGAATACTGTAAGTCTTAGAACTTCAATTAAGCTTACCATGATTTGCTCTGACATTATAGTTGAAGCAATCATAGACAGCAAAGTAAACGCTGTAAAATACTTTATGCTTGTGGGTACTCTTTTGTATTGCGCAAAGTCAAAGCCATAATCTTTTATAAACTTAAAGCTGAGGATTATAAACGCCGATGCATTTACCGCTAACCTAAGGTTTTCTGAAATGTCGCTAGTTATAGTGAGATAAGTAATAATTAACACCGGGGCTATATACCTGCCGCCTCTTATTATAAGAGTAATCGCAGCTAATAATATCAGTATGCAAATCAGTATGTGTTGTAAAAGCAATAGCGCAATTACCGTAAATATTAGAGGTGTAATAATTATGTTTGTTTCACTATTTAATACCCTATTCAGCACAGCTTAATCTTCAATATTTACTATTAATTTATTAGAAACATTCCTAGGAACGTTAACACTACTTAAGAATAAATCTACTTTGTGCATTACTTCATGGACAGGCAACAGCTCCATACATTCAAAATACGAGCATCGCCTGCCTGCATCTTTATTGCAATACTGTTTATTTACTTCAGGAGAACATTTTATCTGCTTCTTTACAAAAGCATGCCTATCACCATTAGGTAAGCTGTATGATGGATTAGTAGGACCGTAAATTGTAAATGTTGCTTTACCTAAGATACTTGCTATATATATTGCTCCTGAGTCGTTTCCGATTATAGCAGAACATCCTTTGATTGCTTCGATCAACTTTTCCAGTTTGTACGTAATTATATAAGAAATCCTTAAAGTATTTAGTTTCTCTGCCATTGCTTCATTGAATAATTTTGCGGGAATTATAAGTTTACATTTATAATTAGAACTCAATCTTTGAGTAACTTCTATAAACTTATTAAAACCCCACTCCTTTGCTTTCCAACCCGCAAATGGATGAATTAAGATATAACCGTCGTTATTATTTTCATCTTCGTATTCATTCGATTCAATTTCATGGAAGGCATTGCATTTTTTATTAGCGATATCTAAATATTTATCTACAAGATTAGGAAGTTTCCTGGCTGGAATATATTTAGTATAAAGCGCACTAAAATATTTATCGTTACTGCCGATAATTTCTTTTGCCGTGCTGTTAAAAATAATAGATGCTGATTTAATAGAGCATGTCAAGTCAATGATGATACCTGCCCTTAGTTCATTTACAATTTCCCTATTTATTGTTTTTGATATTCTTCCGTTAAAGTAGAAATCATCATTTTTTAGTATGACATATTGAAGATCATCAAATACAAGTTGATAGACTAATTTTGATTCAGCATAGCATACAATAATGGGAGGTTCATCATAATAGCTTCTTATTGTTTTGACTGCTGGAATCGTAAAGACCGTATCACCAAGTTTGTTTAATGAAATAATAACTACTTTAGAGTTCGTATCTCCTGATAGCAACATCTTAATTCTAATTATCTTAAATAAGCAACCTAAGACGATACTTATAATATTTCCCGCTACCGATTCTTCTTTAATATATTTTGAGAATTCTATCATAACAGAATCTCAGGAGGCTTTAACTTCTTTTTGCCTGAAATATCCCAGTATGCCTTGAAATAGATTGAGTGAGTTATGCTTACTTATTATGAAATTCATTGAATAAATAATTGAGAATACGACCAATCGAATAATTCCATTCAATAAAGGGCTCTTAATTAAGTCACTGCTAATCAAAATATTTGCTATCGAAATGCTTAATAAGGTGTTAGCCGCACTAAACAACAATTCCTTAAAGAAGTAAGTGTTGCTTAATTTCAATTTAAAGGAAGCAATAGCTAGGGCACTGGCAAAGAAGAAGAGGTAGCTTATTGTTGTACTTACTGCTAATCCGGTTTGCCTGTAATGTCCAACAAGAATAAAATTCAAAACTGCTTTAATTAAACATCCGGCTATAGTAATAGCCAAAAGGCTTTTAACTAAATTAGCACTGTATAATAATTTATTTATAACTGCATAGGTTGAATAAAATATTAGACTTAGAGTGTAATATCTTAGGACATTAAAAGTCATTAAAGTATCACTTGGACTAAATTCTCCTCGTTGAAATAAAATCCTTATTATTAAATTGCCGTAAAAAAATAATACGACGCTGACAGGTACAAAGAGCAAAAGGTTTATACTATAAAAATTATCAATTGTATTCTGCAAATCTTCCGTCCTGCTGCTAATATATAGCAAAGATAATTTCGGAAATATTGCTGTAGTTAGCGCTAAGGAAAATATAGTAACCGGGAGAATGTATATATTCATAGCATAATTCAATGAAGCTATGCCTCCCTTATCTACTGAATTATAAAAATAGCGGTCTGCAAATAGAAACATCTGGCTTATTGATTCAATGATAATTATGATAATAAATGAAGTCTTTATGGTAAAAAACTTTTCTTCATTTCTAAATAATTCTTTTATATTAAGTATAACACTGCCCCTGCTTTTAATTAGAAGGAATGCTAATTGAAATAAACTGCCCGCTGCGTATCCTAGTGGTATTGTATAAACACCGGCATTAACTGCGAATATCATAACCAGTATGATGACTGCGGCATTCATAAACAGCTGCGAGTAAGCGGGATATTTGAACTTTAATTCAGCTTGCATATAAGCGGCTAAGACTGCAGATGAAGTATTAAGCGGAATTGTTATTAAAAAGATTCTGAATACATTAAGAGCTATTTCAATATCAAATGGTGTTTGATTTTGAAGATAAAAGCTTATGATTGCTCTTGAAAAGAAGTATAGTAAAAGAGATAATGCTGCGGCTCCTGCAGTAAATAACCAGTATATTGAACTCGTTAATACTTTTACTGCACCCGACTTTTCTACTTTTAGCTTATTATAATTAGGAATGAAATAATTTTGGGTTATATAAAATATTATTGAGTTGATTGTAAGCGGAAGGACTGCTCCGACTAAATAAAGATTATATCTTGTATTTAAACCGAAATAATCCGCAAAAACAATTTCCCTAATAAAGCCTAAACTCTTCCCTATTAAGCCTACGGTAGTCAATAGAATCGATGCGCCCGCTAACGTAGACGTGAAATTTTTGTCCATTTAATTTAAGCAGTAATGACTTTCTTAAAATAATCAATAGTAGTTTTTAATCCTTCGGATCTGCCGACTTTAGGTTCCCATCCCAAAATCCTCTTAGCTTTTTCGATGTTCGGCTGCCTTACTTTTGGATCATCAACAGGTAGTTCTTGATAAACTATTTTGCTTTTAGTTCCTGTCAGCTTTATAACTTCTTCAGCAAATTGCTTAATTGTTATCTCGGAAGGATTGCCGATATTCACTGGATCAACTTCATTAGACATTAATAACTTAAATATTCCGTCAACCAAATCAGAGACGTAGCAGAAACTTCTTGTCTGAGAGCCATCTCCAAATACAGTAATATCCTCGCCGCGTAACGCTTGACCGACAAATGCAGGTAATGCTCTTCCGTCGTCTAGTCTCATTCTCGGACCGTAGGTGTTAAATATCCGGACTATCCTTGTATCAAGTCCGTGATACCTGTGATAAGCCATAGTAATAGCTTCTGCAAATCTTTTAGCTTCATCATAAACGCCTCGGGGACCTATCGGATTAACGTTACCCCAGTAGTCTTCAGTCTGGGGATGAACAACCGGATCACCGTATACTTCTGAAGTTGAAGCAATAAGAACCCGTGCCTTTTTTTCTTTAGCTAAGCCTAGGACTTTGTGCGTTCCCAGCGAACCTACTTTTAATGTTTGTATCGGAAGTTTCAGGTAATCAATCGGACTCGCCGGAGATGCAAAATGTAGTATAAAATCAATTCTACCGGGAAGATAAATGTAATTTGTTATGTCGTGCTTAACAAAAGAAAAATTTTCATTACCAATTAAATGAGCAATGTTATTTGTGTTCCCGGTAATAAGATTATCTACTGCTATTACTTTGTAGCCTTCTGCTAAAAGCTTATCACATAAATGTGATCCTAAAAATCCTGCTCCTCCGGTTACAACTGCGGTTGGTTTATACAATTTTATTTATCCTTTCTAGATACATAATAATAATTTTTTCGCCCATCAATTATAAAAATTAAACATGAAAGTAAAAAGAAAAACATTGCACCTACAATTGTTGAAAATAGAATTCTTGGACTGCTGGCTTTTAAGGGCAATATACCTTTATCAAGAATCTGGATTGTCGGAAGATCACGATTCTCCTGAATTTTCTCTTTATAATATTGCTGCTGAAGGAGGAGATACACATCATTTTGTATCTTAACTTCTCTAATAAGTGACGCTAGCCTTTTTGATAAGTCAGGAACATCTGTAAATGATAATAGATAATCATCATTTCCCTCTTCCATTTTCGCGTACTGATTTTGAAGTTCATATAGGTTCTGCTTCAGTGACTGAACTTCTTTGCTGTCTTCTCTAAGACTAGTACGTGCAAGCCCAAGTTCCACTTCATTTTTAATAATATCAGATTTTAATTTAGATGCAGTTTCAATAGAAGCATTTAATTGTTCGGGCAAAGAGACTGTCTTATGTTCCTTCTGAAATTCAGTCAGACTTATTTCGGCTGAGTCTAATCTTGCTTTTGTTTGACTTAATAATGTTTCAATATACTGCCTTACTTTGCCTGCTTTAGAAGACATTTTTTCTCTATTTATTTTATCAAGAGCTTCAACAAAACCATTAGATAAATCCGCGGCAAGGCTTCTAGCTGAGTCCTTCACACTTCGCGTAAGCGGGAATAACTTAGTCCTAACTTCAACATCGACTTTTATTATCCCTTCTTTTGTAACCTCAACATTTAAGTCTTTTTCTATTAATTTTGCTGCCTCATAAATGTTATTTACACTATAGTATTTGACAAGATTGAATTTGTTTGCTACATAAATCGCAGCAGTCCTGCTCTTCAGTATTTCGGCTAATAGTTGTGAATTTGTATTAGATGCTCCGCTTGTGAGTACATTAGTTAAATCATGCCCAGATAATAATCCGCCCAGACTCCCTACTTGGTTATTCTGCTCAGGAGGCAATATTGTAGCTTTCGAATCATAAGTAATTGGGTAGACAAAAAGCAATATTAAAAACAAAAGAAGTGTTGAGGTAAAAGTAATTTTTATAATTGGAGTTCTATTAAAAAGGATTATATATATAATATCGTGATAATTCATTTAGCTTCTCGAGGCTACGATAATAGCAACTGTCGCGGCAATAATAGAGGCAACTTCACCTACGATTTGTAATGAGGTAGTAAAGACGTCCCAGAATTTCGGTGAGGGTGTATTCTCCGGAATCCAAATTACATCTCCGGGATTAAGCTGAATATCATTACCGGCATCTATCCATTCTCCGCTTGTAGATCGCACTACCCTTACATCGCCTTTAACTGCACGCCAGCCGAATCCGCCTGCTAATTTGATATAATCATCTACATTTAATTCTTTCTTATAAATAATATTACCCGGATTAACTACCTGACCAATAAGCGTAACATAGTTCTTTGCTTCTGGTACATCTATAATATCGTTTCTCTTGAGCATGACATTTTCAGACATATTATTATTCCTAAAAAGCTCCGAAAAATCAACAACTACACTGCCGGTTCTTTCACGTGACTTCGCTTTAAAATAATCATACTCGTCATCAGTCATATCTTTTCTCGGGATTTCCTTTATTCTTTCATATTCAGGATCATGCTCAACTGTGCCCATAGTTCTTAATAGTGTAGATTCCTTTAGTGAAGCATCCTTTCGGAAGCCCCCTGCTTCTTCAATTATATCTTTTAGCGCGGTCTTATCTTCGACAATTTTATACAATCCGGGATATTTTACCCAGCCTTTTACCTCTACATATTTTGGAATATAATAGTCAGGGATTTTTCTGATAAAAATCCTGTCGTTATAATTAACCTGCACTTTCCTCTTAATCAAGTCACTACGCGAATAATAAAGGCTATATTGATTTTTACCGTCAGGCTCAAACCTTACTATTTCTATTGTGTCAATTCTCGAATCCGTTAAATATCCACCGGCAAGATTTATTAAATCAAGAGCTGTTTCGCCTTTTACAAATTCGTATACTCCCGGATATTTTACTTCTCCGTTAATTGAAATAATCTTATCCGTCTTATCAACAAATATTGCATCATCATCCTTCAGAATAGGATCGTTATTTTTATCTCCGAACCTTAAATACTCTAAAATATCATATTGCTTATGTATGCCTTCTGTGTTTACTATTTCAATATCTCTAAAGTTTGAAGTACTGGTCATACAACCTGAAAGAATTATCACATCGCTCAATCTCGAATTTCCCGGAAGCATATACGAACCTGGTTTCTTTACATCTCCAAGAAGAGATGTCTTAACTCTTTTCAATTCAATTAATGAAATAAAAATATCGACGTTCTTATAAGATTTGTTTATTGCGGCGGTTATATTTTCTTTAGCTAATGCAAAGGATAGATTTTTAATATTTACAGGCCCGATTTTGGGGATAAACAGATAACCTTCATGATCAATTAGCAATTCATATTTGATTTCTTGAATACCTGAGACCGAAATGAACAATCTATCTCCCGGACCTAAAATATATTCCTTAGGATCGATACTTCCGTTTTGAGTATGTATATAAGAATTCTTAAGAGCGAGTGAATCGCCGGATGCGGATAAATATCTTTCTTGATAACTTGGGAGGTTTTGTGAAAATAATAAATCCCCTTGGCAAGAAAGTAAAATAACTACAGCTACTAATTTTATGAATTTCAACTCTGAAAGTATTCGAATTTCCCTTTTAATATTTCAGTAGGACATGACGCCGAATCCTTGTCAGAAAATTAGCAATTTTAAGAATTACTTCAAATTTTAAGAGTTATCTTTCTAAGCGAAAATATGCTAACAAATAATCCAAGCAAAGGTCCTATGCTAAGCAATATTATCAAATACATTGGATCATTTAAATTAAGAGTCTGGTAAAATGGAATAAAGTTACTGAAGTAAAATTGAAAAACCTTGAATACCGCCAAAGCTATAAGCCCTGCTAGCATGCCTATAAAAATGCAATTAAGTATAATTGGCATTTTTATTGTCGACAGCTTTGCTCCCACTAGTTTCATGGTTTCAAGCTCCTCGTATTTTGCGTTTACTATCAACTTTACAGTACTGTAAACAATGTATACTGATATAAATAAAAGTACAAAAGTAATTGCGAATATATACTTCCTGATTCTAGACAAATAATTCAGCAGTTTGTATATAAACTCCTGCTGGAACACTACTTCGTCAACGCCCCCTATTTTAGATATAGAACTAATTACTCTTTTTAAAGAATCTTTCTCCACATAATTTTCTTTTAAAGTAATTGTAAATGAAGCCGGAAGCGGGTTATAATCCAGAAGCTTCCTAAAGTCCTCGCCTGTTTCTCTAATAAAGTTTTTCGCAGCTTCATCTTTATCAATATAGTTAATACTGTTGATGTATCTTCTTTTCGACAAATTAGATTTCATTTGGGCAATTGAACTGTTTGATAGCGTATCCTTAAGGAAAACATTAATACTTACATTCTGTTTAAGCTCGTTCTGCAGCTGATTGGATAACTTAATAGAAAGTAGTGAAGCCGAAATCAACAATACGGATATACATGTTGAAATGAGCGATAAGAAAAAAGAGGCTTTAGCTCTTCGGATAAGCTTGAATGATTCTTTGACCCAAAAATAAATCATAATTAATCTTAAATTATTATAGATACTAATTTACAATATTAAAAGTTTGATTCATCAACCCAATTAGTAATCAGCCATTTATTATTTGATGATTTTACTAAGGACATATTTACTCTTCCGTTTAAGGTCACTACGTCCGTCGGGCTAAATGTAATAGTCAAATTAAAACCTCTGATGATATTTGCGCTGGTAGAATCCTGAGTCGAAAGGACAATATTATTCCATATTAAATTTAGATTCTGTGAATTTTGAAATAGTCCATAAGTAGTTTTCATTTCCTCATCTCTTCCCCAGGAAACATCGTAACCGTTATCATAATCATGATAAGTAAAAACAAAGTTCGAGCTTATAAGGTCTCCGTATATACTGGTATCTCTGAACGTATAGGCATACTGAAAGTTTTGGAATACACCGTCAACCGTGGTCTGATCTGAAAGTGTTGAAGAGGGATTATTTGAGCTTTTATCCAAAGCAGGAGCAAAAGGATTCTTGCAGCCTATAACTATTAGCGAAGCAAAAATAATTATAGTAAAAAGGTTTTTAATATGTCCTCCCTTTTAAATCACTCCAGGAAGGCAAGTTACTATTTTGTGAATCCTGCCAATAATAAATTGTCCAAAGTGAACGCGCGTCCCTTACCATGCTGAATTTCAAATTACCCTGATAATTGGGAGGAAAGTTAGGATCGCCAGTCGGTACATTCAAGAAATAGGAAGCAGTATAAAATAAACTGTCACCCTGAGGACTGCTTGAAGTATTAGAAAATGTTAGAGAGACTTGTAAATTATCTGAGACTTTTAATATCATGTTATTAAAATATTGCTCTTCGTTTTTAATTCCCCAGCCTTCTGAAAATACAGAATATTGTGATTGAGCACTACTCGATGCAGTAAATGTATAGACTTTTTGAGAATATGATGGATCAGCAAAACATGAAATGTAATTCTCTACATTCTTGTCTGCAAGACTGTTAACAAGGTTTTGAATTAAAATATCGGGAGTAACTGCTTGCTGGTAATTCGATCTAGGCTGATTAGGAGGCGCAGCAGTCCTTGTTGTAAATAAATCACAACCACTGAATATGACCGCTAATATTAAAACATAATACTTCATTTCTGAGTAATAATAATAATTCGTGGTGATGTTTCTAAGTCAAAATTATTACCATCAAAATCTCCGAGGATCCTTTTCTCTGCAAAACCTATTGAAGAAAGCGCATCCTGAAGTATTTCTTTGGGATAGAGCCTTACAGATTCAAAATATCTCTTTATGCTGCCGTTTCTTTGAATTGTAATTTCTTTAATAACTCTATCTCCTTCAATCCTTCTTTCTTGTATTATGGTTCGCTCTTTGTTTTCATCTAATGAAATAGGAATTAAATTCTTTTCGATATAATTCCTGTTAAGAAAGTCCATTACAAAATAACCGCCTGGTTTAAGAGTGTTATATATGGTACTAAGAACTCTAAAGTTTTCTTCATCTTTTTCAAAATAGCCGAAGCTTGAAAATAAATTAACGGCTAAATCAAATTTATCTCCAGTCTTAAATACTCTAAAATCAGCATGTACAAAATTAACATTTAATTTTGCATTAGCTGCATTCTTTCTGGCAAAGTTAATTAAGAACTCGCTTAAATCAACCGCCGTAACAACAAATCCTTTTTCGGCAAAAACAAGTGCATGTCTTCCAGCGCCGCTCCCCATATCAAGGACTTTTGAATTTGGATTTATTTTAATATTTGAGAGGATTAGTTCTACTGATTTTCTTGCCTCTGCTTCATCGTGATGTCTGTATACAGTTAAGTAATCATCCGAGTTAAACCAATCGATAAACCATTCAGACATTATAATAATATTCTACCTAAAACAGCTCTGCCTATTGTTGCTTCATCGGCAAATTCTAAATCGCCCCCGATTGGCAATCCTCTCGCTATTCGTGTAATCTTTATTCCAAGGGGTTTAATAAGCTTTGCAAGATAAAGAGTAGTAGTTTCACCTTCTGTATCAGGATTCAATGCTAAAAGAATTTCTTTTATTTCTTCTTCTTCAAATCTCTTAAATAATTCTTTAATCTTTAAGGAGTCAGGTCCAATCCCGGATAATGGAGAAAGAACTCCGCCCAATACATGGTAAACGCCATTAAATTCGTGAGTTTTTTCTATCGCAATAACATCACTTGCTTCTTCTACAACACAGATCAGTGACTGATCACGTTTTGCATTTTGGCATATATCGCAAAGATCCTCTGTTGCAAGATTATAGCATCTCTTACAGAAATGAATCTTTGTTTTTAGGTTTGTGATTGCAGTTACAAGACTATTAACATCTTCAATGTTGCTCTTTAGAAGATGCAGAGCAAGTCTTTGCGCAGTTTTCTTTCCGATGCTCGGAAGCTTGCTCAGTTCATCAATAGCAGCTAAAAGTGGTTCTGCAATTTGCAATTTAAAATCCGGGAATGTTTAAGCCGGGTGGCAGCATTCCTTTTGTAACCTTCGCCATTTCGTCCTCAGCAAGCTTACTTGCAGACTGAAGTGCCTTGTTTACTGCTGCAACTATCAAATCTTCTAATATTTCCTTTTCTGCAGGTATTATGACCTGAGGGTCAATTTGTATTGATAGTAATTCCTTATTGCCATTTACACTAGCTTTTATCATTCCTCCGCCTGCTTCTTCTGTAACCGATAGGTTTCCTAGCTGACTTTGGACTTTTTGCATCTCTTCCTGCATTTTCTGCACTTGTTTCAACATCCCCTGCATGCCACCTTTCATTCCTGACTCCTATCTGGACTATTTCCGAAAGTAAAATAAATTATTTTTTTAATTTTTTACAAATATAACATATATGATTGACTTTTTATACCTATTTTTTATAATTTCTCATTCATAATTTTTAATCAACTGTAAAGTTTAACTAAGCAGGAGACTTATGCAAGAAGAAGTTGTAAGAAGGGAGAATCATTTTGATGGTAATGACTATCAAATTCTTGAATACTCGGACTTTTTGTTAGTCAATGGCAATAAGAAGTTGAGAATAAAAAAGATAGGAGAAAAACTTGCTTTACTAAATTTATTTTTCCTTGATTTCTTCAAAGAATATCATATCCCTGCTGCTGTTGTTAAAAGTCACGATAAAAATAGTATCAAACTTGCTAAACATGAAAGGTACCCCTTTCATATTAAAATCTTAAATGTCGTTGATAGAAGAGCTTCCAAGATTTTTGCAAAAAAAGAATCTGAATTGCTTAATCTTCCTGTGTTTGAAATTCATTACGGCGACGAAAAAGACTCAGTCGTTTCTGAAGGCTATTTAATCTCCTTTGATCTATGTACAAATGAAGAATTGAAACTTATTTATAGAATTTGCTCAAAAGTTAACGCTGTTCTTAAATCATTTTTTGAACGCCGCGGCTATCTGTTAGCTGAAGTAAGTTGTTACTTTGGAAAATCTGATGACAGGATCTTTCTTGTTGATGAATTCAATTCGCGAAGCATTAAATATATTTCAATGAATAAAGAGGATAGGGTAATTGATCCTTTCAAATTATCAACTTCCGCAGAAATTCGGCATTATACTGACAAATTATTAAATATGACGAGCATCTAAATAATGTTTACTAAATATGGTTACTCTACACTCGGCACCATAACTGCTATTTGTATTTCTCTTATCTCCCTAAGTTTTCTCATCCAGAATTCTTTCGTTAAATTCTTTATTGTATCTTTATTAGTCGTGTTTTTATTGTTTTCTTTATATTTCTTTCGCGACCCAGATAGAGTTACTCCTAAGAAAGAAAATATTATTGTTTCTCCCGCAGACGGCAAAGTACTTTTAGTAAAAAATGTTACTGAAAATAAATTTATTAATGGTGAATCACGACAAATTTCTATTTTTATGTCACCATTAAATGTACATGTAAATAGAATCCCCATTGACGGCAGGGTTGATTATATAAAATATTATTCGGGAAAATATCTGGCTGCTTTTGAAGATAAGGCTTCCGATGAAAATGAACGAGCTGAGTTTGGTATTACTGCAAAATATGATAAAATCCTATTTACCCAAGTGGCAGGATTTATAGCCAGACGTATAATTTATAAGATTAAAGAAGGTGATAGTGTAAAAATGGGCGAAAGATTCGGTATGATTAAGTTCGGCAGCCGCGTTGATGTAATTGCTCCGGCCTCATGGAATACTAAAGTAATACCAGGTGATAAGGTTATTGCCGGTGCAACAATTTTATTCGAGCGATCTGCTAATCAATGAAATCTCCAAGAAATACTTCTTCAGTAATTCCAAATCTTTTTACCGCAATGAATTTATTCTGCGGCTATTATTCGATTATAAATACAAGTGAGAAATCCTATGTGTATGCCTCCTGGCTCATAATTATAGCGGCTGTTTTTGACGCTCTTGACGGATTAGTAGCTCGCCTTACTAATTCAAGCAGTAAGTTAGGAGTAGAGCTTGACTCTCTTGCAGACATGCTTAGTTTTGGAGCTGCTCCTGCCTTCTTGATTTTCAAAACATTCCTATTCAATTTCAGCACATTGGGAATTATAATTAGCTCTCTCTTGGTTATCGCAGGCGGTTTCAGATTGGCTAGATTTAATACGCAGCTTGTCGGTTTTGATAAAGCATATTTCAAGGGTTTACCTATACCCTCTTCAGGTATTGCAATAGCTTCCTTTATCCTTATTTATTATGATCCTTTTATAGGTTTTACTGAACCATATTCGGCTCTTATAATCCCTATTGTTATTCTGCTGTCATTCCTAATGGTAAGCACAATAAAATATGATACTCTTCCGAAGTTTACTATCCAAGAACTTAAGAAAAAACCGCTTCACTTTGCCTTTATGCTAATATCAATTATACTCCTTGCCGTCACATCCGGAAAAGCTCTTTTCTTTATATTTGTTTTCATTATTCTATTTGGTATTTTTAGGCATATTTTTTACATGTTTTCAAAGAAAAACTGAGCATTTCTCTAACTTATTTTACTAGTAGGAATAAATTTGTTTAAAGCAATTGTAATAGTTAAAAGAAGACCATCTATTCTTGACCCTCAAGGTATGGCAGTTGAAAAAGGTGCTAAACATCTTGGATTCAATAATATTAAAGACACAAGAATCGGTAAGTATGTTGAATTTACTGTAGATACCAAGGTTAAATCTGCTGCCGAAAAGGAAGTTTCTGAATACTGCGGCAAACTTCTTATCAATCCAAATTTAGAGGATTATGAATATACTTTGGAAGAAATAATATGAAACCAAAGTTCGGAGTAGTTGTTTTTCCTGGTTCTAATTGTGACCATGATGCATATTATGCACTTAAGAAAATTCTCGGACTTGATGTCACCTTCTTGTGGCATAAAGATACTGACCTGCAAAATTGCGATGTTATCGTGCTGCCCGGTGGCTTTTCCTACGGTGACTATCTTCGTACAGGAGCAATAGCCCGCTTCTCTCCTATAATGAATTCAGTTATAGAATTCTCGCAAAATGGCGGGCGCTTAATTGGTATTTGCAATGGCTTCCAAATATTGCTTGAAGCTCAGTTACTTCCGGGTGTTTTGTTGAAAAATAAGTCACTTCAATTTGTTTGTAAAGATGTTTATCTTTCAGTTGAGAATAATGATACTTTCTTTACTAAAGGTTTATCTAGGAACGAAGTTTTGAAGTTCCCGATTGCTCATGGTGAAGGAAATTATTTTGCAGATGATGTTACTTTGAAATCGTTGGTTGAGAATAATCAGATAGTATTTAAGTATACTAGCGTTGATGGAGTAACTGATAATGATGCAAATCCAAACGGTTCAATTTTGAATATTGCCGGCATTGTTAATAAGGAAGGAAATGTATTAGGTTTAATGCCTCATCCTGAAAGAGCATGCAACCCGGTGTTAGGTAAAAATGACGGTAGTTTGGTGTTCAATGCAATAGTTAAGAATTTCATGAATTAAATTTCAGGTGATAATATGTTTGATAATATTGGAACCGTAGAATTAGTAATAATTTCAGTAGTCGTCTTACTTTTATTCGGCGCAAAGAAATTACCCGAATTTGCTCAGGGCTTAGGTAAAGGGATTCGGGAATTCAAGAAGAATCTAAAAGATGTTGAAGATGATATTAAAGTCTCAACTCCTAAAGATGATAAGTCAGATAAAAAATAACGATTATACTAATTATTTTTGTGTAGTTACAAACAGAATTTATAATTATAGGTGTTTAAATGTTTGAAGATTTAAGTTTCGGTAAGCTATTAATTATTTTACTCGTAGTCATGGTACTTTTCGGCTCTAAGAAAATACCGGATCTTGCTCAAGGATTAGGCAAAGGTATTCGGGAATTTAAGAAAGCCTTAAAGGATGTTGATGAAGAAATAAAAACTCCTGCCTCTAATACGGATAAAAAGTCAGACGATAAAACAGCTTAAACGGCTCTCTGTCTTTTCATACGGCATCTTTTGTTTTATTAAGAATATTATTATCTAATTATATTATCTAATTGGGATTTTGTTTGCTGCCTTATAAGAATTATTCCGAAAAGTTAAAGCTGATCAAAGAAGGTAAACTTTCTTTAGTTGAGAATGTAAAATATTTTCTTACTCAAATTGAAGTAAAAAAAAATCTTAATGCCTTTAATTTTGCCTTCCATGATGAATCTATAGCCAGCGCCAGAATCATTGAAGAGAAGATAAGAAATGGGAAGTATGGTAGTCTTGCCGGGTTAGTAATAGCAGTTAAAGATGTCCTTTCAATTAAGAATAAGCCTACTACCTGCTCGTCTAATATCCTAAAAGATTTTAATTCAATTTATACAGCTAGCGCTATTCAGAAGTTATTAGATGAAGATGCAATAATTATCGGCAAAACTAACTGCGACGAATTTGCAATGGGCTCTTCTAACGAAAACTCTGCTTTCGGAAATGTCCTAAACCCGGTTGATATAACAAGAGTACCGGGAGGATCAAGCGGAGGTTCTGCCGCCGCTGTAGCTGCCGATCTATGCGATGTATCTTTAGGTACTGATACTGGAGGATCGATTAGACAGCCTGCTTCATTTTGTGGTGTCTATGGTCTTAAACCAACTTACGGCAGAGTGTCAAGATTTGGCCTAACTGCTTTTGCATCTTCCTTTGATACAATTGGACCATTTGCTAAAAATGTCGAAGATATGGCTTTAGTTCTTGAAGTCCTATCAGGCTTGGATGAACTTGACTCGACTTCCTCTAACTTACCTGTACCTTCATTTTCAAAAGACTTAAACCTGGATAAGAAAATTAGAATCGGCATTGCCAAGGAATACTTCGGCGAAGGTATTTCTCTTGAAGTGAAGAATTCAATTGATTCAATAATCACGATGTTAAAGGAAAATAACTTCGAAATTATTGATATAAGCCTGCCTCATACTGAATATACAATTGCGGCATATTATATTTTAACAACTGCCGAAGCTTCATCAAACCTTGCCCGTTATGACGGCGCTAGATATGGCTTCCGTGCTAAACAAACATCAAATTTGCTAGATATGTATAAGCAATCCCGTTCCGATGGCTTCGGTAAAGAAGTAAAACGCAGGATAATGTTAGGTACTTATGTCCTTTCTTCGGGCTATTATGACGCTTACTACCTCAAGGCTCAGAAAGTTAGACGACTTATTAAGAATGACTTTGACAATGCATTCAAAACAGTTGATTTAATCTTAACTCCCACATCACCTTTTACTGCTTTCAGAATTGGTGAAAAGACAAGCGATCCTCTTGAAATGTATCTAAGCGATATATTTACAACATCCGCAAATCTTGCCGGTATTCCGGGAATAAGCATCCCGGTAGGGAAAAATTCAGAGGGTCTGCCTATTGGGATGCAGCTTCTGGCTGATCAATTCAACGAAGCTGAGTTGTTAAAAATGAGTTACTTTATTCAAAATAAAATTTTCTAATAATTTTTTTTATCCCTCAATGTTGCAAAATATGATTACTTACTATAGCCATATTATATGGGATTGGAATGGGACTTTACTAAATGATGTTTCTATTTGCTCTGAAATAATAAACGGAATTCTTGCTAAAAGAAGTCTTAAACCCCTATCCATTTCTGATTATAAAAATATCTTTACGTTCCCTGTTAAAAATTACTATGAAAAAGCCGGACTTGATTTTTCATTGTATCCTTTCGAAGAATTAGGTCAAGAATGGATGATCGAATATGAGAAACTTAAATTTAGCACAAGTTTATATCCAGATACTTTAGAAGTGTTGGACTTTATTAGCAACGCAGAAATTAGTCAGTCAATATTATCTGCATATTCACATCATACGCTTGTAGAAATTGTAAAGCACTTTAAGGTGGATAAATATTTTATGCACCTTGCCGGACTAAATAATATTTATGCCGCAAGTAAAATTGACTTAGGTAAAGACCTAATGAAGAAATTGCGTATCGACTTTAAAAATATTCTCTTGATAGGCGACACTATACATGATTACGAAGTCGCAAAGGAAATTGGAGCGGATTGTCTTCTTATTTCTAATGGGCATCAAACAAGAGAACGGTTACTTACCTGCGGCGTCCCTGTTCTTGATTCAATCAGTCAAATTATGAATTGGAGTAGGTAGATTCTCAGCTTAAAACCTTATTAAAGTGAATATTCATGTGCTATAGATGTAAACTAACAAAAAAAATCTTAAACTAAATCAAATTTTGACCATTTCTACTTGCATAAATTAAACTAACTAATTAAATTGACAGCAAAATTTTAGGAGATATAATGAAAATTAAAACCCAGGAACAATACGGTGCTGTAGTCATTGAACTAAAGGGAAACGTTATGGGCGGTGACGATACTAAAGAGTTTAATGAGCTTTTGCATAAGCTTATAGATGAGGGAAAGAAAAATATTATCATCGATTTAGCTGAAGTAAAGTTTATGAATAGTTCTGGTCTAGGTATGTTAATCAGCGGTCTTACAACTATGAAAAAGGAAAATGGTCAACTTAGATTAGCCCGGACAACAGATAAGATCGAAAGTTTATTAGTGATTACAAAATTAATCACAATCTTTGAATCTTTCGAAACAGTTGAAGAAGCAGTTAAAAGCTTTTCAAAATAAACCTCAGTATTTTATTTTATTTCATTATAAAACTCCGGGTTTCAGAATTCGGAGTTTTATTTTGTTCAAACTTTAAGGATTTCAAATGAGTGTTTCGGTTCTAGTAGGCAGCCAATGGGGTGATGAAGGTAAAGGTAAAATTGTAGATATTCTCAGTGAGAATTATGATATCGTTGCTCGATATCAAGGAGGCGCTAATGCTGGTCATACCGTTGAAATAGGCGATAAAAAATATGTCCTCCACCTTATTCCTTCAGGAATTTTAAGAGAAAATGTTATTTGTGTAATAGGCAACGGAGTTGTAATTGACCCAACAGCTTTACTTGATGAAATAGCCCTTCTTGAAAAGAATAATATTAAAGTAGACGGTAGGCTATTCATAAGTCATAATGCACACTTAATTATGCCGTACCATAAGCTTCTAGACTCAATTAGTGAAAGCGGAGATAATAAAATTGGCACTACCGGTCGAGGAATTGGTCCTTGCTATATAGATAAATATGCAAGAAAAGGAATTAAAATTGTTGATCTTCTTAACCGTAAAGTTCTGGAAGAGAAAATAAGAGAAAACTTAAAAGAGAAAAATATCCTTCTAAAAAAAGTTTATGATCACGATGAATTAGATGTTGATGCAATAATTAAACAGTATATTGAATTTGATAAGACTATTGATAAATTTATAAAAGATGTACCCACTTATTTGAATAATGCAATTAGCGACGGTAAATCTATCTTGCTTGAAGGCGCTCAAGGCGCTCTTCTTGACGTTGATCATGGTACTTATCCTTATGTTACTTCTTCAAGCCCTACTTCGGGAGGCGCTTGTACCGGCACCGGTATCCCGCCGACAAGAATTGATGCGGTTATTGGAATTGTAAAAGCCTACACCACAAGGGTTGGACTAGGGCCCTTCCCTACAGAGCTCTTGGATGACGAAGGTGAAAAGTTGAGACAAGTCGGTGCAGAATTCGGCGCTACAACCGGTCGCCCTAGAAGATGCGGATGGTTTGATGCATCTCTTGTACAATATTCAGCTATGATTAACGGTATAAATACATGCGCCGTTACAAAGCTTGATGTCTTGGGAAGTTTCAGTAAGTTAAAAGTCTGCGTCGGTTACGAATTAAATGGGAAAACAATTAAATCATTCCCCACTGATGTTGAAAGACTCTCTTTGGTTAAACCTATTTATGAGACTCTGCCCGGCTGGAACAAGGATATCTCTGACTGCTTATCTTATTCGGAACTTCCGTCTGAGACAAAGGATTATTTGTCCTTTATTTCAAAACAGGCCGGCATAACTTTCAACATTATTTCTGTCGGTCCAAAACGTAAGCAAACGTTCTACGTAGACTGATTTGACTACTTCCCCGTTATGCCTTGGAATAACGGCTCTTAAAATTATTTCAACATGCTGAAATATTGGCTGGATTTTTAGTCATTTATAATACAAACTTTGTAAATTAATATTTCATTTATTTATTGATGCATAAAAATCAGTGAACTAATTTTATCCCTATCAAATATTAAATAGGAAGAAATAATGAAAATGTCTGGAGGCCCGGCTTCTCTTAGAATGAAGATTGCCCTTTTAATATTGGCTATTCTTATTGCTGGCGGTACTTTATTTTACACTCAATCTCTTGTTGGAAAACTCCAGGAAAAGGAAAGACAGTATGCAATGCTCTATGCAAAAGGGATTGAATATGTCGCCAATACCTCTTCTCCAGAATCTGACATTACATTTCTATTTGAAAATATATTAAAACCAATTGACTTTCCCCTTATTAATTCTGATCCGCATAACAAAGTATCAATCACTGATAAATATAACATAACAGATATACGCAACATTAAATATGATACTACGCTTTCTAAAAGACGGCTAGAGAGGTTTTTTGAAAATCGAATAAAGGAGATGGATAAATTCCACAAACCGATTCTTATTATGTATAAGGATAGTGTTGTACTTCAGAAAATTCATTACGGCGATTCAGATTTAGTAAACCAATTGAAATTTTATCCGGTTCTTCAAATAATAATTGCAGCACTTTTTATAATAATAGGATATATAGGCTTTAGCAATATTAAACGAAGCGAACAAAGTAATATTTGGGTTGGTATGGCAAAGGAGACTGCCCATCAATTTGGAACACCTATCTCAAGTCTAATGGGGTGGCTTGAAATGCTTAAGATGAGCTATAAAGAGCAAGATAAAGTAATTGATATTGCTGACGAAATAGAAAATGATGTCCAGCGGCTTAATAAAATTACTTACCGCTTCTCTAAAATTGGTTCTAAACCTGAGATAAAAGAAAAGATTGTTTTTGAAGAAGTGAAAAGAGTCGTTGATTATTTCCAGCGAAGGCTACCGCAGTCAGGCAAAAGCGTTGAGTTAACACTTAGCGGTAATCAGGATGCCTCTGCCGAAATCAATTCCGAATTATTTGAATGGGTTATCGAAAATCTTATTAAGAATGCTTTAGACGCAATTGAAAATAAGAATGGTAAAATTAGTATTACCGTTAGTACCAACCAAAGCAAAGTTGAAATTGACGTATCAGACAACGGCAAAGGCATTGAAATGAAGCGAAGACGGGATATCTTTCGCCCCGGTTATAGTACAAAACGAAGAGGCTGGGGACTAGGTCTAAGTTTATCTAAAAGGATCATAGAGTCTTATCATAAAGGGAAAATATTTGTTAAGACCTCTGCCCCGGGTGAAGGGACAACATTCAAAATAGTTCTTAAGAGGTGTTAATACATAATTAGTCAGCCCTTAAAAACCCAAATTTCTTTTTTGAGAGCAAATAACCTGATCGAAAAAAGAAATAATTGGCGAAATAAAATGGCGATAAAAATAGAGCCCAAAAGATGATGCCCATTTTCTCATCATCCTTTTGAAATTAAATGCTGCTGCTGATAACATGACATTTATTGAATCACCAGTTATCCCTTTGTAAAAATTTCTTTTCATTCTATGGTCTGACTTCAAATGTCCTATTAACGGCTCTATCGCAGCTCTTCTACCGAATTGCTTCTTTAATTTGCTCTGTTTATACTTCGTCTGTGTTT